>JAIRKE010000009.1 GCA_031260295.1 Azonexus sp.
CTCGCCGTCGTCCCGGCCACGAAATGTTCGAGCAGCTTCGTCCGTTTCGTCTGGCTTAACCGGCTTCGTCTTTCATACATTCCAACATCCTAACTCGCCTTCTTAGCTAGGACAGCCCCTTAATAAAATAATAAAAAACACCACTGCTTATAGCTCCAGCAGTCCAAATCGTCGCTTCATATAGGAAGCTTCCTTTTTTTGGACTGTCGATAAAAATCTTTGCCCCTTCGACAGCTTCTGCTCGCGTTCTAATTTCACCATTTATATATGCATGGGTAATAATCGAACTAGCTCTGGCGATCCCATGTAGTGCTGCGGCTGCATCGTATATTTCGAGTCTTCCGGTATCAGCAGCCCCATGTTCATAACGAAATTTGAAGGCCTTTTATCGACATAAAATACCACGTCCCTTCTGCCACAACACGTAGCGGCCGATGTCTTCGAGGATAAGCATCCCAACATCCGACTCCCATCGCACTCAGCTCCTTGGCCTAACATGACGATTGCCCTGGGGCTGTTGCCACCGTCCGGCCGCCCCGCTATAGTGCTTGCCGTTCCCTGGGAGAGTGCAGTAAGCAACTGCCGCCGAAGGCGCAATTTCACCCGAAAACGCTCAGGCAAAAGGACCGTGGAACTGGGGGTAACCCCGCAAAACTCTGGAGAGCGGCGTCGACAGCGCCCACCGATGGGGCAAATCTCTCAGGTAGCGAGGACAGAGGGGTGAAATGCAAGAAGAATTTCTTTCATTTCGCCCCTTTTCCGTTTCCAGAACTGGCTTTCAATGAAGCCTGCAAAGGATTGATATGCTGAAGAAAACCGTGCTCAACGCCGCCCATCGCGCGCTCAATGCCCGAATGGTCGATTTCGGCGGCTGGGATATGCCGGTGAACTATGGATCGCAGATCGAGGAGCACCACGCGGTACGCAATGACTGCGGCATGTTCGACGTTTCGCACATGTGTCCGGTCGATCTGACCGGTGCCGACTGCCGGCCCTTTTTGTCGCGGCTGATCGCCAACGACGTAGCCAAACTGACAACGCCGGGCAAAGCGCTGTATTCGGCGATGTTGAACGAGGCCGGCGGCGTCATCGACGACCTGATCGTCTATTACCTCTCCGACACGCGCTTTCGCCTCGTCATCAATGCCGGCACCGCAGACAAGGATCTGGCCTGGATGCAGGCCAAGGCCACCGAATGGAAATTTGCCATCAGCATTAACCAGCGCCGCACGGGCGACGATGCGCTGGGCATTATCGCCGTGCAGGGGCCGAATGCCCGCGCCAAAGTGTGGCAAGTGTTGCCGCAAACCAAGGCGGCCATCGCCGACCTGAAACCCTTTTTCGCGGCGGAAGTCGGCCCCTATTTCATCGCCAGTACCGGCTACACCGGCGAGGATGGCTATGAAATCATGCTCCCCGCCAATGAGGCCGAAACCCTGTGGAACGCGCTCAAGGCCGCTGGCGTCGTGCCCTGCGGCCTGGGCGCGCGCGACACGCTGCGCCTGGAAGCCGGCATGAATCTCTACGGTCAGGACATGGACGAAACCGTCTCGCCGCTCGACGCCGGCATGGCCTGGACGGTCGCCATGAAGGACGAACGCGATTTCGTCGGCAAAGCCGCGCTGCTCGCCAACGGCCAGCAAAAACAGTTTCTCGGCCTGATCCTGCTTGATAAGGGCGTACTGCGCGGTCACCAGAAAGTCATCACCACCCACGGCGACGGCGAAATCACCTCCGGCAGCTTCTCGCCGACCTTGCAACAATCCATCGCCCTCGCCCGCCTGCCGCTCGGCGTGCAGATTGGCGACAGCGTGGAAGTCGACATTCGCGGCAAGCTGCTCAAGGCCGAGGTCGTCAAACCCGTTTTCGCCCGCTACGGCAAATCCATCCGTTAAATCACTCAGGAGATCACCATGTCCCAGGTTCTCGCCCAACTCAAATACACCGCCTCGCACGAATGGCTGTTGCAGAACGCCGACGGCAGCATTACCGTCGGCATTACCGACCATGCCCAGGAAGCCCTCGGCGATCTGGTTTTTGTCGAATTGCCGGAAGTCGGCGCGCATTTCGCGGCGGAGAAGGAAATCGCCGTCGTCGAATCAGTCAAGGCCGCCGCCGATGTTTACGCGCCCATCGCCGGCACAGTCGCCGAGGTGAATCAGGCCGTCGTCGATGCGCCGGAATCCATCAATCAGGACGCCTATGCCGCCTGGCTGTTCAAGATCAAGCCGGACAACGCTGGCGATCTCGCTGCCCTGCTCGACGCCGGCGCTTATCAGGCGGTTGCCGACGCCGCCTGAGCCTCGCCTGAACCTCATCTCCCGGACCCCGCCCATGCCGCTCAATCAACCGCTCTCAGCGCTGGAACAGCGCGACGAATTCATCGCCCGCCATATCGGCCCCAATGCCGCTGAAATCTCCGCCATGCTGGCCGCCATCGGCGCGGCCAGTCTGGAGGAATTGATCGCCCAGACCGTGCCGACCGCCATCCGCCTGCCGGCCGATCTGCCGCTGCCGGCCCCGCGCCGCGAGCATGAGGCGCTGGCCGATCTCAAGTCCATCGCCAGCAAGAACGTCATCAACAAGTCCTGCATCGGCATGGGTTATTACGACACGCTGACGCCCAAGGTGATCCTGCGCAATGTCATGGAAAACCCCGGCTGGTACACGGCCTATACGCCCTATCAGGCCGAGATTGCCCAGGGCCGGCTGGAAGCGTTGATGAATTTTCAGCAAATGGTCATCGACCTGACCGGCCTGGAAATCGCCAACGCCTCGCTACTTGACGAAGCCACGGCCGCCGCCGAGGCAATGACGATGGCCCGGCGCGTTTCCAAATCGCCGTCCAACCGCTTCCTGGTCGATGCCGCCTGTTTTCCGCAGACCATCGACGTGGTCAAGACGCGCGCCGCCTATTTCGGTTTCGAACTGGTGATCGCGCCGGCCGAGACGCAGGCGGACGGCGAATTTTTCGGTGCCCTGCTCCAGTACCCAAGCGATAACGGCGAAGTCCGCGATCTGACGGACATCATCGCCTGCCTGAAAATCAAGGGCGCGACCATCGCCGTCGCCAGCGATTTACTGGCGCTGGTGCTGCTCAAGTCGCCGGGCGAGATGGGTGCCGACATCGCGCTCGGTTCCAGCCAGCGCTTCGGCATCCCGATGGGCTTCGGCGGCCCGCACGCCGCCTTTTTCGCCACCCGCGCAGCCTTCGTCCGCTCGATGCCGGGCCGCATCATCGGCGTCTCCAAGGATGCGCGCGGCAAGACCGCCTACCGCATGACCTTGCAAACGCGCGAACAGCATATCCGCCGCGAGAAGGCCAATTCCAACATCTGCACCTCGCAGGTGCTGCTCGCCAACATGGCCGGGATGTACGCCGTTTATCACGGCCCCGAGGGGCTACGCGCCATTGCCGGGCGCATCCACCGCCTGACCGCGATCCTCGCCGAAGGGCTGAAGCGGGCCGGGATCGAGTTGCTGACTCGGCAGTGCTTCGACACCGTGCATTTCGATCTCGGCGCCCGCGCCGAATCGGTTTATCTCGACGCCCAGGCCGCCGGTTACAACCTGCGCCGCGTCTCGGCCGGCGTGCTCGGCATCGCCTTCGACGAAACCACGACCCGCGACGATCTTGCCGCGCTGTTCAAGCTGATCGCCCAGGTCACGCTCGATGTCGAGGCCATCGACGCCCAGATCACCGCCGCCGATCCGCTGCTGCCTGCCGCCCTGATTCGCCGCGACGCCGTGCTGCAACACCCGGTATTCAATAGCCACCACACCGAGCACCAGATGCTGCGCTACCTGAAATCCTTGCAAAACAAGGATCTGGCGCTCGACCATTCGATGATTTCGCTCGGTTCCTGCACCATGAAGCTGAATGCCGCCAGCGAGATGATCCCGGTCACCTGGCCGGAATTCGCCGGCCTTCACCCCTTCGCCCCGCGCGAACAGGCGCAGGGCTGCCACGAGATGATCGCCGGCCTCTCCGAATGGCTCAGGATCATTACCGGCTTCGATGCGGTTTGCATGCAACCGAACTCCGGCGCGCAGGGCGAATATGCCGGCCTGCTGACCATCGCCCGCTATCATGCCAGCCGGGGCGAGGCGCAGCGCAACGTCTGCCTGATCCCCAAGTCGGCGCACGGCACCAACCCGGCCACCGCGCAGATGGCCAATATGCAGGTGGTCGTGGTCGATTGCGACGAACACGGCAATGTCGATGTCGCCGACCTCAAGGCCAAGGCCGAAGCCAACCGGGACAACCTGGCCTGCCTGATGATTACCTACCCCTCGACCCACGGCGTATTCGAGGAAGCGGTGCGCGACATCTGCGCCATCGTTCATGACAACGGCGGCCAGGTGTATATGGACGGCGCCAATCTCAACGCCCAGGTCGGCCTGACCTCGCCCGGCTTCATCGGCGCCGATGTCAGCCACATGAACCTGCACAAAACCTTCGCCATCCCGCACGGCGGCGGCGGCCCCGGCATGGGGCCGATCGGGCTGAAGGCCCACCTCGCTCCCTTCATGCCCAATCATGCCGTCGCACCGATCGACGGCCCGCACACCGGCCAGGGCGCGGTCTCGGCGGCGCCCTTCGGCTCCGCCTTGATCCTGCCCATTTCCTGGATGTATCTCGCCATGCTCGGCGGCGAGGGCGTCAAGCAGGCAACGCAGGTCGCCATCTTGAATGCCAACTACATCGCCGCCCGGCTGGGAGCGCACTACCCGGTGCTCTACGTCGGCAAGAACGGCTGCGTGGCGCACGAGTGCATCCTCGACATCCGCCCGCTCAAAGCCGCCACCGGCATCAGCGAAACCGACATCGCCAAGCGCCTGATGGATTACGGCTTCCACGCGCCGACCGTCTCCTTCCCGGTCGCCGGTACCATCATGGTCGAGCCGACCGAATCGGAATCGAAGGCTGAACTCGACCGCTTCATCGCCACGCTGATCGCCATCCGCGAAGAAATCCGCCAGATCGAGAACGGCGTGTGGCCAGCCGACGACAACCCGCTGAAAAACGCCCCGCACTCTCAGGCCGATGTCATGAACAGCGAGTGGCAACGCCCGTACAGCCGCCAGCAAGCCGTCTTCCCGCTGCCCTGGGTAGCTGCCAACAAGTTCTGGCCGAGCGTTAATCGGATTGATGATGTGTATGGGGATCGCAATCTGAATTGCGGGTGTCCGATGGTGGAAGCCTACGCTGACTGATGCCGGGAGTTACATCGTGGGCCTCGATGGCGTTGAACTGCTTCTTGCTGTTGAAGAAGAATTCGGCATCAGCGTTGACGACGCCGACGCCGCAACCCTTGCCACGCCTGGAATGCTCTCAGACTATGTGATTGCCCGCCTCGGGAACGTCGGCGAAAGCAAAGGGCGATGTCTCTCCCAAGCGGGCTTCTATCGAATACGCTCCGCACTCGTCCGGCAGTTTGGCGCTCGGCGCAACGAGGTACGCCCGGATTCGCCAATCAGGAATTTTCTGAATGGCAATATCAGGCAGCAATGGGTTGAGCTGAAAAAGGCCATAGACGCCCCACACCTCCCTTGGCTCCGGTGCAGAAAGAGCATTGCGTTCCCAATACATATCGTCATGCCCCTCGGTGGTTTGGCGCTTTTGGCGCTGGCGGGCGTCTCCTCTGGATGGGCGCTGGTTTTTGTGCTGTTTGCGCTGCCGCTATGCGCCGCCATCATCACGAACAGGTTGGGCGATATCGTCCCCGAGAATGCGTCCACCGTCGGTGCGCTGGTGCCCTACGTTCGCTTCCAAAATCATGAGTGGACCCGCGAGTACGTCCTACAGGGAGTGCTGCTACTTACCGCCGAGCAACTTAATGTCTCTATCGAAAAGGTTCGCCCCGATAGTCATTTTGTGAAGGATCTCGGCCTTGACTCCTGAAACCCCACGCTGGCCCAACTTCCCCGCCTGCTACAGCTGGCTCTCGCTCGACCGGCGCGGCGGCTGGCGGTTGCAGGGGGAGCGTGTCGACCATCGCGGCCTGATCGAATTCATCAACCGGCAGTACGGCCATGACGAGACTGGCTGCTGGTTCATGCAAAACGGGCCGCAACGGGTTTTCGTCCGCTTGGCCTGTACGCCGTGGATCTTTCGCCGCGCGTGCGAGGGTTTCGTCAGCCACACCGGCATCGCCGCCGGCCCACTGCATACCATCCTCGTCGACGATAGCGGCAGCATTTTGCTCGCCGCCGAACTGGGTATCGGCCTGCTCGATGACCGCGATTTGCCGCAATTTCTCGCCGAATGCCGTGATGCGACCGGCCAGCCGGCCAGCGAACAGGCGCTGCTCGACCTGATGGCTAGGCGGGAGGCCGAAATATTCTGGGGCGAGCACCGCCTGCAAGCGATTACCGCCGCCGAACTCCCGGCGTGCTACGGTTTCGTTCTCGATCCTCAGCCCTGAAACCGGTCAACCAGCCCCGGCAGCATCTCGCTAATCAATTCGGCCATCAGCCGCGCCGTTCGCCCCTGCCGGTCGCGGTCCGGGTTGTATTCGGCGATCTCGACCGCCAACAGGCCGGGTAGCGTTGCCAGCCGCGCCAGGGCGGCCAGCACGTCGCCATCCCACAGACCGTCCGGTTCCGGGCTGCCGACGCCGGGGGCGTTGTCGGGGTCGATGACATCCAGATCAAGCGTCAAGCCGAAACCGGCCGGGGCGGCCGCGACGATGGTCTGCGCCTCGTGCAGACAGGCGGCAAAGCCACGGGCGGCGATTTCGCCGCTGTCGATGATGCGCACGCCTTGGGCGCGCAGGAAAGCCATTTCTTCCGCCTCGTAGCTGCGCGGCCCAAGCGCCACGGTATGTGCCGCACTGATCTGCACGCCGGCCAGACCGAGCTTGAGCAGGCGCTTGTCGCCGCGCCCGAGCAGGCAGGCCAAAGGCATGCCATGCACGGCCCCGGAATAACTGGTTTGCGGCGTATGGCTATCGAGATGCGCGTCGATCCACAGCAGACCGAGCGGCGCCCCGACGGACCGTGCGACGCCGCTCCAGGTGCCGACGGCAATCGAATGGTCGCCGCCGATGATCAGCGGAAAATCGCCGGCCAGCCGAACCCGCGTTACCTCGTCGGCCAGACGCCGGCAGAAGCTGGCGATGCGGGCCATTTCCGAACCGGCCTGGGCATCGGCGGCGAACAGCAGCGGCCCCCAGTCGAGGCGCGGATGGCCTTGCAACTCGTGCCAGGCTTGCGAGCGATGAAAGGCCACCGGCCCATCGGCGCAGCCCCGGTCCTGCGCGCCCAGCCCGCTGGCGGCCCCGACGATGCGAATCTTCCCGCTCATGAATAGCATGCCTCTGGCAATACGGACGTCCATTGTGGACGCAGCGCCCAGTGAACGCCATCCGTTCCTTTAATCGCTCGCCAGGAATGGTCGTAAACCGAGGTGATCGGGTATAATGCGCCCCGTTTCAGGTGCCGCCGCGATGCTTTTCGCGGTGGATAAACGGGAAAGCGGTGCGTCTTCGACCAAAGACAATCCCGCTGCTGCCCCCGCAACGGTAAGCGAGCGCGGGCGCGCCATAATGCCACTGGGTTCTTCCTGGGAAGGCGGCGCGTCAAGACTTGCGAGTCCGGAGACCGGCCTGTAACAACAAGCAAAGTGCCACGGGGAAGTGGCGCTGGCGGTCACGTTCTCTCCCCGTCCAGCCCCTTGTCCCGGCATTTTTCATCAATGCTGCGCCGGCATGCGGGGACGCCTGTCGGCAGGGGAAAACCATGCAAATTCGTCTCAAACCCGTGGCCGCGCCGCTTTTACCGCTATTGCTGCCGCTGTTCGCAGGAAATCTGTACGCCCAGCCGTCACCCGAATCACGAGAAACGCCCACACCCCTGGGCGAGGTGGTGGTCACGGCAAACCGCATGCAGGAAGCCAAAAGCGAAGTCAGCAGCAATATCACGGTCATCAATTCGGCGGACATCAGAGCCTCGACCGCAACCTCCGTCGCCGATCTGCTGACGCAGAACGGTTTTCATGTCGTCACGTTGGGCGACATCAGCAATGTCCAGATTCGCGGCATGGGCAACCTGACAATGACCAACGAGATGGAAAACCAGGTGCTGATCCTTCTGAATGGTCGCCGGATCGGCATGAGCAATCTGGCGCTCGCGGGGCTGGCAAATGTGGAGCGGGTGGAAATCATTCGCGGACCTTCGGCGATTCAGTTCGGTTCTTCCGCGATGGGCGGCGTCGTCAACATCATCACCAGGCGCGGCGATGCCGCCCAACCGTTTGCCTCGGTCGAAATCGGTATCGGCAGCGATTCGTTGCAACGCCAGAAGATTGCCTTTGGCGGCGCGGCCAATGGTTTCGACCTTGCTTTCGGCGGCATGCACGAGAGCCGCGACGACATGACGTATTCAGGCGGGCATCGCTGGTATAACACGGCGATCGACAGGGACCAGAATTACAATCTGGACCTCGGTTACACCTTCTTCAAAAACCATCGTATCGGCATCAATCGTAACGAGAGCGAAATCAAATCCGATTTGCCGGCATATGACTATACCTGCCCGGGCGATGGCATCCGCCCCTCTCAATGCAACAACCCGAACAGCCCATATCACAAGCATTTCAAACGCAATACGAATAATGCGTTTTCCTATACCGGAGCAACGGACGAGAAAAATCTGGACTGGATGTTCAATTATTCCTTCGGGAAGGACAGGCAGAACATTACCAATCCCGAGACGAAGCAAAAAGTCGATTCCACGACCATCGACGTCAAGGCTTACAACGCCCAGGCGAATTACCACGCTTCGCTCGTCACCCTGTCCGCCGGGCTCGATCACTACCAATACGATCTGTCCGCGTGGAATGACTACGGCGGCCATGTCGCAGAGCCGGACATGACGATGAAGAATACCGGCGCCTACCTTACCGGCAAGCTCCGCCTTCTCGATGAACGCCTGATTTTCTCGCTTGGCCTGCGCCACGACCGCTTCAAAAACTCCAGCGACATTCTGGATACCTGGAAGAAAAGCCATACTGGCGGATCGGCGGGCGTCAGCTATCTGCCAGTCGACTGGCTCAAACTGCGCGCCAACTATGCCGACGGTTTCAGAATGCCTTCGCCGAGACAGATCGGCGGGGGATATTCCTACAGCAGCAATCCGTCGCTCAAACCGGAACAAAGCAAGACTTGGGAACTGGGCGCCGACGCGAATTGGAACAGCCTCAGCGCCAGCCTGACCTGGTTCCTCTCGGACTGGAAAAACAAGATCGCCACCTTTTCCGACTCCGCCGGCGTTTGTGGCGCCCCTTGGGGCTGTTATCGCTACGAGAATGTTAATAAAGCGGAGATCGCCGGGTTCGAGGGTGCGGCAAGCTGGGATATCGGCAAGGCATTCGAGCAAGAGTACAGCCTGAAACCCTACCTCGGCTTCACCTGGCTGACGACGCGGAAAAACAAGGATCCCGCGCAATACATCGCTTATCGCGGGGAAAGCAACATCATGCCCAATACGCCGAAATGGATGCTGAGCTATGGCATCGACTACGCGCATCCGGGTATGAAGCTCAAGAGTCGTCTCAACGCCAACTATTACGGCAAGGCGCTGACGCAGGATTTCAGCGGGACGGTTTCCATGCCGCCCGGTGACACCTATTTCGAGCGCCCCGGCGGAACCGTCGTCAATTGGAGCTTGGAAAAGGAGCTGGTCGATGTCAAACAGGTCGGCAAGCTGACCTTGCGCGCGGAGGTCAGCAATCTGTTCGACCAGGCAAACGAGGTGTACTGGAACTATCCCGGACCGGGGCGCAACTTCTACCTTGGCTTGCGGTATGACTACTTCTGAGGCCTTGTTCGCCGGGTGAAGCGCTTCATCATTCTCCTGTGCGCTGTCCTTGCCACGCCGGCGGCTTATTCCCAAGCCCCGGCGCGCATCGTTTCGCTCGACCTCTGCACCGACTGGATGCTGGCCCGATACGCGGATCGTACCCAGGTTGCCGCGCTGTCACCCATGCACCGCCAATACCCCGTGGCCTGGCTGGACAACAGTTGGCCAGCTCATGACGCCACCTTGGAACGCATCGTCGAATTGAGACCGGACTTGGTGATAACCGGCCAATACAACGCGCTGCAACTGCGCAGCCGTTTGCAGACGCTCGGCTTTCGCGTTGAAATCCTGCCCCTGCCAACCAGCCTGGATACCGTCACCCAATATGAGGAGCGTTTTTTATCCCTGCTTGGCAAACCGCTCTCGCTCGCCAGCCCGCCGCGCGCCGCCATGAAAACGCAGGCTGAACCCAAGCGATTGTTGCTGCTGGGTGCAAACGGCATCGGCACGGGGCGCGGCACCTTTGAGGACGCCATCCTGGAGCGGGCCGGCTGGGCCAATTATCTGCGCGACGACGGCTACCTCCGCCTGGATCTGGAGCGCATCGCGACCGATCCGCCCGACGCCATCCTGTGGGCCGCGCCACGCAGCAAGGCATTGGCGAACCGCTTTGCGGAACATCCCGTGCTGCGCCAAGCCGTACCCCGAGAACACTGGCTGAGCACGGACTACTGGCGCTGGCAGTGCCCAGGCCCGTGGACATGGGAGCTGGTCGGGCAACTGCAACGGTGGCTTCAGTGATTTTGCCGCTCTCCCTTGTCGCCGTCGTGGCTGTGGCCTTCTTGTCCCTGGCCGCGGGGCCAACGCCGGTTGGCGTCTTCTCCGGACTGAGCGACTGGCTACAGGGGCTCAACACGCCCGCGGCGATGGTGATCGGGGACATCCGCCTGCCGCGAACCCTGCTTGCCTTGGCGGTTGGCGCCTCGCTAGGACTCAGCGGCGCGGCGCTTCAGGGACTCTTGCGCAACCCGCTGGCGGACCCCGGCCTGACCGGCGCCAGCCAAGGCGCCGCCCTGGGTGCAGCAGCCGTTTTCTATTTCGGGCTGTTTCCCGCCGCTGGCGAGGTGGCCCCCGCCGTGGCCGGGCTACTCGGGGCCGGGTTGGCATTGTTGCTGATGCTCAGTCTGGCCGGATCTGCCCGCACCTCCCTGGTCATCATGGCCGGCTTGGCGATCTCGACCTTGGCCGGCGCGGCGCTGGCTACGGTGCTGAATTTCGCTCCCAACCCCTTCGCCATGCAGGAACTGGTGTTCTGGCTGCTGGGTTCGGTCTCGGAGCGCAGCCTGAAGCACCTGGGATTCCTGTTGCCCGCGCTGCTCGTTGGCGGCGCCCTGATCTGGCGACAGAGGCAACTGCTGGTGGCCCTGAGCCTCGGTGAGCAGGTAGCTCAGAGCATGGGATTTGCCCTCGCCAGGGGCAGCCGCATGATCGTCCTCGGTACCGCCCTCCTGGTAGGGGCATCGGTGGCGATTGCCGGCAACATTGGCTTTGTCGGACTCATCGTTCCGCATCTCGTCCGGCCGCTGGTCGCTCACCGTCCCGACCGCTTGCTGCTGCCTTCCGCCCTGTTTGGCGCGGCCTTGGTCGGGCTGGCCGACATCTGTGTGCGACTGCTTCCCCCCGGGCGGGAAATCCAGTTGGGCGTCCTGACCTCGCTCATCGGCACACCACTCTTCATCTGGTTGATCTGGAAGGACCGGCAGCGATGGCTCTGATCGACATTCGCCATCTCAGCCTGCCACCGCGTCTGGCCGACATCGGTTTTGCGCTGGATGCCGGGGAAATGCTCGGCATCATCGGTCCGAATGGTTCCGGAAAATCGAGCCTGCTGCATTGTCTGGCGGGGCTGCTGCCGTACTCCGGCGAATGTCTGTTTGAAAGTCAGGAAATCGGCGGCATGACACCCCGGCAGCGTGCGCAAAACATCGGCTTGCTGCCCCAGTCGTGCGACAGCGCGTGGTCCTTGAGCGTAGAGGATGTCGTCAGCCTGGGGCGGCTGCCCTGGGGCGATTGCAAAACCTCCGCGGTACTCGATGCCATGGATCAGGCCGGAGTCAGCAAATTTCGCAAGCGGAAAGTGGATTGCCTTTCCGGTGGTGAACGAGCGCGCGTCTGGTTGGCCAGAGTCCTGGCCGGCAGCCCTCGCCTGATGCTCGCCGATGAGCCGATTGCCAGCCTCGATCTGTACTACCAGCGCAGCGTCATGGAAACCCTGAGGCGCTACGCGAATGCAGGCAACGGCGTGATACTCGCCATCCATGATTTTGGCCTGGCCGCGCGTTACTGCGACCGGCTTTGCCTGATGGCGAATGGCGGGATTCATGCTTTCGGCACGCCCGCCGAGGTATTGACGGAAGACGGACTGACGGAAGTTTTTCGGGTCCCGGTCCATGTCGACCTGGCAGCCCGGCCACCGGTCATCACCACGAAATAAGGCAAGCCAATGAAACCTGGCCGCAACCTCGACGAACTCTGTTATCCGTTCATTTACGAAACCTCGAACCTGTGTGATTTCGAGGTGGTCACCGACGAATTATGTGGCCACATCGGGGCAGCGTGCTCCCTGCTACCCGCCGACATGCCCGACATCGCGGCGGACCTGGATCGCGTGCAACCGCTGGCATTTCACGTCAATGGCTCGATCCGTGGTCGACTGGCCATCGAGGAAGCCGATCTGGCCTGGCTGCAAACGCGCCTATGCCACTACCGCGAGGAAGTACGTGAAAGGCTGGAAAGCTTCGTGCTTCCACGAGGAAGAGAGCCCATCCCACAGTTGCACCTGGCCCGCTCGGCAGCCAAGAAAGCGATCCGCCTCATGGTGCGCATCGAACAGGAAGGCAGAGAAATCCCCGCGGCCTTGCCCAGGATATGCAACCTGATGTGCAACTTCTTTTTCGTGCTGACCCTGGTCATCAACAAACGACGCGGCGTCGACGAAACCCCGTTTGTCAGCAAGAGCTATGGCTGAGACATAGGTAGCCGCATTCTCGCGGCGGGTACTGGTGGGTTCAAGTGAAACGTGATCGAGCGGTGCAAAGAGTTTCAATCTGCGCGAGCACGCCGAGTTGCATCTGCGTCAGGCCCGACGCAAGCGCGTGAGCAGGCTCCATGCTCATCATTTTCATACTGCAACGTGGCGTTGATCAACTGGCTGCACGGCCAGGCGCAGGCCCAGCGCCTCAAGTACAGCCGACAGGCTACGTAGCTCAGGGTTGCCTTGGGGTGACAGCGTGCGGTAGAGCTGATTGGCATTTAGCTCCGTTTCCTTGGCAATGGCGCGCACACCGCCATGCGCTTGCGCCACCAGTAAATCGGCCGGCTCTCCATCCTGGAGAAGCTGGTTCAGATACCCAGATATCATCTTTGGTGAGATAGCGTCGGACAGTAAAAATGGTCAAATTGTCGTTTATAAACGACAATAACACAAGGGCCACGAACGAAGGAACAAGTCAGCCATCAATGCCGGCCTGTGCATTGCGAGGCGGAGAGGAGCGGGAATACCAACGCCTGATTACAAACCCGTCTCTGCCAGCGACTCGATCAATGCGCGAATGGCCTCGCGCTGCTTTGGCGGCAGCACCAGGAAAGCATCCATGGTGCGCTGGTCGCGGCTGGCAAGCCTCTTGCGGCTACAGGATGGAGCAGCGTCCTGCCCGGTATCGGCCAATGCACCATAAAGCACATCGGGACGGGTATCCAGCGCCCGGGCCAGAGCCTTCAAGTTGCCGGGGCGAGGCAAGGCCTTGCCGCGGATCCAGTTATGGGCTGCTTGTGGACTGACGGCATCTCCCCCGTGGCTAGACACAAGGTCAGCAAGCTGTACCGCGCTTTCCCCCAAGCCTGCGGCCTTTAACGCCGCCCGCAATCTTCGCCCGAATTCCGCTTGTTCGCTGTTCATGCAAGCAAGGTTAGGGTTGACAATGCTGGCATCAATCAATTATTGGTTTATATTTATGCCAATTTTTAATTGAAGACTAAGGCCACCAGCATCGTCACCTATCACTTTAGTCGTATATTGACTTTGCATATGCTCGAGTCAAGAATGTCTACTTTCCATCCAGCAAGGTTTGTTGCCTTCTCTGGCGGATGTTGGGGTTTGCTTTCGCTTCCCCCAATCTGCCGCGCTGGCGCCATGACCCCCCGGTAGAGGAAATCCCCGCCATGTCCGAGACCACGATCCAGAAAATCCCTCTCGACCTACTCCTCCCCTCACCCTACAACGCCCGAAGATTCCGAACCGAAGCGCGCATACAGGAAATCGCCCAATCCCTCGCCACACATCAACAAAGAGAAGCCCTGCGCGTCTATCCGGGCGAAGGAGAAGCGCAAGGGAAATACCTGATGGTCTCCGGGGTTACCCGTTATCTGGCAGCCAAGACCCTGGGCTGGACCACCCTGGATGCCATCGTCGATCCGGCGCTGAACCCGCATGATCCCCTGACCCTGGTCAGCCTCAGCCGCATCTACAACGACACCGCACAAGAAACCGATATGGATCGCGCCGCGCTGGTCGCCGATCTGGAGGCACAAGGCTATGGCAAGCACGAAATCATGCGGGCCATGGGCTTCAACACGCCAAACAAACTATACAAACTGCGGGCATTCAAGGAACTACCTCGGGCAATCTTTGACATCGCCGCCCAACACCCCAAGAAAGTAAGCGCCGAATTCGCCGACATCCTGAAAAAGGCGGTTTCACAACTCGGCGAAAACAAAGCCGTCCTGCTTGCCGAAGAACTGATCGCCAAGAACCTCTCCAAGAGCAAGCTCATCAAGCGCCTTTGGGCCGAATGCCGAAAAATGGCCAACCAGCCCACCCGGTCGACAAAAGAGCGGTCAGCCGTCATCAATCGGGGCGATGTGAAGGTTGGCGACCTTCGCATCACGCGCCGCCCCGGTTCCGACGACAAAAAAGTCAAACTGGAAGTCAGCCTCCCGGCGGATGCCGCCAGAAGCCTCTATGCCGAACTGGAAATCCTGTGTCAGAGAGTGCAGGAAGAATGGTAAGCAAACCGCCGCCGCTCACCGGCAAAACACAGCTTAATTTTGATATACCACTGATTGCAAAAGAGAATTAAACACTTTCCGCCGGCGGAGAGAATCATTCCATCACAACCGAGGAGTAACGAATGAACCGGGTTAACGACAACCACAGGAGGATTGCCGCATGAAACGTACATGGATCTGGGGAATGCTGTTCAGCCTCTTGTTGGCGGGCTGTGCCGGGCCGCCAAGGGATATTGAGCGTGAGACGGAGCGGCTGAAGGCGGAACGGCAGGAGGCGATACGGCTGGCGGCGGAGCGGCAGGAAGCGGTGCGGCAGGGAAAGGCGCAGCCGCAGCCCTACAACCCGAACAACCGGATGGAGTACCTGGCGAAGGTTGAAGAAGCGAAAGCCTATTACCAGGACAAATGCGAGAACGTGGCCGGGATCAGGATTCATCGAACCGTGCCGGATGTGGAAGGGGTGTTGCTGTTGAAGGTACGGCCGGAGCGCAGCGACCGGCAACTGGCTGACCCGATGTGGCCGGGGGCGGCGTTTGGGGAGGAATACCGTGGCGACTCATATATCCAATCCTTCCTCGGCAACGAGTATGGAAAGATTACTAAGACTCGCGGCTACATCAATGTTGACCGCCGCCCTGGCGGCCTTCCCGGCTACCGCTGGGTCGAAGTCATCGACCCCAAGGACGGCCAGCGGTATCGGTACTCGCTCGAATACAAGGAAGTCACGCATATATCCTCCATCACGATCGGAGGGACAGGAAAGCCGTTTACCGTGATGGAAAACGCGCTGGTTAAAACCCCCTCCCCAAGTCCAACTCCACCACGTTACGCAGTCACTTTCGAGGATCACGTTATCCCTGAAGAAAGAGCCATGTGGGTAGCGAGCAGCACGGTCAAGGTGCTCGACTTCGAAACCGACGAAGTGTTGGGCGAGCTGACCCGTTACGCCATCAGCTACATCCATACGCCCGTCCAGTCCATGCCGTGGCTCAACCATTCGATTTGCCCATATTCAATTGGTGGTGTTGGTACGAATACCCGCCAGTTTGTTGACCAAGTTCTTTTACCCAAGAAGGAGAAGTAACCATGAGTGCACTAAGCGTTTCTGAAATGCTCAAGTACGCCAACCTGCAAGTGGCTGCGGAGGCGTTGTACAACGCCAATACCAGACAAATTGCTCCTGCGCTGCTTACTCCAGGGAACACGACAAACTTGGCCGATCATTACAGCGGACCGATTAATCCAGCAGTTCTCACCGATGGCAACGAACACGCCACCAAATTCACCGCGAAGGAAGCAGCGGATTTCGCCGCGCAATGGGAAGTGGTAGACCACATCTCCAACACCACCACAGGCTTCAGCGGTACCCTGTTCAAGAACAGGGCGAACCCAAATGAACTCGTCCTCAGCTTCCGCAGTACCGAATTTGTCGACGACGCCGCCCGAGATTCACTGGCGACCAACGCCCTGGAAATCAAGGAAACCGGCTGGGCCTGGGGGCAAATCTCCGACATGGAAGCTTGGTACGCGACCCTCAAAAACACGGGCCTGATCCCGCCAAGCGTCAAATTCGACGTCACCGGCTACAGCCTCGGCGGCCACCTGGCCACCGCCTTCAACCTCTTGCACAACGCTGAAATCAACCAGGTCGTCACCTTCAACGGCGCCGGCGTCGGTAAAACCCTCAACGGGGAAACACCGGCCAGCGTCATCGCCGAATTCATCGACCTGCGTAGCAACCCGGAGCAGATTCAATCCAAATTCATCAACCCCGAACTGCGCCAACTCTACGTCGACCTATGCGAGCGTCTCAGCCTGCGCGACGACCACAAACCCAACGCCGACGACTACATCCTGCTCGGCAACATCACGCCGCTCATCAACGCAACCGAATACGAAATCCAGATCTTCAACGCAGAAAAGAAGCTTCTGAGCAACGCGCTCGACAACCTCGTCAAACTCAAGAACGAAGTTGCCCGCTTGCTCACGGTGAGCGACGCCAAAGACGGCGCGCCCGCCGCCATTCCCCAAGAAAACATCGCCCAGAACGACTTCGCCTACCTGATGGCCGTGCAATGGGCAGCCACCAACACCGAGGCGCTCTCCACCCCGGCCGGCGCCTGGAACACCGTTTTCGGCAAAACCTACAACAACCCGCCGCTCACCAACCAATACGACATCGTCGGCAAGGAAGTCACCCCCATAGCCACCTACATGGTCGCCAACTCCCAATACCACCATGGTCAGGACATGGGCGTCTTCATCGAAGACCAGCCGCTGGTGCGCGGCGCGGTCATCGGCCCCACCTACGGCGTCTATGTTGATACCGGCGCGCTGATGCTCATCAACGAATACTCGCAGAACAACTTCGGCGACACCCACAGCCTGATGCTCATCGTCGATTCGCTCAACGCCCAGAACGCCCTGCTCAACCTCCTGCCGGAAAGCCAGCGCAATTCCACGGCGACACAAGAGATGGTGCAGAAGATTCTCATAAATTCCTCCGTCTCCAAAGCCGACAGCAAAGCCAACGCCCAAGGCAAAGCCGAAGGCGACGTGCTGGAGAATGTGCTCAATTCCCTGGGCATCCAGTTGCTCGGCCCGAAGGAATGGGACAGCCTGTGCGGCGACCTGGACGGCAACACCTGGCACGAACTGGAAGGCAACCCCCGACCCGATGCCGACGGCCACTTGGCCAAGTACACCGGGCGGAATGATTTCTACGACCGGCTTAACAAGCTGGTCGACAGCG
Source organism: Azonexus sp. (assembly GCA_031260295.1). GTDB lineage: Bacteria > Pseudomonadota > Gammaproteobacteria > Burkholderiales > Rhodocyclaceae > Azonexus. The sequence goes on from JAIRKE010000009.1 coordinate 17,624, forward strand.
AAGCCTACGACAAACTCCAAGGCAGCCTCGCCGTCACCCCGCTGACCCTCGACCAGGTACTCACGATCAAGGAGGACGCCTACACCGACTTCACCCGCTTCGCCGCCCTCTATAGCCTCAGCCCCTTCCTCCTCTCCGGCGACGGCCTGGAAGACGTCTTCCAGGCGGCCTGGGGCGAGCGCTACACCAAATGGGAAGAAGATCAGAAATTCGACGAAAAAGACCGGGAGGACGGCAAGGCAACCTACAGCGACACCTGGTACGACGACCGCAGCAATTTCCTCAAGTACTGGCTGCAAGCGGCGAAAGAGAATCCCCCCTTCGTGGTTGGCGCCACCGAGGACCTCGGCGACCTGCCCGACACGGCCCAGCGCGTCTATAAGCAACTCGACAGCGGCCAGAAAGTCATCGTCCGCCATTACAGCAACCCGCTTGAGCCGGATACGTCGTCGGACAAGCAAAACCAGTACTACCTCTTCGGCGGCAAGGACGGCGACAAGCTGACCGGCGGCGATCTCGACGACCATTTGTACGGCATGGGCGGCAACGACACCCTGATCGGTGGCGAAGGCAAGGACTATTTGGAGGGCGGCGAAGGCTACGACACCTATATCGTCGATAACCTTGACACCATCTATGATGAGGACGGTTCCGGCTGCGTCATCCTCAATGGCAACAAGCTGGGCGAGGCCAGGCGAAAGCAAGGCGATCCGGTATACCGGGACGACTACGGCAACACCTTCCACTACACCGAAGGCAAGGATGGGAACAAAGGCCATCTGATCATCAACGGCAGCCTGAACATTGAGAAATACGACAACGGCGACCTTGAAATCGTTCTCGTGGAAAAGCCGGGCGACCCGATGGAGCCGATCCGCGATAAAACCAGGGCTGCTTCCAAATACTCCTCCCCGATCATTCTCGACTTGGACGGCGATGGGATAGAAACCACCTCAATCGAGAACGGCACCCACTTCGACCACGCCGCCGACGGCTTTGCCGAATTGACCGGCTGGGTCGGCAAGGACGATGGCTTGCTGGTGCGCGACCTCAACGGCAACGGCCAGATCGACACCGGCCGGGAACTCTTCGGTTCCGAAACCCTTTTGGCTAATGGAAATAAAGCCGCCAACGGCTTCGAAGCGCTCAAGGAACTCGACAGCAACCACGATGGCAAAATCGACGCCCAGGACGCCGCCTTTGCTGAACTGCGCGTGTGGAAAGACGCCAACGGCAATGGCCGGGTGGACGAAGGCGAACTTCTGACATTGGCGGAAGCCGGCGTGCAAAGCATCAACCTCGCCTATACGAATTCAAACACCGTCGACCCCCAAGGCAACGCCCACAAACAAATCGGCAGCTACACCACCACCGACGGGCAGACCCGCCAGGCGGAAGACGTCTGGTTTGTCGCCGACCCGATGTACAGCATCGCCACCGAACAAGTCGACGTCCCCGCCGACATCGCCGCCCTGCCCACGGCCCGGGGCTACGGTAAAGTGCGCGACCTGCACCAGGCCATGGCGATGGATGCCTCGGGCCAACTCAAGGCGCTGGTCACCGCCTTTACCCAAACCGACAGCGTGGAAGACCGCATGGCCCTGGTGCGCCAGATCATCTACCGCTGGACTGACGTGCAAGACATCAACCCGGCCAGCCGGATCAATATGGCCTGGACCAACAAGCTTGGCGATGGGCGCAAGCTCGAAGCCCTGGAAGCCTTCCTGGGCGAGGAATTTCGCCAGGGAAATTGGGGCGCCAATCCGGGGCCGGATGCCAGTTACACCTTGAATGAAGCCTATAAGCTGCTCGAAGCCCTGGTCTATGGCCAGTTGATGATGCAAAGCCATCTCAAGGGCCTGTTCGAGCAGATCGCCTGGCTGTGGGATGCAGAAACCCAAAGCGCCATCGGCGATCTGACCTGGGTAGCCCAGATGATTGCCAACCAGATCGAGGCCGACCGGGGCATGGGGCTGGGCATGCTCGGCGATCTCCTGGACGCGCTCAAGGGCATGGGCCGGCTCGACGACGTGGGCCTCGACGCCTTCAAGGCCGCTCTGCTGCCCTTGGGGGCGGATGTGGCACAAATCTTCGACACCGCCCTGGCAAACTGGGTTTCAAGCAATATCCCCAACGACGGCAACAACCTGCTGCGCGGCACGGAATTCGACGACCTCATCGACGGCAAGGGCGGCAACGACCTGATCTTCGGGCGTGGCGGCAACGATACCTTGATCGGGGGAAGCGGCAACGACACCTTGGATGGCGGCGCCGGCGACGACCTGTTGAAAGGTGGCACCGGCTCGGACACCTACCGCTTCGGCCGGGGCGATGGGCACGACACGATCAGTGAGTACTCGGGGCAACCCGGCGAAACCGACCGCATCGAACTCAAGGCCGGCATCACGCCGGATGACGTGCGCTTGGAACGAGTAGATTTCTATGACCTGAAACTCACCATCCGCGATACTGGCGAGACGATCACCGTCAAGAGCCACTTCTACAGCAGTGTTTACTTCAGCGTGGAAGAAATCGTCTTCGCCGACGGCACGGTGTGGGATATGGAAGCCATCAAATCCCAAATTCTCATCGGCGGCGACGGCGACGACCAATTGCTTGGCTTCGACGGGCGCGACGACATCCTCGACGGCGGTGCCGGCAATGACACCCTGAAAGGCGGCACCGGCTCGGACACCTACATCTTCGGCCGGGGCGACGGGCACGACACCATCATCGAGAGTTCATCGAAACCGGGCGATACCGACCGCATCCAATTGAAGGCCGGCATCACGCCGGACGACGTGCGCCTGGAGCATGTGCGCATCTTCAGCAACGGCTGGCTGACCAGCGACGACCTGAAACTCACCATCCGCGACACCGGCGAGACCATCACCGTCAAGAATCATTTCAGCAATCCGACCGGTAACTCTTGCTACGCCATCGAAGAAATCGTCTTCGCCGACGGCACCGTGTGGGATATGGAAACCATCCTGTCCCGCGTGCTGACGGGCGAGGATAGCAACGACATCATCCACGGCTTCGACAACCGCGACGACTTGATCGTGGGCGGTGCCGGTAATGATGTGCTGATGGGTTATAGCGGCAACGACATGTTGCTCGGCGGCGAAGGCAATGACACCCTGATCGGCGGCAGCGGCGACGACACCTTGATTGGCGGTGCCGGCAACGACATTCTGGAAGGCGGCGCGGGTTCCGACACCTACCGCTTCGGCCTGGGCGACGGCCAGGACGAAATCATCGAAGGCGACACCAGCGGCGAAGACGTGCTCGAACTCGGCCCCGGCATCACTCCCGACGACATCACCGTGCGCTGGACCCTGAACGGCGACCTGAGCGTGACGTTACAGGACGGCAGCCGGGTCATCGTGCGCGGCCAGGCCTATCCCTGGTCGAATCAACGGGGCATCGAACAACTGCGCTTTGCCGACGGCACCACATGGGACCGCGACGAAATCGCCACCCGCGCGATCCAGGGAACCGACGGCGACGACACCATCGTCGGCAATCGCTATACCGACGATGTCTTCGACGGCGGCCCCGGTGACGACACGTTCCAGGATGGCGGCGGCTACGACACCTACCGCTTCGGCATCGGCGACGGGCAGGACACCATTACCGACAGCAGCGGCCGCATCGAATTCAAAGCCGGCATCGACCAGAACGACATTGCCTTCACCCGCGACGGCAACGACTTGATCGCCACCATCGCCCAATCCGGCGACGCCATCCGCATCAAGGACTGGCTCAGTAGTAGTGGCTGGCAGCGCATCGACTGCTTCGACTTCGCCAATGGCGCAAGCCTTTCATTTTACGACGTGCTGGCCAAGCTCAATGTCAGCGAAGGTTCAGAAATCCTCTACGGCACGCCCGGCAACGACACCCTGATCGGCACCGAGAAAGACAGCACGATCTACGGCCGCGAAGGTGATGACCTGATCGACGGCGGTAATGGCGATGATAAACTCTACGGAGAAGCCGGTGATGATACCCTAATCGGCGGCGCGGGTAGTGACACCCTCTACGGCGGCGCCGGTGACGACGATCTGGATGGCGGCCCAGGCCGCGACTGGCTCTATGGCGGCGAGGGCAACAACATCTACCGCGTGACGCCGGGGATGGGCCTCGACACCGCCTACGGCGCCAGCCTCATCGTTGCCGAAGACACCGTTGTCTTCGCCCCCGGCATCGAGCCGGAAGATGTCACGGTGCAACTGGGCGATACCACCTCGAGCGGGCAGCCCGGCGATGTCGGCTACCGCGATCTGGTCATCGGCATCGGCGGCGACGACGCCCTCGTCATCAGTAACGCCGATTGGCAAGACCTCGGCCGAGGCGCCATCCAGCACTTCAGCTTCGTCGGCGGCACACAATGGACGCTGGCCGACCTCATCGCCCGCGCCGACGGCGGCAAACTGGGTGGGCAAGAGCACCGAGCGGGCGACCCGACGACAATCATCGGCAGTGCTGGCGACGACTGGATCTACAGCGAGACCAGCGAATCGCTGATTGTGCGGGCGGGCGCCAACAACGATTCGATCCACCTTGAAGCCGGCAACGACACCGTCTCGGCGGGCAGCGGCGACGATACCGTCGTCTCGGGGGCTGGCGACGACCTCATTGCCGGTGAAACCGGCGATGACTGGATCGAGGCCGGTGAAGGCGACGACACGATCCTCTTCAACTACGGCGACGGCCGCGATGTCCTGTTCGCGGGCGAGGGCATGGACACCCTCTCCTTCGGTGTCACCATCACGCCGGACATGCTCTCGGTAAGGCTCAACAACAACGGCTATCTCGTGCTCGCCATCGACGGCGGCGCGGGTGGCGAAATCGCGCTCGGCACCTATACCGACGATCTGCCGAACGACCTGGAGCGCCTTCAGTTCATCGACGCCGAGGGCAAGGTGCGCCTCTTCGATTTCACCGGCTGGCTGGAAGCCAACCGCATGGCGCTGTATGACGCCACCTCGGCAACGCCGCTCGCCTTCGACGGCGCCGGCTTCGAACTCACCGGCACGGTCGCCCCGGTGGGCGGGTTGGAAGCCGTGGCCTACGCGCAGACCGGCGACCTGTTCGGCACGCCCTATCTTCCCCACAACACCCCGACCGATGGCGACGACGTAATCTACGGGACACCCGGTAACGACGTACTCGAAGCCGGTGCCGGCAACGACATCGTGCTCGGTCTGGCCGGGAACGACACGATCTTCGGTGGCGCGGGCGACGACATTTTGGATGGCGGCGATGGTGACGACATTTTGGATGGGGGCGCCGGCAACGACACGATTTTTGGGGGTTACGGCGCCGATACCTTGATCGGTGGCACGGGAAGCGACGAACTCTTTGGTGGCTGGGGCGGCGATACCTATCTCTACCAGGCCGGCGACGGTCAAACCCTCATCGACGACGATCATCATGTGCTCAATTGGGGCTATGCCGGCGAATGGGGAGACTACGGCGGCGCTATCGTCGACGACGCTCCCAACATCCTCAGCTTCGGCCCCGGCATTCGTCCGGAGGACCTGCGCTACGCGGAGCACAACGGTGATTTGGTCATCACCTTCGCCAATCAGCCGGGCGACAAGGTGATCCTGCGCGGTTACGAGCCGAGCCGTGCCACGCAAACCCGCTCGGTGGACATCATCTACTTTGCCGACGGCACGGAAATTGTTGCCGACAGCATCGACATCCGGGGCAGGAGTGAAATCGCCGACTACGACAACGCCTGGCTCTACGGCACGCAGTTCGCCGACACCCTGATTGGCGGCGACGGCGATGACTGGTTCGATGGTCGCGGCGGCGCCGACCGGCTGGCCGGCGGCGCGGGTTCGGATACGTACTACTTCTTCAAGAGGGAAGGCCGTCCGGCGGCCGAAACGCAGATTGCCGAAATCTGGCGACCGCAGGACACCAACCGCATCATATTGATCGGCGGTCTCAAAGCCGACGACCTGCGCCTGGCCTTCGACGGTCGTGATCTCTTGCTGCGCTACACCCCGGAAGGCGACACCATCCGCTTCCTCGGTTTCGACCCGCGCGACCCGAACATGCCGGCGCCAATACAGGAAATCAGCCTGCCCTGGGAAACCTGGGAAGGTGTCACGCTTTCCTTCGAGGAATTGCTAGCGCGCGGCGTGGATTATGGAGATGACCCCGGCGAGGGCGAACCCCAAGGCCCGCGCCTCATCAACCGGGGCGACGGTGAAATCCTCATCGAGGAGGCCACCGGAGCGTTTGGCGACATCCTGCGCTTCGGCCCGGGCATCGACGCGGACGCCATCCGCAACAACCTGCGCTTCGAATCCGACGGCAAGGGTGGCCATGTGATCTCCATCGCCTATGGCGACGACGGCGACGTGCTGCGCTTGGCCGGCTTCGACCCGGACGACGCGCTCGGCTCGCGCCTCATCGAAACCTACGAATTCGCCGATGGCCCGGTACTGGATTACGAAACCCTGCTATCCGAAGGATTCGTGATCGAAGGCGATGGGCAGGACAACGAATTGAACGGCACGAATATCGTCGACCGCCTCCATGGCCATGACGGCGATGACATTCTTACTGGCAAAGGCGGCTATAACGAGTTTTATGGCGGCAAGGGTGACGACACCTTGATTGGTGGCGATCAGGTAGACGGCTACTTCTTCGAGCGCGGCGACGGCATCGACACCCTCATCGATGGCCCGAGCGACAACTTCATCGTCTTTGGCCCCGGCATCGGCAAACCGGACCTGACCATCAATTGGGAGGACGATACCCTGGTCTTGCATTACGGGCCGGGCGACGAAATCCGCATTCCCGACTACCTCGGCAAAACAGTCGACGGCACGCCGCCGGTCACGGCCATCCGCTTCGACGATGGCGACATGGTCTCGATTCCTTCCCTGATCGGCGATTCGGAAACCGTTCAATGGAACACGGGCGAATTGCCGGCCGCCACCGAGGATGCCATGTACTGGTACACGATCCCGCTGGCCGATTTCGACCAGAGCGGGCCGTTCGGGAAAGCACGCCTGTTGAACCTGCAACAAGCCGATGGCAGCGCGCTACCCGGTTGGCTGATGTTCGATGCCGAACGCGGCATGCTCCTGGGTACGCCGACCAACGACGATGTCGGGCAACTCGAACTGCGCCTGGAGATTTGGGGCGATTACGGGCTACTGGCAACGCAGCAAGTCAGTCTCTTGGTCAGCAACACCAACGACGCCCCCGAAGTCGGCGCCCTGCTCACCGACCAGCAGGCCGAGAAGGACGTTTCCTTCACCTACACCCTGCCGGCCGACAGTTTTTACGATGTGGATGTTGGCGACGTACTGACCTACTCGGCCACGCTGGACAATGGCGCCCCCTTGCCGGCCTGGCTGACCTTCAATGCCGAAACCCAAACCTTCACCGGCACCCCGGCGGATGGCGATGTCGGCACCTTGCAACTGCGCGTCACCGCCACCGACCTGGCCGGTGCCTCGGTCAGCCAGAGCTTCACGCTGGACATCACCTCCGACGACCCGGGCGAGAACCCAACCCCCGTCACCGCGCCGGACACCGCCTACGTCCTCGAAGACAGCCTCGTCACCGGCAATGTGCTCGCCAACGACACCCATCCGGGCACGGTAACGAGCTTCCGGGTCGATGGCGACGCCGCCGTCTACCATCCGGGCGAAAGCGCGACGTTCGCCGAAGGTACCCTGACCCTCGACAGCCATGGCGACTACACCTTCACGCCAGCCCAGGACTATGCCGGTCCGGTGCCGCAGGTGACCTACACCACCAGCAGCGGCTTGAGCAGCACGCTGGACATCACGGTCACGCCGGTGGCCGATGCGCCGTTGATCACGGTCGAACTCGGCGAGCCAACGCAATCGAAAAACTTCACCATCGACATCAGCAACCACACCCGAACGGATCAGGGCTTCACGGTGCAGGGCTTCAAGTCGAATGGCGATCCGGGCGTGCTGGCGACGTTCAACGGGGGGTTTGGTGTGGGCCGGTACGAAGATCCCCGTGAGAACCCCGGCGATGCCGCGGGAGAAATCGCCTACAACCCGACCACCAACACATCCGAGAAGCTGGTCGTGACATTCGACACCTTCGTGGCCAGTGCAACCGTCGCCCTTCGTCAGCTCAACACCCAGGAGCGTGCGCTCGTCACGGCCTACGACGGAAACAACAACATCGTTTTTGCAGAAATCGTCCTGGGCAAGGGAGACTCCATCGATACGCCCGTGACGATCGAGACAGGCGATGGCACGCTAATTTCGCGCATCGAGTTCACCGCCCCCGGCATGACTTGGCACGCCAATGGCAGCATCAAGGATCATGACGATTATGTCGTCAAGTCGATCAGCCACGAGGGCATGACCGTCCGTCCGATCAATACCATCACCGTGACGCCGACGGACATCGATCATTCGGAGCAGGTGACCGGCATCACGCTTTCCCTTCCCGATGGCGTGCTGTTGTCGGCGGGCACGAACAACGGCGACGGAAGCTGGACGCTGCCGATGGAAAATGACGGCAATTATGTCTGCACGGTCGATCCGGTGACGGGCGCGGTGAGCATTGCCGGTCTGGAGATGTGGATTCCGCCTGGGTTCAGCGGGGAAGTGACGATCGAGGTTACGGCCACGGTGTTCGATCGTGTCGTTGTCGGCTTGGATACCTTGGTGGATACGGGGGTTTTCGATTCGGCGGGCACGGGCATGGTGCTGATGGGCAGCAGCGGTGACGACGTGCTGGTTGGGGGTGGGGGTAACGATATCCTGATCGGCGGTGCCGGGGATGATATTTACGTCTTCTCGATAGGCGATGGTCAGGATCTCATCCATGACAATCAGGGGGCGAACACCGTTCGTTTCCTGGATGTGAATTCGGATGAGATCGCCCTAATGAGGCGTGGCGATGATCTGACGATTCTCTATGGGGAATCGGACAGCGTGACGATTCAGGATCATTTCGCCGACGCGACTTACCAGATGGCGAGCTACGCGTTTGCCGATGTGACGCTCGTCGGGGTCGATCTGGCGGAGATGTACGGGATGTAGGAGGCGGATGGGAATGTGTTTCCCCAAGAACCCCGGTCTGGAAAGGCCGGGGGGTTTTATCCGCTGTCTCTTTCCGGCGGTGGTTCAAGGGCTTGGCCGGGTTGAAGGAAGGGAGAAACGAATTCTGAAGATGAAGACCAAGCCAGCATCCTCCAGGCGAGCAACGACCATGATCCTGAAGTCATGGCGCGTGTAGTAAATATCTCCCGGCAAAGCCGGGGGATATTTATTTGTGCATCATCAAACGAGGAAACCCGGCCGCTGCGGGAGCGGCCGTGGTCGCTCAGGCGACGGCTATGCCTGGATCGCCCTCGACGATCTCGCCGATCACCGAGACATGGGTGAAACCCTGCTGCAGGAAGATCGACAGCACTTCGGTAACCGATTCCGGGGCGCAGGAGACGAGCAGGCCGCCGGAGGTTTGCGGGTCGGTCAGCAGCGTCCGGACGCTGTTGCCGAGGCCGTCGGCAATGTTGACGAGATGGCTGTAACTGGCCCAGTTGCGGGCCGAGGCGCCGGTTATGAAGCCGGCCTCAACCAGTTCCGAGGCTCGCGGCAGCAGCGGTATGTCGGCGAAACGCAGGCGGGCGGCGACGCCGCTGCCCTTGCAGATTTCCGCCAGATGGCCGAGCACGCCGAAACCGGTGACGTCGGTAACGGCATGGACGCCGTCGAGGCAGGCCAGCACCGACCCAGGCGTATTGAGTTGGGTGGTGCTGGCGAGCAGCGTCTCGTAGTCGGTGGCGTGCAGCTTGTCTTGCTTCAGCGCTGCGCTGTAGATGCCGACGCCAACCGCCTTGCCGAGGATCAGTCGGTCGCCGGGACGAGCGGCGGAATTGCGCTTGAGATGCCCGGGATTGACGAGTCCAATGACGACAAGACCGTAGATCGGCTCGACCGAATCGATGGTGTGGCCGCCGGCGATGGGAATGCCGGCCTGGCGGCAAACCGCGGCGCCGCCTTCGAGGATGCCGCCGATGGTTTCCAGCGGCAGCACATTGACCGGCATGCCGACCAGGGCCAGCGCGAACAGCGGCGTGCCGCCCATCGCATAGATGTCGGAAATGGCGTTGGTGGCAGCGATGCAGCCGAAATCATGCGGATCGTCGACAATCGGCATGAAGAAGTCGGTGGTAGCGACAATCGCCTGCTGCGCGTTGATCTGGTAGACCGCCGCGTCGTCGGCGGTTTCGTTACCGACCAGCAACTGCGGCGGAACAATGCCAGGTGGCAGGCCGGCAAGGATTTTTTCCAGTACCGCCGGGGCGATCTTGCAACCGCAGCCGCCGCCATGCGACAACTGGGTCAGCCTGGGCACAGTCGAAGTCGTGTTCATCGCGACCTCCTCAAGCGGCATCGAAACCGGCATCCTCGACCGCCGCCACCAGGGCGGCGCGAGCAACCACGGCCGGATCGAAACGAACCTGCGCCGCGGCCTCTTCCAGCGAGACGGTGGCCGACGTAACGCCGGGCAGGCCGGCCAGGACGCTCGTGATATTGGCGACGCACCCCTGGCAGCTCATGCCGCCAATCTGGATGACTGTTTCTTCCATGTCCTACTCCTTGAGCAAAAAGGGCTGCCGTCGCAGCAACTCAATGATTTCCTCGCCGGGCAGGGGCCGGCTGAAAAAATAACCCTGCGCCATGTCGCAACCCATCGCCCGCAACAGGACCAGTTGCTCGCGGCTCTCGACGCCCTCGGCCAACACCGCCAGACGCAGGCTGCGCCCCATGCTGACGATGGTCGAAGCGATTGCCTGATCGTCGGCATCGTGTTCCAGATCGCGGACGAAGGAGCGGTCGATCTTCAGCTTGCCGACCGGGAAGCGCTTCAGGTACGCCAGCGAAGAATACCCGGTCCCGAAGTCGTCGAGGGACAATTCGACGCCCATTCGGTGCAGGGCGGTGAGCGTGCCGATATTGACCTCGGCGCCGTTCATCACCGTGCGCTCGGTCACTTCCAGTTCGAGCAGCATCGGATCGAGGCCGGAATTGGCCAGCGCCCCGGCCACGGCGGCGACGAAACCGGTCTGGCGGAATTGCTCCGGCGCCACGTTGACGGCCATCACCAGCGGCGGCAAGCCGGCGGCGATCCAGGCCTGGGCCTGGCGGCAAGCCTCGCCCAGCACCCAGTCGCCGATCGGGTTGATCAGACCGGTTTCCTCGGCGACGTGGATGAAGCGGTCCGGCATGATCAGCCCGAGATCGGGATGATGCCAGCGCACCAGCGCCTCGACACCGATGATGCGCCCGCTGCCGAGATGGACCAGCGGCTGATAGTGCAGCAGCAATTCGCCGTTGCGCACGGCCCGGCGCAGGTTGCCTTCGAGCATCAGGCGCTCGAAGGTCGCGGTATTCATTTCTGCGGTATAGAACTGGAAAGTATTGCGCCCCTGCTCCTTGGCCTTGTACATCGCCACGTCGGCGTTGCGCAGCAAGGTTTCGATATCCTTGCCGTCCTGCGGATAGGTGGTCACGCCGAGCGATGGCGTCACCGTCAGGTCATGGCCGGCGACGATGAACGGCGCGTTGCAGGCATCGAGCAGGCGGCGGGCGAGATCGGCGGCGCCGGCGGCAGCGGTTCCCGGCATGGCCAGGATGAATTCGTCGCCGCCCAGACGGGCCAGGGTATCGACCCGCCGCACCGCACTGCAGAGACGGCGGGCGACTGCACATAGCAATTCGTCGCCGACACTGTGGCCAAACGAATCGTTGATCCGCTTGAAATTGTCGAGATCGAGACAGAGCAAGGCGAAAGGCGTTTCCTCCCGTTCCGCGCCGGCAACCAGTTGAAGCAGCCGGTCGAGCAGCAAACGGCGGTTGGGCAGGCCGGTCAGTGAGTCGAAATCGGCCAGTTCGCGAATCCTGGCCTCGGCCGCCCGCTGCGCGCTCAAGTCGAACACCGTACCGGTCGTCGCCGGCCGGCCGTCGATGGTCAGCGGCGCGCTGACAATGCGCACCGGGAACATCGAGCCGTCCTGGCGCCGGGCGATGGTCTCGCAGGCCGGCGCATAAACATCCGCCCCACCACCACCCCGCGCCTCCAGGCGAAAAGATTCGGCATCGGCCAGAACCAGGTCGAGCGGTCCCCGCTGGCCGACCAATTCCTCGGCGGCATAGCCGAACTGGCGCGCCAAAAACGGATTGACGTAGCGGAAAAGCCCGTCCTGCTGAATGTAGAGGCCAACCTGGGCCGTCTCGGCGGCAGCAGTGAACGCCACCGGGTCCGCCATCGACGTGGCGACCGTTTGGTCACCACGTGCGCCCACCCTGCCCTTGCTCCTGCCGTCGCTCATCGTCCCTCCATTCGCCACTCAGCCTCCTGTGACATGCGGTCGCCAGCGCTTGAGCAGCAATGAATTGGAAACTACCGACACCGAACTCAGCGCCATCGCCGCACCAGCCACGACCGGGTTGAGAAAACCCAGCGCTGCCAACGGAATGCCAAGTACATTGTAGATGAAGGCGAAGAACAAATTCTGTCGAATCTTGCTCAGCGTCGCCGCCGACAGGTCGATGGCATCGGCCGCCGCCAGCAGGTCGCTGCGGATCAAGGTCAGGTCGGCCGCCTCGATCGCCGCGTCGGAACCAGCGCCGATGGCGAAACCGACATCAGCCGCGGCCAGCGCCGGAGCGTCGTTGATGCCATCGCCGACCATGCCGACCAAGGTCCCGCCCTGCTTCAACTCGGTCACCGCCGCCGCTTTGTCGCCCGGCAGGATGCCGGCGCGGAACTCGGCGATGCCAGCCTCGGCAGCGATCGCCGCGGCCGTCGCGGCGTTGTCACCGGTCAGCATAACGACACGCACACCGCGCTGGCGCAGACGCGCCACCGCCGCCCGCGAGGTTGGGCGCAAGGCGTCGGCGATGGCAAACAGCGCCAACAGCCTGTCGCCCTCGGCCAAGCCGACCACCGTCTTGCCGGCCCGCTGCAAGGCCAATACCGTTTCATCGGCGGCGACGCCCAGCCAGTCCGGCGAACCGAGGCGCAAACGGCGGCCGGCGACCGTGCCCTCGACGCCACGGCCAGGCAGTGCGCAGAACTCGCCGACCGGTGCCGGTTCGACGGCGCCGGCTGCGGCGACGATGGCTCGCGCCAG
>JAIRKE010000010.1 GCA_031260295.1 Azonexus sp.
CGCACGCTCTCCAGCAACGGCCTGATTTGCTCAAACGCTTCTTTGCTCAGATCACTGGGGTAACTCTTTCTCATACCACCCAGTCTACGACAGCGCCAAGATCGTGAACAGGCTCTAAGACTTGGCTACCAGATCGATATGCAGATCGCCCTGCGCCAGTAAAACAGCGGCAACGTGCAACGGCACCAATACACTGGAACGGCCATTCATTCGCTGAAGCGGCTGGGCAATACAGTCCGCCAAACCGCCGCCGAGGCGGACTGAGCACTTGGCCGTCGGGTATAATCTGCTGCTTCGCCGAGCCCGCTGACGCCAGGAGTTGTTCATGCCATTTCCCGCTCTTCCGTCACGCATCGGCCGCCTGCTCGGCGTGGCCGCTGCCTGCGCGCTGATCGGGCTGGCGACACCGGCGGTAGCCGATAACTTGCCGGACGAAGCGGCCAGCGCCGGCATCCGCCCGGACGTGCTGATCCCGCTGGAAATCGGCCATGCCCCAATCCACCCCACCGCCATCGACCTGACGGCGACGCCGGACAACCTGTGGGACCGGATTCGCAACGGTTTCGCGATGAATAACCTGAACGACGATCTGGTACTGCATTACCAGCAGTGGTACCAGAATCGCCCGGATGCGCTGCGCCGGATGGTCGAGCGCAGCCGCCCCTACCTCTTCCACATCGTCGAGGAATTGGAGGCACGCGGCATGCCGAGCGAACTGGCACTGCTGCCGATGGTCGAGAGTTCCTTCAACCCGATGGCTTACTCGTCGGCCCACGCCGCCGGCCTGTGGCAGTTCATTCCGGCCACTGGCAAGCGCTTCAACCTGGAACAGAACTGGTGGCAGGACGAGCGGCGCGACGTCGTGGCCTCGACCAACGCCGCCCTCGATTACCTGCAGAACATCTACGACATGCACGGCGACTGGCACTTGGCGCTGGCCTCGTACAACTGGGGTGAAGGAGCCGTCAAGCGAGCCGTGGACAAGAACGAGGCGCGTGGCCTGCCGGCTGACTACGCCAGCCTCAAGATGCCCAACGAGACGCGCCATTACGTGCCTAAGCTGCAGGCGCTGAAGAACATCTTCGGCAACCCGGCGCTGGTCGCCAGCCTCAATCTGCCGCAGATTCCCAACAACCCCTATTTCACGACCCTGGAAATGCCACAGCCGATCGACGTCAAGACTGCGGCGCGGCTGGCCAACATGTCGCTGGACGAATTCCGCCAGCTCAACCCCTCGCACAACCGGCCAATCATCAAGGCCGACACCGAGGTCGTGCTGCCGGCCGACAAGATCGATACTTTCCATCACAACCTGCGCAATCACCAGGCGCCGCTCAGCCGCTGGGATGCCTATACCGTCGCCAAACCCGAACGGGTGGATCAAATCGCCAGCCGCATCGGCGCCTCGACCGCCGAGCTGATCCAAGCCAACGGCCTGCCCGGCAACGTCCGCCTGGCGACCGGCTCGCGCCTGCTGGTCCCCGGCGACGGCGACCCGGACAGCCTGCAGCGCCTGTTCGGCACGGACGGCTCGCCGATCATCATCCAGGCGGAACCACGGGTACACGTTCCCAAGAAGGGCGGGCGCACGAAAAGCAAGGCCACGGGCAAGACGACGACCGGGAAACCGGCGGTACGTAAGAAAAGGAACTAGGGGCTGAGGGCTGATTTCTGGTCTAACTACGTACACTTTTGACGCTGAATATACCGCTAATCCCACTGCAAGCGGCGCAATTTCCACTGTTTATCGAGCAGGCTCCATTCGAGCTGGACGCGGTACTGTCGGGCACTGTCAGGGATCACGCCCTCGGCGCCAGTCAGCGCGACCTGGGCGTCGGTGAAGGCGCGGCTCGACACCTGCGGGTCGATCCAACTCTTTTGCAACAAAGCGATGACCTGGATGTTCTTGTGCCGCAGAAACATCACGGTCATCGTTCGCTTGGCCCACTCGCGGTCATCTTCCGGCTGCTGCGCCGCAAAATCGGGGTGAAGCAACTCCATCACCGCGCTGGCATCCTTGTTTTCCAGAGCGGTTTGCAAGTTCCTGGCAGCGTTGTCCAGCGCGGCTTGCGGATCGGAGCGGCCGCAGGCAGCGAGCAGAATGGCGCATAACAGGATGAAGCGCCTCAAGTTCACAGTAAAAATCATGACAAATACCTGAAAACAAAGGGTGCTTTCGTCATAGCATAGAAAATTTACTTCATTTGTACCAGCGTGCGGCGGCGGAGTCGTCGGTTTCGCGGGCATCGACCCAGCGCCCACCGTCGGCCGTCGCTTCCTTTTTCCAGAACGGCGCCTTGGTCTTCAGGTAATCCATGATGAATTCGCAGGCGGCGAAGGCATCAAAGCGATGCGCGCTGATGACGCCAACCAGCACGATTTGGTCGCAGGGTTTGAGCGAGCCGACGCGGTGGATGACCAGCGCGTCGTAAATATCCCAGCGGGTGCGCGCCTCATTGACGATGGCGGCAAGCGCCTTTTCGGTCATGCCTGGGTAATGTTCCAGCGCCATTCCAGAGACGCTGGCGCCGTCGTTGATGTCGCGGACCAGGCCGAGAAAGCTGGCCAGCGCGCCGACGCGGGCATTGCCGGCGCGTAGCGCGGCGAGTTCGGCACCGACATCAAAATCCGCTTCCTGCACCCGCACCGTCATCGTTAGATCACCTCGCGCGCTTCGAGGAAGCGCAGATTGGGATACTTCTCCTTGACCATGTTCAGATAAACGTTGTTCGGCGCGAGGTATACCGGATCGTCGGCGCCGTCGAGCGCGACGTTGGCGCTGTAGCGCTCGGAAAGCTGTTTCAGTTCGCCGGGATCGCCGTGAATCCAGCGCGCCGTCGAGCAATTGTAGCTGTCGAAGATGACCTGCACGCCGTATTCGTTTTCCAGCCGGCTAGCGACGACATCGAACTGCAAGGTGCCGACCGCGCCAAGAATCAGGTCAGAGCCGGAAACCGGCCGGAACAACTGAGTCGCACCCTCCTCCGCCAGCTGCAGCAAACCCTTCTGCAACTGCTTTATTTTCAATGGGTTGGCAATGCGCGCCAGGCGGAAATGCTCCGGCGCGAAGGACGGAATGCCAGTGAAGCGCAGGTCCTCGCCCTCGGTGAAAGTTTCGCCGAGGCGGATGGTGCCGTGGTTAGGAATGCCGATGATGTCGCCCGGCCAGGCTTCGTCGGTGGTCGAGCGGTCGCGGGCCATGAAGGTGATGGCGTTATTGACCGCCAGGAATTTGCCACCGGCCCCCTGCTTGATTTTCATGCCGCGCTCGAAACGGCCCGAGCAGACGCGCAGAAAGGCGATCCGGTCGCGGTGCTTGGGGTCCATGTTGGCCTGAATCTTGAATACAAAGCCGGAGAACTTCGGTTCGTTCGGCGCCACCTGGCGGCTCACCGCCGGCCGCGCCTTGGGCGCCGGCGACAGGTCGACGACGGCATCGAGCAGGCTCTGCACGCCGAAATTGTTGACCGCCGAACCGAAGAACACCGGGCACTGCTTGCCGGCCAGGTAAGCCTGGGCGTCGAAGGGATGCGAGGCGCCGCGCACCAGCTCGATGTCGGCGCGCAACTCGTCGGCCTGGGCGCCGATCAATTCATCAAGGCGCGGGTTATCGAGGCCGGCGATGATCTCGGCCGTGCCCTTCTCGGCCTGCGGATCGAAGAAGGCAACGGTGTCGTCGTAGAGGTGGTAGACGCCGCGGAAACGCTTGCCCATGCCGATCGGCCAGGTCATCGGTGCGCACTGGATGCCGAGCACCGATTCGATTTCGTCGAGCAGATCGATCGGTTCTTTACCCTCGCGGTCGAGCTTGTTGATGAAGGTCAGGATCGGCGTGTCGCGCATACGGCAGACGTTCAAGAGCTTGATCGTTTGCGCCTCGACGCCGTTTACCGAATCGATGACCATCACCGCCGAGTCAACGGCGGTCAACGTGCGATAGGTATCCTCGGAAAAGTCCTCGTGACCCGGCGTGTCGAGCAAGTTGACCATGCACTCGCGGTAGGGGAACTGCATCACCGAAGAAGTCACCGAGATGCCGCGCTGCTTCTCCAGTTCCATCCAGTCCGAGGTCGCATGGCGCGACGCCTTGCGCGCCCGCACCTCACCGGCCACCTGGATGGCGCCGCCGAACCACAGCAATTTTTCGGTCAGCGTCGTCTTGCCGGCGTCGGGGTGGGAAATGATGGCAAAGGTACGGCGGCGGGAGATTTCTTCGTCGAACTGGCTCACGGTAAGCGGGGATGTGCTGAAAGGCCGCGATTATACCCGTACCGCCCTTCCCCTTCTTTTCTCAGACGCCAAGCCAAAAATAAAGGCCTTGAAAATCAAGGCCTTTTGTCTGCAATCCTGGCGGAGAGGGCGGGATTCGAACCCGCGGTGGGCTATTAACCCACACACGCTTTCCAGGCGTGCGACTTAAACCGCTCATCCACCTCTCCGCGGAAGCCGCGCATTGTAGCAGCTTGGGGTGATAGTTCAAACAGACTTTCGCAGCCAACAGAAGCGAGCATCCAGTCCCGGTTCAACTGACTCGGCGTAAAAAACTGCTGGCGCGCGACTCCGCGATCAGGCGGGCGGCCGAGTCGATTTCCTTGTTGTTGGTGCGGGCCAACAACATCTGCAACAGGCGGGCGAGCAGCAGCGTGTTCTCCATGGCGTTGCGGCGGCCGCTGCCGGCATCGAGCCCGAAAGCCTCCAGCCAGTGGTCGAGCGGCTGCACGGTACTGCCCTTGTCGCCAAACATCGCTGGCAGCAACCAGGCGAGATCGATCCACTGCGGCCGAAAGTCGACGCCCAGGCGCTCCTTGCAGGCATGCATCAGGAAACCGCCGACATAAGGCACATGGTAGGCAACCAGCGGCGCCTTGGCGGCATAGCGAAGGAAGGCCAGCAGCCTGCGCTCGACCGCCCCGCCCTCCTCTGCCGCCAGATCACTGAAATCGACGTACAACGCGTCGTCCGGCGCGATCGCCGAATGATGCACGGCGCTGGCGGCAATGCCGAGCAGGCGGTCGGTCTCCGGATCGGGGCCGCCGGTTGCGATATCGACGACCAGATAGCGGGTGTGGAAATGCGCCTCGTCCAGCGCCGGCGCCGGGCTCGCGCGCCAAGCGGCGAGGCCGGCTTGCACATCGTCCGGCAGGTGTCCGGGCGTCGCATCGCGGAACAGGAATTTCTTGATCCCGAACATGATTATTGAACCTGATAGTCGAGCTTCAGGCGCGACTGGATTTTCCGCGCCTGGCGGAAGGATTCCTTTAGGATGCGGCGGTCCAGCTCGTTGAGTTTGTCCGGGTCGATCAGGTTATCGCCCTGACGTCCCGGCTCGCCTTCCAGATACTGGTGCTGCAAACGCAGCAACTGGATGAAGTTGAGGCCGTCGAGCACGGCGTTGGCTTCCTCGGCCCTGGCCGACAAGCGCTGCGAGGTCAGGCGCAAGCGCTGTAAGGTGTTGGTGTTGTGCACGCCGGTGGCCAGCGCGTAGATGCGCGCGACGTCGACGAAAATGCGCGAACCGTATTTCTTCAGGTCGATCTTGCCCGGATGGTCGGGTTCGAGGTCGGTGACGAAATCGCGAATCTTGCCCAGCGGTGGGCCGACATCGAGCGCGTTGCGCGCCATCGCCTGCAGGAAGATCGGCGATGCCGCAGCCTGCGCCAGCAGATGGCGGCGCATGCTGTCGGCCAGTTCGCTCTTGCCGAACAGCGGGCGGAAATCGAAGAAAATCGTGGCATTAAGCAGCGCGGTCGGCTCCGGCTTCCTTATCCATTCGCTGAACTGCTCCTTCCATGCGTCGAGCGTCATGCACCACTGCGGGTTGCTGGCCATGATGTTGCCCTTGCACAACGGGAAGCCGACGGCATCCAGATCCTTGTTGGTGGCCAGCGCGAAGGCCAGGAAGCGTTCCTTGAGCGCCGCCTCATCCTCGCCCGCCGGCACCACGAACACGATGCCGTTATCCTGGTCGGTGCTGAAAGTCTGCTCGTCGCGGCCTTCCGAGCCAAAGGCCAGCCAGGCCCAATCGATGCCAGCAAAGCTGTGCCGGTCAAGATTGAGCTGGATAACGCGCCGGGTCAGCGCATCGTTGAGCGCCGAGATGAACTGTGTCAGTTGTTCCGCCCCGATGCTCTGGGCCAGCATGTTGAACGACAACTGGCGAACATCGGCCGCCGAACGCTTGAGCGCCTCGACGTCAGACGCCGTCTCGATGGCCTGACGAATCTGGCGCAGGCCGACGCGCTGCAACGCGAACAGGTCGCGCTCGGAAACGACACCAGACAGCCGCCCGGCATGGTCGGTAACGAGCACATGGCGGATACCGTGAGTGGCCATACCCAGCATAGCGTCATAGGCGGTGGCATGCTCGCCGAGTGTGAACGGGCCGGCCGACATGGCCCGGCTGATCGGCGTGTCGAGCGGCAGATCGGCGAGCACAACGCGGTCGAGCACATCGCTACGCGTAAAGATGCCGAGCGGTTCGTGCTCGGCATCGGTGACGATGATGGAACCGATGCCGGCCCGCGACATGATTTCCAGCGCCTCGCGCAGTGGCGTCTCGGAGCGGACCGCCAGCGGGTTGCGGGCGCCGATACCCGCCAACGGCGAATTGAGCGTCTGTTGCTCGCTGGCCTTCTGCGCGAATTGCTGCTGCAACTGGCGCCGCGACTGATCGAGCAGGCTGGCGATGTACTGCGTGCAGAACAGGTTGAATTCCGGGCTGCTGGCCATCAACCCCAGGTAATCCTCGGCTGGCAACTGGTAGCAGAAGGTATCCTCAAGCGCCGTGTAGATATTGGTCGAGGGCCGGCCGGCGGTAACGGCACCGATCGGAAAGCTCTCCCCGGCACCCAGGGTGAGGATGGAATACTCGGTCACCGCCACCTCGCCGGCCTGGCGCGCCTGCACCTTGCCGGATTCGATCAGATAGAAGAAGCGGACATTGCCGGCGGCCGGCCCGACGATCTCGCTGCCGGCCGGGTAAAAGGCGATCCGCGCCTTGTCGCCGAAGGTCTGCAACGCCGCCGCCGACATCTTGTCGAATGGCGCGTGCTTCTTCAGGAAAGCCTGCGTGTTGCCGGCCACCCGCCGCCGCCCCTCGTCGCGCAACTGCTCGCCGACCTGGGCGATGGTCGGTTCTTCCTGTTGGTCAGTCGTGCTCTCGGACATGTTTGTGCCATCCCCTTGTCTTCGGAGCGCCTAGTGTAGCTTGACACCGCGCCATCAACGAACGCAGGCGCTCAATCATTTGCTGTAAATGAATGGAATGCTCGCGGCGATTGCCAAATCCTCCGCAAATATGTACAGTAAAACGTACATATACATTGACCCAGAAAGTATTTGTCATGGATGCAATCACCTACACCACCGCCCGCGCCAACCTGGCGACCACGATGGACCGCGTTTGCCAGGATCGCGAAGCACTGATCATTACGCGCAACGGTCAGCAGTCCGTCATCATGATGTCGCTGGACGACTACAAGGCGCTTGAAGAAACCGCCTATCTATTGCGCAGCCCGGAGAACGCCAAACGCCTGCTCAACGCCGTGGACGCGCTGAACAAAGGCCAAGGCAAGGAACGGAGACTCGCGGAGTGAAGCTCGTCTTCGCCGACGAAGCCTGGGACGATTACCTGCACTGGCAGGCTCAAGACAAACGCATGGTCAGGCGCATCAACGAATTGATCGAGGCCACCCAGCGAGATCCCTTCTCGGGAATCGGCAAGCCCGAACCACTGAAACATGCGCTGGCCGGTTACTGGTCGCGGCGCATCACCGAGGAACATCGCATGGTTTACAAGCTGGAAGGCGAAGCCGCGTTACTCATTGCGCAGCTTCGCTACCACTATTGATGGCGGTTTGAACCAAAGGCAACCTATAACGACAGACTGTAAGCATAAAACTGGGTATCGCGAACCCAGCCGTGAGAAACATACAAAGCCTGTGCCATTTCGTTATCCATCGCCGTGGACAGAGACAAGCGAACAGCCCCGACGGAAGGGCCAAACTGTGCCGCAGCCTCCAACAGTTTGCTGCCCACACCACTACGCCTCGCCTCTGGTACAACAAAGAGGTCGTTGAGAATAAATGTGCGTGCTGCTGAAACAGACGAGAACGTGGGATAAAGCTGCGTAAACCCGATGGCGGTGCCATTGGGTTGTGTGGCAATGAAAATGACGGACTGGTTATGTTGGAAGCGCTCAAGCAAAAATGAGCGAGCCAACGCAGCGTCACTGGGCTTTCCGTAGAACTGCCGATAAGCATCGAAGAGAGGCGCCAAAGTCTCAAGGTCCGAAACCGAAGCCTGACGCACTTGGATGCTGGAAAAATTACTCACGATTTGAATAACCCAGCACCGGGTAGTCAGTGTAGCCCGCTGCTCCCGGCGTATAGAACGTATTCATATCCGGCGCATTGACCGACGCGCCGGCTTGCCAGCGCGAAACCAAATCCGGATTGGCGATGAACGGCCTCCCCACCGCGACAAGATCGCATTTGCCTGCGGCAAGGTCTTGCTCGGCGCTCGCGGCGTCGTAGCCGCCACACAGGACGAGCGTACCTTTGAAAGTGTCGCGGAAGGCCTGCTTGATGGCATCCGGCACGGCGGGCGCGCCCATCGCCGAGTGGTCGACCAGATGGATATAGGCCAGCCCGCGTGCGTTGAGTTGCTGGGCGAGCCAAAGATAATCCGCTTCCATCGCATCATGCAGCGACATGTCGTTGAACACGCCATAGGGCGACAGGCGAATGCCGACCTTGTCCTTGCCGATGGCGGCGATGGTGGCGTCGACGACTTCCAGCACGAAGCGGGCGCGGTTTTCGATGGAACCGCCGTAGGCATCCGTACGCTGGTTGGAATTGGGACGGAGAAATTGTTCCAGCAGGTAGCCGTTAGCCCCGTGCAGTTCCACGCCGTCGCAACCGGCGGCGATGGCATTCTGCGCGGCCTGCGCGAACTCGGCGCGCGTGGCATCGAGGTCGGCCTGGGTCATCGCTTCAGGCAGGGCGTTCTGCTTCATGCCCTCGGCATCAGTCCAGATATCGCCGGCGGCGGCCACGGCGGAAGGCGCAAGCACGCGCGCGCCCGGCGGCAGGTTGAGCGGGTGGGCAATACGGCCGGCGTGCATCAGTTGCATGAAAATTTTTGCGCCGCCGGCATGTGCGGCTTGCGTGACCGGCTTCCAACCGGCGACTTGTTCTTGAGAGAAGATACCGGGGATGCGCGGATAACCGAGGCCGTCGGGCGAGGGCGAAACGCCCTCGGTGACGATCAAGCCGGCGCTGGCGCGCTGGCCGTAGTATTCGGCCATCAGCGCGTTGGGGATGTTGCCGGTAGCACGATTACGCGTCATCGGCGCCATGACCAGATGGTTTTGCAGCGTCAGCTTGCCGAGTTTGGCGGGGGAGAACAGTTGGGACATGGTGTTAGCTCCTGTGTGGCACGGTGGTTATCGGGACGAATTAATACTTGATGCGCGCAAAGTAGGTTTTTTCGGAAGCTTCCAGCGCCTGGCGAACGGTGACAATACCCTTTTCCTCCAGCAAGGGCAGCAGCTTGAGGAAAACCTCGCCGGTGGCCAGGGCGTCTTCCAGCGCATTGTGGCGTGTACCGATGTGCACACCCAAGCGTTCGAGAATGGCGTCGAGCTTGTGCGACTCCTGATTCGGGTGCGCCACCGCCGATAGCAGCAGGGTGTCGAGCACCGGCTGCGCGAAGGAGAGGCCGGTGCGCTCCTCCTTCAGTTGCAGGAAGCACATGTCGAAGGCGCCGTTGTGGGCGATCAGCACGGTGTCTTCACAAAATTCGTGGAAAGCCGGCAGCACGAGGTCGATATTCGGCTTGCCGCGCACCATGTCTTCGGTAATGCCGTGGATCGGGATCGACGCCGGCTTGAGTGGCATTTCCGGATCAACGATCTGGTCGAATATTTCCTGGCGTAGCAGGCGGTTGTTGACGATGCGGGCGGCGCCGATCTGGATGATTTCGTCGCCCTTCGACGGTTCAAGGCCGGTGGTCTCGGTATCGAACACCGTGTAGGTCAGTTCGGAAAGCTTGCGGTCGAGGTCGATCGACTTGTCGGCGAAATGGAACAGGTCGAAATCGTAGTATTCCGGCCGGCCGCCGCGCGGGTGGTCTTCGGCCTCGATCTCCGGCGTCGCCACCGGCAGCACGAAGCGGAAGAAGGCGCGGTGCGCCGCCTTTTCGCGCTGGTACCAGATCTCGCCGCCGTGCCGGTCGATGACTTCCCGTAGGGACAACGGCGAACTTTCGCTGCCGATCTGCATGCTGTCCATTTCCCAGGTGTAGAAGGTCTCGGACGACATTGCCGGACCGGCCCAGATCAGGTCGAGGTAGGCGAGCTTGCCCTCGGCGCTCAGGCGAAAGCGCAGTTCGCGCGGTTCGTAGCACTCCTGCAACCTGCCGGCCAGGAAGGTCAAGGCGAACAGAAGTGAAAAACTATCAGCCTTGATCCACAGGGCGTCGTCGAGTTCCTCGGTTTTCGTCGGCAGGCCCAGCTTGTCGCCGATGCGCCGCTGGGCGGCGGCGATCAGGTCGATGCCCAGCACATCCTCCAGCGGCCAGCGCGTCTTCAGCGAATCGGAGAAATCGGCCATCGTCCGGTCGAGGCTCTGACACATTTTGGTGGCCTCGTCGGCGACGACGTTGACGAAGCGCTCGCGCAGTTCGGCCTCCATGTCCGGATAGTCGACCAAGTTACCTACCGCGGCGCGGATGCTGCCCAGTGCCGCCCGGCTACCCTCGGTCAGCGCCAGCAGCGCCTGGTCGCGTCGGGCCTCCTGCTCGATATTTCGGGTGATGTTCTCGACCGTCAGCACGTAGCCCGACAGGCTGGCCTCACCCTCGCCACCAGAAGCCAGCACCGGCACCATCTGCACGCGCAGCAACTGGCCACCACGCGTGGTGGTGACGAAATTGGCCAGCGCCGTCTTGCCGGCCGCCAGGCGCTGGCGGATGACTTCCAGCGCGTGTTCAACCTGGCTCTTCTCCAGGATCGAATGGATCGAGCGGCCAAGCCCGATCAGCGCCCCGCCCGCGACCGAGGTCGGCCCCTGGGCCAGGGCCTTGAATTGCAGGCGGGCGCGATTGTTGTAGAGCAGGATGCGGCCATCGAGATTGCACACCACCACGGCCTGGGCCAGTTCCGACATCAGTGCGGCGAGGCGATTCTTTTCTTCTTCTACCGAGGCTTTGGCTTTGGCGATCTGGGCATCGACATCGTCCATCAGCACATCGCGCTGCGCCGCCAGGTCGTTGGCGGCACCGGCCAGTTGCCGGACTTCCGGCGGCCCGTCGAGGCTGACGCGGAAATTGCGGTTGGCACTGAGCATCAGGCGCAGCGTCTCGGCCATGCGCAGCAAACCCTCGACATATTGCTTGAACAGCTTGTGCAACACGCCGACGCCAATAGCGAAGCCGAACAGGGTCATCAACGTACCCACCGGCAGGCGCGACCACAACAGCCCGACGAGCATGCCGCGCTCGGCTTCCTTCATATCCAGCCAGACGAGCAGGGAGGTGACGACAAACGGCCCGGTCATCAACAGACCGAGAACGACGACGGCGAGCAGGAAACGGTATTGGGCCTTCATGGCGTTCGTCCCGATGGAAATAACGCTTCGGCGTCAGGCGACATCGAGCAGGTCCTTGACCTTGGCGACCAGCTCCTTGGTCGAGAACGGCTTGGTCATGTAGGCGTCGGCGCCGATGGCCAAACCCTTGGCAATCTCGGTATCGCGGCCCTTGGCGCTCAGCATCAGAATCAGCAGGCCGGTGCGCCCTGGGTCGGTGCGCAAAACCTCGCAGACCTCGAAACCGGATTTCTTCGGCATCATCACGTCGAGCAACAGCAGATCGGGGGCGAAGGCGGCCACCTGGGCCAGCGCCTCCTCGCCGTCACCGGCGACGGCGATTTCAAAACCTTCCTTTTTTAGCAGAAATTCCAGTGACATGACGATGTTGGGTTCGTCGTCGACAATCAGAATCTTGTGCGCCATCAATCAAGTCCTTGTTATTGCTCCGGTGCCGGCAAGGGCGCCGTGAAGATGAAACGGGCTTCCTCGGCGGACCGGCTTTCCGCCCCGAGGTTACCACCGAAATATTCGACGACCCGCCAGCCGATGCTCAGGCCGATGGCCGTCCCTTGCGGCTTTCCGGCCAGCGTGGCGCCGTTTCAGGATGAAATGACAACGGCCAGCACGCAAGCGTGCCAGCCGTTGTTGGTATGCCGCCTGATGCGACTACACGGAAGGCCACTTTGTGGGCGGCCATCGTCTCCTCCTTGCCCCTTTATATTTACAGAGGCGGCGTGGCAAGCCACCGCTTCCTGATCCGTGGCGGGAAGCAGTGTTCCCACCTGGGTTCGTATCCCGGATAGCGGCCGGGTTCAAGCGCGCAATTGATCCAGAATCTCCGGGTTCTCCAGCGTCGTGACGTCCTGCGTCAGCTCTTCGCCCTTGGCCAGGCTGCGCAGCAGGCGGCGAACGATCTTGCCAGAACGGGTCTTCGGCAGGTTGTCGCCGAAACGGATTTCCTTGGGCTTGGCGATTGGACCGATCTCCTTGCCCACCCAATCCTGCAATTCCTTGGTCAGCTTCTTGATCGCTTCGGGATCGGTCGGGCGCGGGCCCTTGAGCGCCACGAAGGCGATGATGGCCTCGCCGATCAGCTCATCCGGGCGGCCGACGACGGCGGCCTCGGCGACCAGCGGATTGGCCGCCAGCGCCGATTCGATTTCCATGGTGCCCATGCGGTGACCGGACACGTTCAGTACATCGTCGATACGGCCGGTGATGGTGAAGTAGCCGGTCTGTGCATCGCGGATTGCGCCGTCGCCCGCCAGATATAACTGGCCCTGGAAATCGTCGGGGAAGTAGGACTTCGCGAAGCGCTCTGGATCGCCCCAGATGGTGCGGATCATCGACGGCCACGGCTTCTTGCACACCAGGGTGCCGCCCTGACCCCAGGGCAGTTCGCTGCCAGTCTCGTCGACCACGGCAAACTGGATGCCCGGGAAGGGCAAGGTGCAGGAACCCGGAACCAGCGGCGTCGCGCCCGGCATCGGGGTGATCATGTGGCCGCCGGTCTCGGTCTGCCAGAAGGTGTCGACGATCGGGCAGCGGCCGCCACCGACGTTTTCGTGGTACCACAGCCAGGCGGCCGGGTTGATCGACTCGCCGACCGAGCCGAGGATGCGCAGCGACGACAGGTCGAAGCTCTTGGGATGCACGGCCGGGTTCGCGTCGGACGACTTGATCAGCAAGCGGATCGCGGTCGGCGCGGTGTAGAAGATGGTCGCCTTGTGATCCTGGACCATCTTCCAGAAACGACTGGCATCAGGATAGGTCGGCACGCCTTCGAAGACGATCTCGGTGACGCCGCAGGCCAGCGGGCCGTAGGTGATGTAGGTGTGACCCGTGACCCAGCCGATGTCGGCGGTACACCAGAAAACGTCGCTATCCTTGATGTCGAAGGTGTACTTCATGGTCAGGATGGCGTGCAGCAGGTAGCCGCCGGTGGAGTGCTGAACGCCCTTCGGCTTGCCGGTGGAGCCGGAGGTGTAGAGCAGGAACAGCGGGTGCTCGGCTTCGACCCATTCGGGCTCGCAGATTTCCGGCTGGCCGGCCAACTCGTCGTGCAGCCAGAGGTCGCGGCCGGCGACCATGTTGACCTCGGCGCCGGTGCGCTTGACGACGATGACATTCTTGAGCGCTTCGCAGCCGCCCATGGCAAAGGCTTCGTCGGCGATCGGCTTCAGCGGAATCGCCTTGCCGCCGCGATACTGGCCATCCGAGGTAATCAGCAGCACGGCGCCGGCATCGTTGATGCGGTCATGCAGGGATTGGGCCGAGAAGCCGCCGAAGACGACTGAGTGGATGGCGCCAATGCGGGCGCAAGCCTGCATGGCGACGATGCCCTCGATGGTCATCGGCAGGTAGATGACGACGCGGTCGCCCTTCTTGACGCCTTTAGCCTTCAGCAGATTGGCCATCTTGCAGACCTTGGCCAACATTTCCTGGTAAGTGACCCGGGTCACTTCGCCGTCGTCGGCCTCGAAGATGATGGCAACCTTGTCGCCCTTGCCGGCTTCGATATGACGATCGAGGCAGTTGTACGAAACATTCAGCTTGCCATCGGCAAACCACTTGAAGAACGGCGCATTGGACTGATCGAGCACCTCGGTGAAGGGCTGCTTCCAGGTGATCAGTTCGCGGGCGCGCTTGGCCCAGAAACCTTCGTAGTCGGCTTCAGCTTCCGCGCACAGTGCCTGGTAGGCATCCATCCCGGAAACCGCCGCATTCTTGACGATTTCGTCTGACGGATAGTAGAACTGCACGGACTCATTCGACATATTCTTCTCCTCGGCGGTACTTCGCAAAATGATGAGACAAGCAATCGGGTCGAGGACTCGGCCCGGATTCATAAAGCCGTACACACCGGAAATATCCTACCCACTCCCCTGCGTCGATTCGGCATTACACGTCGATATTCTTACAATGACCTTACGAAATCACGCTGCGGCGCAGCAAGCCGGCCGTGGGGAGGTGAGGCCCGGAACGGCGTGCTAGAATTCTTGGCCCCGACGGACTCTACAACAATATGTCACCGACCAAGCTTCTGCCTTCCTTCATTTTCGCCAGCCGCTGGATCCAGGCTCCGCTTTATATCGGCCTGGTCGTCGCCCAGATCGTTTATGTCTGGCTGTTCATGGTCGAACTCGCCCATCTCGTACACGGCATGTTCGGCGACCACAGGATGACCGAAACCGACGTGATGCTGATCGTGCTCGGTCTGATCGACGTCGTCATGGTCGCCAACCTCTTGATCATGGTCATCGTCGGCGGCTACGAAACTTTCGTCTCGCGCCTGCACCTTGGCGAGCATCCCGACCAGCCGGAATGGCTCAGCCACGTCAATGCCGGCGTCCTCAAGATCAAGCTGTCGACGGCCATCATCGGCATCTCGTCGATCCACCTGCTGAAGAGCTTCATCAACGCCGGCGCCCTGGGCGAACACATGCTGCTGTGGCAGGTCGTCATCCACATGGTCTTCATCGTCTCGGCCCTGGCCGTGGCGATGGTCGACAAGATCATGACCCAGACCCTGATTCTTCAACATCAACAACACTGACCCGGAGTTGCGCATGACCGCCATCAAGCAGGAAGACCTGATCCAGTCCGTCGCCGATGCCTTCCAGTACATCAGCTACTACCACCCGCTGGATTACATCAAGGCGCTGGGCGAAGCCTACGAGCGCGAGGAAAGCCCCGCCGCCAAGGACGCCATCGCCCAGATTCTGACCAACTCGCGGATGGCCGCCGAAGGCCAGCGCCCGATTTGCCAGGACACCGGCATCGGCATGGTCTTCATCAAGGTCGGCATGAACGTCACTTGGCCGGATGCGACGATGAGCATCCAGAAAATGATCGACGAAGGCGTGCGCCGCGCCTACGCCAACCCGGACAATCCGCTGCGCGCCTCGGTGCTGGCCGATCCGGCCGGCGCCCGCCGGAATACCAAGGACAACACGCCGGCCGTCGTCCATTTCGAGATCGTCGAAGGCGACCACGTCGAAATCATCTGCGCGGCCAAGGGCGGTGGCTCGGAAGCCAAGGCCAAGTTCGCCATGCTCGACCCCTCCGACGACCTAGTCGAGTGGGTACTGAAGAAAATTCCGGAAATGGGCGCCGGCTGGTGTCCGCCCGGCATCATCGGCATCGGCATCGGCGGCACGCCGGAGAAGGCCATGCTGCTGGCCAAGGAATCGATCATGGCGCCGGTCGACATTCATGAACTGAAAGCACGCGGCGCCAAAAATCGGGCCGAGGAACTGCGCCTCGAACTGTACGAGAAGATCAATGCGCTGGGCTTCGGCGCCCAGGGCCTGGGCGGCCTGACCACCGTGCTCGACGTCAAGGTGCTCGACTATCCCTGCCACGCCGCCAATCTACCGGTCGCCCTAGTGCCCAACTGCGCGGCGACCCGCCATTGCCATTTCCACCTCGACGGTTCCGGCCCGGCAAAGCTCGAGCCGCCGAAACTGGAAGACTGGCCAGCCGTGACCTGGACGCCCGATCTCAAAGCCGCCACCCGCGTCGATCTCGACACCCTGACCAAGGACCAAGTCGCCGCCTGGAAGCCGGGCCAGAAGCTGCTCCTCAACGGCAAGATGCTGACCGGCCGCGACGCCGCCCACAAGCGCATCGCCGACATGCTGGCCAAGGGCGAAAAGCTGCCGGTCGATTTCACCAACCGCGTCATCTACTACGTCGGCCCGGTCGACCCAGTGTGCGACGAAGTCGTTGGCCCGGCCGGCCCGACCACGGCCACCCGCATGGACAAATTCACCCGGATGATGCTGGAGCAGACCGGTCTGATCTCGATGATCGGCAAATCCGAACGCGGCCCGGTCGCCATCGAAGCGATCAAGGACAACAAGAGCGCCTACCTGATGGCCGTCGGCGGCGCCGCCTATCTGGTCGCCAAGGCGATCAAGGCCGCCAAGGTCGTCGGCTTCGCCGACCTCGGCATGGAAGCCATCTACGAGTTCGACGTGCGGGACATGCCGGTAACGGTCGCCGTCGATTCCTCCGGCACCTCGGTGCACAACACCGGCCCACGGGAATGGCAGATCAAGATCGGCAAGATTCCGGTCGCTGCCTGATCTAGACACCGGCTGCGCCGCCACGGCGGCGCGGCGCGGCTGGCCGCTTCAGCCGCTGCTTGCCGCTCGGCAGCCTAGCTGGTGGTATCCGAGCCGTTGGGCACATCGACCTCACACGGTGCCGGCTGCCCCTCCGGGCGCGCATCGTGACAGGCCATGCAGATCGAGCGCAACCAACTCTTGCAGGGCATTTCCGCTTCCGGCGACGAGGTGGTCAGCAAGGATGCCAGGCGGGCGATGAATTCACCCTGACGCAGATTCCGCCCCCCGTCGTGGGCATAGACGATCCGGTTGCCGCCCGCCGCCATGGCTGCATCAAGCCGGCTCAAGGCCAGGTAAAACAGTTCCTCGGCGCTCAGCCCGTTGCCATCCTGCGGCATCGCCGCAATACCGGCGCTCACCGTCGCCCTGATCTGCTTGCCGCCGACAGAGAGGGTCGCCGCCGCCAGTGCCTTACAGACCCGACGCGCGAAGACGGCGCATTGTTCGCGGCCGATGTTGCCGGCAATACCGATTCGGCCGTCAGCCAAGGGTAAAAGGCTTTCCTGGGCGCCGATCTTGCCGCGCAGCAGGCGGGAAAACTTGTCGACCACCTTGTCCGCAATCCGCTGGCCGAAACGCTCGCAAAGCGAAACATAGCCGTCGACACCGAAAATCAGCGCGCTGGCCGTTGGGTGACCATCAGCCTTCAGGTGCTGCTCAAGACAGCGCTTCAACCGCCCATCGCCTGGCCGCTGCCCAGGCTCATGATCCGTGCCGACCGCCTTGGCGGGAGTCGATGCACCAAGGCTGTCCAGACGATCCAGGCGCGCCCGCAGGTCATCGAGGCCGACGGTACTGTCGCGACCGATATCGGTTTCCTTGCCCACCGTACCGACGTCGGTCTCACTGCCCACCGCATCCGGTGGCGCGAACAATTCGGCTAGCGTGACGGCCAGCGTCTTCTTGGGAATGAAGGCGGTGACGCCCAGCCGCTTCGCCCGCTCACGCTCGCTATCCGAAAAATTGTCGGAAGCCAGCAAATAGAGCGGCAAACCGCTGATCCGGGCCAGCCGGTTGGTGCGGATGCGTTCGATCAAATCCGAACCTTCTTCGCTGGCTGCACCCAACCCGGAGATCACGGCGATGATCGAGGTGTCGAGCACCACGCTCTGCCACGCCGACTCGCCATCATGCGCTTCGCATATATCATGGCTTTTGCTCAAACAGCGTACCAGCGAAGCGCGCACGACGCGCGAACCATCCACTACCAGAATCTTCTGCGGCTTGAGCATCTCGCTGCGTTGCATGATCGGGCTTTCCTGACAGACAGTCGTCCAAGGTCTATGACTTATCGCATAGTCTAAGCCATGACAGCAAAACCCGCTCAAGATTCATTCCTATGCATCAGAAATCGACAGTCAATTTTGAAAATAAAACCATTTTTAGTGATTCAATTTGCTTGCCTTTCTCGTGTTGACGAGAGTGTTCAGCAAGCTGGAAGATTTGTTCCACAACGGAGGGAGGGCAGCACCGCGCCGGCGGCCAGCCGCTTCGCACGCCTGCCGGCCGGGGTCGCCATCTCCAGGCAACGGCTATACTTGGCCTCCCGCCACCAGACTGACTGACTATCCATGAGCACAAACAAGCCAGCTTGGCAAAAACAGCACGACTATTCCGATATTCTCTACGACACCGCCGAGGGCATCGCCCGCATCACCATCAATCGGCCGGCCCGGCGCAATGCCTTTCGTCCGGAAACGGTCAAGCAGTTGATCGACGCCTTTCACCGGGCGCATCACGACAATTCGGTCGGCGTCGTCATTCTGACTGGCGCCGGCGGCGATGCCTTCTGCTCCGGCGGCGACCAGACCGTGCGCGGCGCCGAAGGCTACATCGACGAAGGCGGCACGCCGCATTTGAACGTGCTCGACTTGCAGATGCAAATCCGCCGCCTGCCCAAGCCGGTGGTCGCCATGGTCGCCGGCTATGCCATCGGCGGCGGTCACGTGCTGCACCTAGTCTGCGACCTGTCCATCGCCGCCGACAATGCCCGCTTCGGCCAGACCGGCCCGCGCGTCGGCAGTTTCGACGCCGGCCTCGGTTCCGGCTTGCTGGCCCGCACCATCGGCCTGAAGCGGGCCAAGGAAATCTGGCTGTTATGCCGCCAGTACGATGCCGCCACCGCCCTCGACTGGGGCCTGGTCAACGCCGTCGTGCCGCTCGAGCGGCTGGAAGAGGAAACCGTCGCCTGGTGCCGCGACATGCTCAAGCTATCGCCGATGGCGCTGCGCATGATCAAGGCCGGCTTCAACGCCGACACCGACGGGCTGGCCGGTATTCAGGAGCTAGCCGGCAACGCCACCGGCCTGTTCTATATGTCCGAGGAAGGCCAGGAAGGACGTAACGCCTGGCTGGAACGCCGGCCGCCAGACTTCACCCGCTACCGCAAGCGGCCGTGACCGCCGACTGGCTGCCCTACGCCCTGCCCTTATGTACGCCCTGGCAAACCAGCCGTGGCCGCGTCACGGTCCGCCGTGGGCGCCTGCTGCGGCTGCGTGGCGAGGATGGCTTGATCGGCTGGGGCGACTGCGCGCCATTGCCAGAATTCGGCATCGATGAAAGCCGTGCCGTCGCTTTCGCCGAGGAATGCGCCCAACTCGACCTCGCCGCCCAGCGTGCTGGCCAAGCGCTCGACGCTTGGTTGAGCGGCAATCCGCCGGTGGGCGCACTGGCCGTCAATGCCAGCCTGGGCAAACTGACGGCGACCAGCGCCGCCGATGCCTGTGCCGCCGGCGCTGCCGGTTTCAAGGTGTTGAAGCTGAAAGTCGGCAGCGCACCGGTCGCCGATGAAATCCGGTACTTGTACCGGCTGGCGGCGGCTCTGCCGGCCGACTGCCGCTTGCGCCTGGATGCCAACGGCGCCTGGAACATCGCCGAGGCCCGGAATTTTCTGGCAGCCTGCCGCGACTTGCCGGTCGACGCCTGCGAAGAGCCGCTGGCCGTTCCGGAAGCGGGTGAATTGGCCCGTTTGCAGGCCACCGTGCCGTTTGCCCTCGCCGTCGATGAATCGCTGGACTTATTGGGTGCCGCCTTTTTCCACCACCCGCCGGTACGCCGCATCGTCATCAAGCCGGTCCGCCTGGGCGGCCTGCTCGCGACCATGGCCATCGCCCTGCGCGCCCGCACCGCCGGCGTCGAAATGGTGATCAGCAGCGCCCTGGAAAGCAGTTGCGGCCTGCTCGCCTGCGCCCACCTGGCGGCCGCCGCGGCACCAACGGCGGTACACGGGCTAGCAACGGCATCTTGGTTCGTCAGCGATACAGGAATGCCACCCCTCGTTCAACAGGGGCAACTGATTTTGCCGGGCAAGCCCGGCCTCGGTTTCCATTGGGCCGGAGATACCGCCCCGGCCGTTGTCCGACCGGCCTGAAGGGCGTTCGCACAGTCACCGCCCGGGGCTATTTGTCGGAGCCTTCTTCCGGGTCAGCGTGATAGCCGGAAAACATGTTACGCGTCTGGCTCTGCAGCCGATCCTGCATCGACTGGAACATCTTCTTCGACTGATCCATATAGGCTGTCATCATGCTCTGCATGGCTGGCTGCTGGAAATTCAGGAACTGCGCCCAGAAATCGGCCTGTAGATGGCTGTGGTCACCGGCGCCGTACAGCGCACGCGATTGTTCCTGCAGCTTGGTCTGGAAATCGATGAAAGTCCTCATGTTGTTTTCCAGGTACTTGCCGAGCATGCCCTGCATGGCACTGCCGTAGAAGCGGATGAAGCCAGAAAGCAACTCGCAGGAAAACAACGGTACGCCACCCGATTCCTCTTCGAGAATGATCTGTAGCAGGATGCTGCGCGTCAAATCTTCGTCGGTCTTGGCATCGACGACCTTGAAGGACTCGAACTTGAGTACCAGTTCCTTGACATCGCTGAGCGTGATGTAGGCGCTTGCCCTGGTATCGTAAAGACGGCGGTTGGGGTATTTCTTGATCAGGCGTACCGTTTCCGACATGCTGCTATCCTTAATGCCAGTTTATGTGCAGCGCAACATTGTAGCGCAAAAAAAGGGCGCCCGCGGGCGCCCTTTTCAGGTGCATCGATTCGGCTTACTGGTAGTAGAGGCCGCCATTGATGTTGATCGTGGCGCCGGTGGTGAAACCGGACAGATCGTTCGAGAGGTAGGCGCAGGCGAAGCCGATTTCCTCCGGCTTGGCCAGACGCTTCATCGGCACGGAGTCGATGATGGTTTGCAGGATTTCCGGCTTGATGGCCATGACCATCTTGGTCGCGACATAGCCTGGGGCGATGGCGTTGACCGTCACGCCCTTGTTCGCCAGTTCGGCTGCCAGGGCCTTGGTGAAACCGATGACGCCGGCCTTGGCGGCGGAGTAGTTGGTCTGGCCGGCCTGGCCCTTGACGCCGTTGACCGAGGAGATGTTGATGATGCGACCCCAGCCGCGCTCAGCCATCTTGGCGGAAACCTGCTTGGACATGTTGAACAGCGAGGTCAGGTTGGTGGAGATGACGGCATCCCAACCATCCTTTTCCATCTTGGCGAACATCCGGTCACGGGTAATGCCGGCATTGTTGATCAGGATGTCGACCTGGCCACAAGCAGCTTCGGCCTCGGCCACCATGCGCTGGCAGTCTTCCAGCACAGAGACGTCGCCGGCGACGCAGACGAAATCCTTGAAGCCGGCCGCCGCCATTTCCTGCTGCCACTGGTCCTTGTTGTCGAACTGGGGATGATAGGAGGCAACCACCTTGTGACCGGCCCTGGCCAGCTCCTGGCAGATGGCAGTGCCGAGGCCGCCCATTGCGCCGGTAACGAGAGCAACACGTTGCGTCATAGTTTTTCCTTCCTTTGTCGATATGTACAGCGGGGTAAAAACAGCGGTCAGTACATGTGCTGGCCGCCGTTGATGGAGATATTGGCACCGGTGACAAACGCCGCTTCGTCGGAAGTCAGGTAGGCCACCAAGCCGGCGATTTCTTCCGGCTTGCCCAGCCGGTTGATGGGAATCTGCGGCAGGATCTTGGTTTCAAGAATTTCCTGCGGAATGGCGGTCACCATCTTGGTGCCGATGTAGCCCGGCGAGATGGTGTTGACCGTCACCCCCTGCTTGGCCACCTCCAGCGCCAGCGCCTTGGTGAAGCCGTGCATGCCGGCCTTGGCCGCCGAGTAGTTGGTCTGGCCGAAGGCACCCTTCTGGCCGTTGACCGAAGCGACATTGATGATCCGCCCCCAGCGGCGCTCGATCATGCCGTCCATGACCTGCTTGGTCATGTTGAACACGGAGTCGAGATTGGTGTGGATCACCGCGTCCCAATCGGCCTTGGTCATTTTCTTGAAGGTCATGTCGCGGGTAATGCCGGCATTGTTGACCAGCACGTCGATTGGACCGATCTCCTTGCTCACCGCCTCGACGCAGGCGCGCGCCGATTCGAAATCGGTCACGTCGCAGGGGAAGGCCTTGAAGCCGTAGCCCATGTTGTTCATCGTCTTCAGCC
Source organism: Azonexus sp. (assembly GCA_031260295.1). Classification (GTDB taxonomy): domain Bacteria; phylum Pseudomonadota; class Gammaproteobacteria; order Burkholderiales; family Rhodocyclaceae; genus Azonexus. The sequence goes on from JAIRKE010000010.1 coordinate 22,176, forward strand.
AGTCCTGAACCTTGCTGTTACCCGGCGAATGGGTGGTCACCACCTTGTAGCCCAGCCCGGCCAACTTGATGCAGACCGCTTCACCGAGGCCACCCATACCGCCCGTGACCAACGCAACCCTTGTCGTCATATCCCCTCCTCGAGAAGAAGTCTGTTGCTTAGAGCGCACGTTCCTTGACATAGCGCCCGGGCGCTGGTTCCACCGGCTTGTAGTTGGCGCTGCCGGGCAAGCGCTGCGCCCGCGGCGTGCCGGCCAGCGGCTTGAGCCAGGCGGCCCAGTCATTCCACCAACTGCCTGGCTTTTCTTCGGCGGCGGCAAACCAGCCCTCGGGATCGCTCTTGAGATCCTCGTTGATCCAGAAACTGCGCTTGTTTTTGCTGGCCGGGTTGATGACACCGGCGATATGCCCGGAAGCGCCGAGGACGAAGCGCGCCTTGCCGCCAAGCATGCGCGTGCCCAGATAGGAAGACTGCCACGGAACGATGTGGTCCTCGCGCGTCGCCAGCAGATAGACCGGCATGTCGAGATCGCCGAGGTTGACGCGCTGGCCGCACATCTCCAGTTTACCCGGCACACGCAGACTGTTGTCGAGATACAGGTTGCGCATATACCAGCAAGCGAACGGCCCGGGCAGGTTGGTCGAGTCAGAGTTCCAGTAGAGCAGATCGAAGGCTGGCGGTTTCTGGCCTTTCAGGTATTTGCTCTGGACGTAGTTCCAGACCAGGTCGTTGGCGCGCAGGAAGGAGAAGGTATTTTGCAGATCGCGCGCCGGCAGCAGGCCGCCCTTGCCGATCGTCGCCTCGCGCATCGCCAGTCCCTGCTCGTCGATGAACAAGCCGATTTCGCCGGTATCGCTGAAATCGAGCAGCGTGGTCAGCAGCGTCAGCGAGGCCGCGGCATCGTCGCCGCGCGCCTTCAACACCGCCAGCGCCGAGGTCAGCATGGTGCCGCCGACGCAGAAACCAAGAGCATTGACCTGCTTCACCTTGCAGATGTCCCGCGCCACGCGCAGCGCGGCAATCGGGCCGTGTTCCAGGCAATCGTCCCAGGTCAGGTGGCCAAGATCCTCCTTCGGGTTGCGCCAGGAAACCAGGAACACCGTGTTGCCTTGCTCGACCATGAAACGGATCAGCGAGTTGTCCGGCTGCAGGTCCATGATGTAGAACTTGTTGATGCACGGCGGCACGACCAGCAACGGCCGCGTGCCAACCTTGGGCGTCAGCGGCGCGTACTGGATCAATTGCATCAGGTCATTCTCGAAGACAACCGCCCCTTCGGTCGTGGCAATATTCTTGCCGATCTCGAAGACGGATTCGTCGGTCATCGCCATGCGCCCCCGCTCGAAATCCTCGAGCAGGTTGTTGATGCCGTCGGTGATGCTCTGCCCCTTGGTCTCCAGGGCCAGCTTGATGAACTCCGGATTGGTCGCGGCGAAATTCGACGGCGCCATCGCGTCGGCCACCTGACGCGCCAGGAAGCGCATGCGCTCCTTGGCCTTGTCGTCGTTGGCCGGGATCGTTTCGACGATCTGCTTCAGGTATTGCGTATTGAGCAGGTAGGCTTGGTGCAGGTAGTCGAAAACCGGGCTTTCGCGCCACTCGGGGGCGGAAAAGCGGCGGTCGCCGTGCTCCGGCGTCACCTTGAACTGCTGCTCCTGCCCCTGCTGCTTGGCCAGCATCGACTGCCACAAGGCCATCTGCTGATCCATGAACTGCTTCTGCAGCACCGTCAGCGCCTGCGGATCGACGACGGGCGCCGCCTCGGTACGCGAACCGGCCGCCTGGCCGAGATATTCCATGAACTGCTGCGCCATATTCTGCCCCGCCTGCATGAATTGCATCGCAGAACCCAGAAATGCGTCGTTATTGTTCGATCCCTGCGCCATGGGAAGTCTCGCTTATAAAATTATCGGGCCTTGAGCTTTTGGATTCTGCATACCGCTCCAACCCCTGTCAATGATCTGCCATGCCCATCGCCGCTTTCGCCTCGCGCTCGGGGCGCGGCAAAGCCCGCATGGTCGGGCCTTGTTCTACAATGCCGCCATGCCATTTGCCCTGATCATCGTCATCGGCTGGTTGTACGTCACCATCCTGATCGCCGCCAACGAACCGAGCCTCGTCGCCGGCATTATCTCGTTCCTCTTCTACGGCGCCCTGCCCTGCGGCTTGATCATATACTTCTCGGGCGCCAAGGTACGCCGCCAGCGGCGGCAATACAGGGAAATGATGGCCGAAAAGGCCAGGCACGACGGCAACAGCTAGTTATTCAGGGCCTGTTGCCGTTTTACATCTTTATGATGTTCGGGCGCGCAAGCATTAGCTTTCTGAGCCGCCCGGCTATATCCTAGGTGCCTAAGTCGAGGCAAACTCGTTGGCATACCGCAGCCGCGCGTCCGTCAACTTGAACCAGGCAATCTCCACGATAAACGTGGGCTGACAGCCCATAAGAGCGCAAGAGGAGAAGACGCAATGAATTGCCACCCGCAATGCCGGACGCTCGCCGCCCGTGCCGCCTGGTCATTGTCGCTGGCGCCGCTGCTCGCCGCTGTACTGACCGGCTGCATGTCGCTGGCCCCGCCTTACGAGCAGCCACCGATGCCGGTACCACAAACCTTCCCGGAAAGCGCCCCAGCGGCGCAGAGCACCGTGAATGCCATCGAGATCGGCTGGAAAGATTACTTCGCCGACCCCGCGTTGCAAGGCCTGATCGCCGATGCGCTCACCAACAACCGCGATCTGCGGCTCGCCATGCAGCGCGTGGAAGAGGCGCTGGCGATGTACGGCATCCGCCGCGCGGACCAGTTTCCGACCATTGGCGTGGCCGCCGATCTCGCTCGCTCGCGTATCCCGGCCGGCCTCTCGGGCGCGGACCGTGCAGTGACGGCGAGCCAGTACCAGGTAGGCGTCGGCCTCGCCACCTGGGAACTCGACTTCTGGGGCCGCGTCGCCAACCTGAAAGACGCGGCGCTGCAAAATTATCTCGCCACCGATGCGGCCCGTCAGGCGGTCACGCTGGCGCTCATCGAACAGGTGGCCAACAGTTATCTGAGTCTGCGCGAACTCGACGAACGCATCCTGCTCGCCCAGGAAACGATAGCCAGCCGCGAAAAGTCGCACCGCATCTTCACACGCCGCTTTGAGGTGGGCGCCACCTCGAAGCTCGATCTCAAACAGGTCGAAACGCTGTGGCGTCAGGCCGTCGCGCTCGGCGCGCAGCTTCAGCAAGAGCGCGCCATGCGCGTCAACGCGCTGCAACTGCTGGTCGGCAAGCCCGTCGATCTGCCCCACGAAAAAATCCGGCTCGACGACGGCGGCGTGATGAGCGATCTGCCGGCGGGCCTGCCCGCCGACCTGCTCGTCAACCGGCCCGACATCCTCGCCGCCGAATATCAACTGCGCGCCGCCAACGCCAATATCGGCGCGGCGCGCGCCGAATTCTTCCCGAGGGTCACACTCACTGGCTCGGCCGGTACGGCGAGCACCGAGTTGAGCAATCTCTTCACCGGCCCGAGCCGCGCCTGGAATTTCAGCCCAAGCGTGTCGCTGCCGATTTTCGACATGGGCCGCCGCGAGGCCAATCTCGATGTCGCCAAGGCGCAGCGCGACCAGGCCGTGACCTCATACGAGCAGACTATCCAGGCAGCATTCCGCGACGTCGCCGACGCGCTCGCTGCGCGTCAGTGGCTGGCCGAACAGGTGGACGTGCTGCGCGCCACCGTCGATGCCCAGGCCGAGCGCGCGCGCCTGGCGCAATTGCGCTACGACCACGGCGCTTCGCCCTTCCTCGAAGTGCTCGACGCCGAGCGTGATCTGCTCGCCGCGCAGCAACAGCTCGTGCAGACGCGGCGCGCCCTGCTAGCCAGCCGCGTCTCGCTCTATGCGGCGCTCGGCGGCGGCCGCTTCGAAACACGCGCCGACGAGCGCGACGCCACCCCCACCCAGAACAATCCCTGACCGAGGTTTCTCGTCATGTCGATCTCAGCCCGCAAACTGCTTCCCCTCCTCATCGTCATCGCCGTCGCGGCGCTCGCCTATTTCGGTTGGCACCTGATCGCCGAACGCGGTCCCGGCGCCGGCTTCGTCAGCGGCAACGGTCGCATCGAGGCGACCGAAATCGACATCGCCACCAAGCTCCCCGGCCGCTTGCAGGATTTGCTGGTGCGCGAAGGCGATTTCGTCGCCGCCGGCCAGACCCTGGCGCACATGCAGATCGACACGCTGGAGGCGCAGCGCCGCGAAGCGCAGGCGCAGCACCAGCAGGCCATCAACGCCGAAGCCAGCGCCCAGGCTCAGATCGCGCTGCGCGAGAGCGACCAGCGGGCGGCCGAAGCAGTCGTCGTGCAGCGCGAAAGCGAGCTCGACGCCGCCGAGCGCCGTCTGGCGCGCTCGGAAACACTGGCCAGGGAAGGTGCCTCGTCGATGCAGGAACTCGACGACGACCGCGCCCGCATGCGCAGTGCGCAGGCCGCCGTCGCCGCCGCCCAGGCGCAGGTCGCGGCTGCCGCTGCGGCCGTCGTCGCCGCGCGCGCGCAGCAGACGGGGGCGCAGTCGGCGATTGCCGCAGCGCAAGCCACCATCGACCGCATCCAGGCCGACATCGCCGACAGCGACCTCAAGGCCCCGCGCGACGGCCGCGTGCAGTTTCGCGTGGCGCAGCCGGGCGAGGTGCTCGGCGCCGGCGGCCGGGTGCTCAACATGGTTGATCTGGCGGATGTCTATATGACCTTCTTCCTGCCGACGCAGGCCGCCGGGCGCCTGGCGCTCGGCCAGGATGTGCACCTGGTGCTCGACGCCGCGCCGCAATGGGTGATTCCGGCGAAGGTGACATTCGTCTCGGCAATGGCGCAATTCACGCCGAAGACCGTGGAAACCGAGAGCGAGCGCGAAAAGCTGATGTTCCGCGTGCGGGCGCAGATCGATCCGCAATTGCTGCAACAGCACCTCAACTATGTGAAGACCGGCCTGCCCGGCGTGGCGTGGATCAAGCTCGATGCGAATGAGGAATGGCCGACGAATCTTCAGGTGAACATGCCGCGATGAACGAACCCGCCGTCCGTATCGAACACGTCACGCTGCGCTACGGCAAAACCGTCGCGCTCGCCGACGTGACGCAGGACGTGCCCGCCGGCCGCATGGTCGGGTTGATCGGCCCGGACGGCGTCGGCAAATCGAGCCTGCTGGCGCTGGTGGCCGGTTCGCGCGCGGTGCAGGAGGGCAAGGTGTGGGTGCTCGGTGGCGACATGGCGAGCAAGAAGCACCGCGACGCGGCCTGCCTGCGCATCGCCTACATGCCGCAGGGCTTGGGCAAGAATCTCTACCCCACGCTGTCGGTCGAAGAAAACCTGCAATTCTTCGGCCATCTTTTCGGCCACGATGCCAACGAGCGGCGACGGCGCATCGACACGCTGACGCGCGCGACGGGCCTCGATCCCTTCCTGGCGCGGCCCGCCGGCAAGCTCTCAGGCGGCATGAAACAGAAGCTCGGTCTGTGCTGTGCGTTGATTCACGACCCCGATCTGCTGATTCTCGACGAGCCGACCACCGGCGTCGATCCGCTGGCGCGCGCCCAGTTCTGGGATCTCATCAACGGCATCCGCCAGGAGCGGCCCACGATGAGCGTGATCGTCGCCACCGCCTACATGGACGAGGCGCAGGGATTCGACTGGCTGATGGCGATGGACGACGGCCAGATTCTCGCCACCGGCACGCCCGCTGAACTGCTGGCACGCACGCACACGGACTCGCTCGAAGAAGCCTTCATCGCGCTACTGCCCGAGGCCAAGAAGCGCGGCCACCAGCCCGTCGAAATCACGCCATTGCAGGCCGACGAAAATGCCGAAATCGCCATCGAGGCGAAAGACCTGACGATGCGTTTCGGTGATTTCGTCGCGGTCGATCATGTGAGTTTTCGCATCCAGCGCGGCGAGATCTTCGGCTTTCTCGGCTCGAACGGTTGCGGCAAGTCGACCACGATGAAGATGCTCACGGGCCTCTTGCCCTCAACCGAGGGCAAAGCCTGGCTGTTCGGCCACGAAGTCGACCCGCGCGACATCGACACGCGGCGGCGCGTCGGCTACATGTCGCAGGCATTCTCGCTCTACTGCGAACTGACTGTGCGCCAGAACCTGGTGCTGCACGCCCGGCTCTTTCACGTGCCCGAAACCGAGATCGATGCACGTGTCGCCGAAATGGTCGAACGCTTCGATCTCGCCGAGGCACTCGACACGCTGCCCGACAATCTGCCGCTCGGCGTGCGCCAGCGGCTCTCGCTCGCAGTAGCGATGGTGCACAAGCCGGAGCTGCTGATTCTCGACGAACCGACCTCCGGCGTTGATCCCGTCGCGCGCGACAACTTCTGGCGGCTGCTCATCACGCTGGCGCGCGAGGACCAGGTCACGATTTTCATCTCGACCCACTTCATGAACGAAGCCGGGCGCTGCGACCGCATCTCGCTGATGCACGCTGGCCGCGTGCTGGTCAGCGACACGCCCGACGCCATCACAGAAGGGCGCGGCGCAGCGACGCTGGAAGAAGCCTTCATCGCCTATCTTGTCGATGCCGACGCCGGCGCGCACGAGAGCGCGAGCGGCGAGCTTGCCACACTCGGCGAGCCGGCCCATTCCGTCGTTGAAGCCAGGCCAGCGCGGCAGCGCTTCAGCTTCCAGCGCGCCTTCAGCTACATGTGGCGCGAGTCGCTCGAACTGCGCCGCGACCCGGTGCGTGCCACGCTGGCGCTTGTGGGTTCCTTGTTGCTGCTGTTCGTGATGGGCTTCGGCATCAGCATGGACGTGGAAGATCTGCGCTTCGCCGTGCTCGACCTCGACCAGACCACGCTGTCGCAAAACTACGAACTGAATATTGCCGGTTCGCGCTACTTCATCGAGCAGCCGCCGATCACCGACTACGCGCAAATGGATCGCCGCCTGCGCAGCGGCGAAATCGCGCTGGCGCTGGAAATACCGCCTGGCTTTGCCCGCGACGTAGCGCGCGGCGCGTCCGTCGACATCGGCGCGTGGATCGACGGCTCGATGCCGCAACGCGCGGAGACGGTGCGTGGCTACGTGCTCGGCCTGCACCAGGGATGGCTGCTGGAACAAGCGCGGCAACGCCTTGGTTCAAGCGTGCAAGCGCCCGTTTCGGTTGAAACGCGCTTTCGCTACAACCCGGACGTGAAGAGCCTGCCGGCCATGGTGCCCGCCGTGATCCCGCTGCTGCTGATGATGATGCCGGCCATGCTGACCGCGCTCGCCGTGGTGCGCGAAAAAGAACTCGGTTCGATCATCAACCTCTATGTGACGCCCGTGACACGCCTCGAATTCCTGCTCGGCAAGCAGGCGCCCTACGTGCTGCTGGCGCTGCTCAATTTTCTCCTGATGACGCTACTGGCCATCACCCTGTTCGGCGTGCCGCTCAAAGGCAGCTTCCCGACGCTCGCCGCCGCGGCCGTGCTCTACTGCCTGTGCTCGACGGCCATCGGCCTGTTCGTGTCGACCTTCACCAAGAACCAGATCGCTGCGCTCTTCGTCACAATGATCGGCACGATGATCCCCGCGGTACAGTTCTCGGGCATGCTCACGCCCGTCTCCTCGCTGGAGGGCGCGGGACGCCTGATCGGCCAGATCTATCCGACCAGCCACATGTTGACGATCAGCCGCGGCGTGTTCAGCAAGGCGCTGAGCTTCCCCGACCTCCACGCCTCCTTCTGGCCGCTCGCGCTCGCCTTCCCCATCGTCATCGGCGTCACCGTCATGCTGCTCAAAAAGCAGGAAACCTGACATGGGCCGCCATCTCGCCAACATCTACCGCCTCGGCGTCAAGGAACTCTGGAGCCTTGCGCGCGACCCGATGCTATCGATCTTCATCGTCTTCTCGTTTACGGCGGCGATCTATTCCTCGGCCACGGCAATACCCGAATCGCTGCACATGGCCCCCATCGCCGTCATCGACAACGACGTCTCGCCACTCTCGCAGCGCATCATCGACGCCTTTTTCCCGCCGCACTTCCTGACGCCGACGCACATCACGCCCGCCGAGGCCGATGCCGGCATGGACGCGGGCCGTTACACCTTCGTCCTCAACATTCCGCCCAACCTGCAACGCGACGTGCTCGCCGGCCGCGCCGCCGAGGTCCAACTCAATGTCGACGCCACACGCATGAGCCAGGCGTTCACCGGCAGCGGCTACATCCAGCAGATGATCGGCGACGAAGTGCGCACCTTCGCCAACCGCTATCGCGCGCCGGTGGCAGCGCCCGTCGATCTGGCGGTACGCATGCGCTTCAACCCCAATCTCACCCAGGGATGGTTCGGCTCGCTGATGGAACTCATCAACAACGTCACCATGCTCTCCATCATCCTCACCGGCGCGGCGCTGATCCGCGAGCGCGAGCACGGCACCATCGAACACCTGCTCGTCATGCCCGTCACGCCCACCGAAATCATGCTCGCCAAGGTCTGGTCGATGGGAATCGTCGTGCTCGTGGCGGTGGCGTTTTCACTCACCTTCATCGTGCGCGGCGCGCTGCACGTGCCCATCGAAGGATCGGTGCCGCTCTTTCTCGCCGGCGCGGCGCTGCACCTGTTCGCCACCACCTCAATGGGCATCTTCATGGCCACGCTGGCGCGCAGCATGCCGCAATTCGGCATGCTGCTGGTGCTCGTGATCATGCCGCTGCAAATGCTCTCGGGCGGCAACACGCCGCGCGAGTCCATGCCGCAGTTCGCCCAGGACATCATGCTGGCGGCGCCCACCACGCACTTCGTCGAATTGAGCCAAGCCATCCTCTACCGCGGCGCTGGCATCGAGGTCGTCTGGCCGCAATTCCTGTGGCTCGCGGCCATCGGCGGCCTGCTGTTTTCGTTCTCGCTGATGCGCTTCCGCAAGACCTTGAGCCAGATGGCCTGATCTCGCCCCGCCGAAGCCGAATACGGATCACATTAACCCGGCAATTCAGCACATTCATTTTATTGAATCGGCATGCAAGCGTGCCTATGGCCGGCTGGTGGTCGTGGTCGGCGAGCGCGCGGCGCTGGCCCTGATCGGTGAATTTGGCGGCGTCGAAATCTTTATCCCCAACCTGGCGGCGGTGCTGAAAGCCTATCAGCAAGACCGGATCATTGAAGAATTCGACCGCCTGACGACCGTCGATTGGCCTAACCGGATCATTGGATATCGTCACTCGGGAGATGTGATGATCGGGCCATAGGTGACCGTGAGACGCACGCCATAACGGTTGCACTTCGCGCCCCACCCATGGCGGCCCCTCCGGATTTCGCTTTCTCCTTCTTCCGGGAGGTTCCTTCTTCCACCTTGCAGCCCGAATCTGTGCCAGTTTTGTTTGTACACGATTTCCGAAATTTTTACGTTCACTCACACCGGCGGGGCTTTGTTTTTTTGGACTTTTCCCAGCCATGACATAGCGCTTACCGCTTCGGCACACGACACTGTATTTAGTCAACGGATTGCACGGACCTACTATAGGTAGTAGATTACTGCCCATTCGAAAACCTGGAAGTCCATTGACAAATCGCCACGCCGAGGAGCAAGAAATGAGCCCAGTCGCCGAACAACTCTCGCTGACCGACATCCCCGCCCCACCACAATTCGCCCCCCTGCAGGAGCAGGAAATCTCCGGCGAGGTACTGATCGAGAAATATGCCAAAGGCAAAGAAACCAATGTTCACGACGTGCGTAAGCGCGTTGCCTGGGCGCTGGCGCAAGTCGAGCAGGAGAAGGATCAGGCGCATTGGGAAAGCCGCTTCCTGTGGGCCCAGGAAAACGGCTTCATCCCGGCCGGCCGCATCAACTCCGCCGCCGGCACCGACTTGCAGGCAACGCTGATCAACTGCTTCGTGCAGCCGGTCGGCGACTCCATCGTCGAAAACGTCGACGGCCGCCCCGGCATCTACACCGCGCTCGCCCAGGCCGCCGAAACGATGCGTCGCGGTGGCGGCGTCGGCTACGACTTCTCGTCGATCCGGCCGCAGGGCGCCCGCGTCAAGGGTACCCAGTCGCGCGCTTCCGGCCCGGTATCCTACATGCGCGTCTTCGACCGCTCCTGCGAAACCGTCGAATCCGCCGGTGCCCGCCGCGGTGCCCAGATGGGCGTGCTGCGCTGCGACCATCCGGATATCGAGGACTTCATCCATGCCAAGGACCACGGCGACCTGACCAATTTCAACATTTCCATCGGCGTCACCGATGGCTTCATGGAAGCGGTGGACGCCGACGGCTTCGCCGAACTGGTGCACCGCGCCGAGCCGAACGCCGACATGAAGGCCGACGGCGCCTACCAGCGCGACGACGGCACCTGGGTCTACCGCAAGGTGCGCGCCCGCGACCTGTGGGATCAGGTGATGAAATCCACCTACGACCACGCCGAGCCGGGCATCCTGTTCCTCGACCGGATGAACAAGGACAACAACCTCAATTACTGCGAAGTGATCGAGGCCACCAATCCCTGCGCCGAACAACCACTGCCGCCCTATGGCTGCTGCTGCCTGGGCTCGATCAACCTCACGCTGTTCATCCGCGACCCCTTCTCCGACAAGGCTTCCTTCGATTTCGATGCCTTTGCCGAAGTGGTTCGTATCTCCACCCGCATGCTCGACAACGTGCTCGACGCCACCCACTGGCCGCTCGAACGCCAGGCCCAGGAAGCCGCCAACAAGCGCCGCGTCGGCCTCGGCTTCACCGGCCTGGGCGACGCCCTAGCCATGCTGCGCCTCAAGTACGACAAGCCGGAAGCCCGCGCCATGGCTGCGCGCATCAGCGAATTCATGCGCGACACTGCCTACCTGTACTCGGTCGACATGGCCCAGGAGCGTGGCGCCTTCCCGCTGTTCAACGCCGAACTTTACCTCTCCGGCGGCAACTTCGCCTCGCGCCTGCCGGCCGAGGTCAAGGCCGAAATCCGCAAGCACGGCCTGCGTAACTCGCACCTGCTGTCGATCGCGCCAACCGGCACCATCTCGCTGGCCTTCGCCGACAACGCCTCGAACGGCATCGAGCCGCCGTTCTCCTGGACCTACAGCCGCAAAAAGCGCATGCCGGACGGCACGATCAAGGAATACTCGGTCGAAGACTACGCTTGGCGCCTGTACAAGCATCAGGGTGGCGACGTCGCCAAGCTGCCGGACTACTTCGTCACGGCCCTGGAAATCTCCGCCAAGGCCCACGCCGACATGGTTGCCGCCGTCGCCCCATACATCGACACCTCGATCTCGAAGACCGTCAACGTACCGGCCGACTACCCCTACGAAGATTTCCAGGATCTCTACATGCAAGCCTGGAAGGCCGGCCTCAAGGGCCTGGCCACCTACCGCCCGAACAGCGTGCTCGGCTCGGTGCTCTCCGTCGAGCCGGCCAAGGAAACCACCGACGACGCCAAGGCGCCGCAGGACTTCGTCTCCGATGCCAACCGCCGTCTATCGATCAAGAACCTGCCGGCACCGGTGCTCTCCAGCCTGCGCTGGCCGGGCCGCCCGAACCTGCCGGAAGGCAACCTGTGCTGGACCTACATGGTCGACTCGCCGATCGGCCGATTCGCCCTGTTCGTCGGTCACGTCGAACCGGAAGGCCGCGCCTGGCCGTTCGAAGTCTGGGCCAACGGCCCAGCCGAACCGCGCGGTCTCGGTGCCGTCGCCAAGACCCTGTCCATGGACATGCGCGCCAACGACCACGGCTGGCTGGAAATGAAGCTCGACGCCCTGGCCAAAACGCCGGGCGATTCCTTCGACATGCCGATGCCGCCGCATGGCGAAAAGAAACGCATGCCCTCCGTCGTCTCGGCCATGGCCCAAGTCATCCGCTGGCGCGTCGAGCAACTCGGCGCGCTCGCTCATGACGGCCCAACCCCGGTCAAGGATGCTCTGTTCAGCACCAAAGAACCGAAGACCGGCACCGACGGCACCCTGTCCTGGACGGTCGACGTCAATAACGCCTCGACCGGCGAGGATTTCGTCCTCGGCCTCAAAGAAATCACCCTGCCCGACGGTGTCACCCGCCCCTACTCGATGTGGCTATCCGGCAACTACCCACGCGCCCTCGACGGCCTGTGCAAGCTGCTGTCGCTCGACATGCGCGTCATTGATCCGGCCTGGATCGGCATGAAATTGCGCAAACTGCTCGACTACTCCGAGCCCTTCGGCGACTTCATGGCCTTCGTTCCCGGCTCGCGCAAACAGCAGACCTACCCGTCAACGGTCGCCTACATCGCCCAATTGATCATCCACCGCTACGCCATGCTCGGCATCCTCGACGAAGCCGGCTTCCCGCTACAGCAGATGGGCATCCTCGAAGCGCCGGAAGACACCAGCAGCAACAAGGTGCTGCCGACCCAGGGCAAGCTGTGCGGCGAATGCGGCAACCACACCATGATCCGCAAGGATGGCTGCGATTTCTGTACCGCTTGTGGGGCGGTGGGGACTTGCGGGTAAGGGGGAGCACGGTATGAGTTATGCATCGGAAGAGGTTCTATGGCTACTTGCTTTGTGATTCAACCCTTTGACTCGGGAAAATTCGACAAACGCTTCGATGACGTTTATGTTCCCGCTATCGAAGCAGCGGGCCTCGAGGCTTACCGAGTTGATCGTGATCCAGGCGTAGAGGTACCGATCGAAGCCATCGAAGAAGGTATTCGTAACGCCGCCGTCTGCCTTGCTGATATAACGACTGACAATCCAAATGTTTGGTACGAACTTGGATTCGCCTTCGCAACTGGGCGTCCGGTGATTATGATTTGCTCCAATGAACGGGCATCTGCCAAATACCCATTCGATATCCAGCACCGAACGGTACTCAATTACAAGCCTGAATCACCAAGTGATTTCGACAGTCTCAAGTCTGCTTTGCGCGAGCGCATCAAAGCGATGCTGAATAAATCTGAAGCACTTCGCCAAATCGCAGAAGCCGATCAAATTGCGCCAACTCAAGGGTTATCACAAACTGAATTGATGGTACTCGCGATTCTCGCAGGCGACACTGCATTTCCAGACGCATCGACTACGTTGTACACCCTCAAAGAAAACTCCGAGCGTTCAGGCCTAACCGCGATTGGGTTTTCGCTCGCATTCCGGCGATTGACAGCAAAAAATTTTATTGAAGTAGCTGAGGAGTGGGACGAATATCGAGACCATTCATACAGAACAGCACGACTTACCCAAACTGCTTGGAGCTGGATTGAAAGTAACGAATCGCTGTTTGTGCTGTTAAAGAAGCCGTCTCCCCAAACTTTCGATAATGAACTGCCATTCTAGACGACCGCCCCGGCTTCACGCCGGCAAAACTAGGGTGCTCATGCACCCGATCGACACCATCGAAGGAGGGTTGACGCAGGTCGAGGAGCGGCTTCTTCAGGAATTGACCATCGGAGCGGGGGCCTCGAAAGTCCGCATCTGGGTCGGAAAGCCGCTCACCGATGCCGAAGTCGCCGCGAAGCTCAAGGGGCGTTAAAGTAGTAAGCATTTCATCCGAACTCATTTTTAAAAGGTAGAAAGTCATGCGTCTTTTGCTAGCCATATTTTTGCCGTTCGTTGCTTTCTTTACCATCGGCCGCCCTATTGCCGGCATCATGTGCCTCATCCTGCAAATTACCTTGATCGGTTGGCTACCAGCCGCCATTTGGGCCGTCTATGTACTGGGGCAGTACCAAACTGACAAGAAAATCGAAAAAGCACTGACGGGCACGAAGTCCTGACCCGCCAGCCGAGCAGTCCCATGCCCGGCACCGTTCCCAATCACGGAGGATGCAATGGAAACCAACTTGCACACGATGAGCAACCTGTTCTCCCAACTCGGCTTGCCCGCGGCGCCGGAGGCCATCGACGAGTTCATTGCCGCACACCGTCCGCTACCCAACGATATCGCACTGTACCGGGCACCGTTCTGGAACAGCACCCAGCGCAGCTTCCTGAAAGAGGAAATCATCGGCGACGCCGACTGGGCCGGCGTTATTGACGAATTGAACGCCCGCTTGCGCTAACGGTTAGGCCGACAGGGCCAACGAGGCCCACAGGTGGGCAGCGACCAGCGCCCGCCACGGAGCAAAGGGCATCAGCCAGGCCTGCGCCGCTTTGGCATCCGGCGTACCGGTCATGCCGATGAGGCGGCCGAGACCGCGGCGCACGGCGGCGTCGCCGTGCAGCGAACCATCCAGCCAGCCGTAGCCACGCAACAGAACGTAATCAACTGTCCACGGCCCGATACCGCGCACGGCCAGTAAGCATTCACGTATTTCCCCGGCCGGTGGCTCCATCAGCCAGTCATCGAGCGGCAAGGCACCTTCTACCACCAGCCGGCTGACGGCCAGCAAGGTCTGCGCCTTGCTGCCGGAAAAGCCGGCGGCCCGCAGTGCCGCCTCGTCCAGCACTACTAGCCGCTCGGCATCCGGATAGCAGACCAGGCCGCCGGAATGTCGCGGCCCAGCCGCCAACAGCAGCTTGCGGCGCAGGGAGATAGCGACACCGAGGCTGATCTGCTGGCCGGTCACGGCCCAGGTCAGGGCTTCGAACGGCGTCGCTGCCAGCGGCACGCGCAGGCCGGATTGGCGGACCAGCAATGGTCCGAGTTGCGGATGAGCGGCATGCGCCCGCTCGAAGGCTACAACCGGCTGGTCGAGGCCGAGCAGGCGGCGGACGGTGGAAACCAGTGCGGTATCATCGGCCCGGCCGCCGTCGACGGCCAGTTCGGCTTCGGCCACGCCGTCAGCGAAGGCGATCCTGAGGCAGGCAGGCCGTCCCTGCCAGATCAACCCTTTGCTCAGGCAACCGGGACCGGTGCGTTCGCCGATTACCTGGCAGTCGCGGCCGTGGAAAGCAAGCACGTCGGCCGTCCGAAAATTGGGCGGCAGGTCGAGCCGGCAGCGTACCACCGCCATCAGGCCGCCCGCCGGAAAGTCAGGTTGTAGCGGCAAGCGCCGGTCAGTGGATGCTCACCACCGGCCAGCGTCCGCACGCCGTGGTAGCGCAGGCGGTCGGGACCGCCCCAGACCAGCACGTCGCCGTGCGCCAGGGGCAGGTTGAGACGCGGCCCGGTGCGCGTGTCGCCAGCCAGTTGGAAGACGACCGGCAGACCGAGCGAAACGGAGACGATGGGTTGGCTCAGGTCGCGTTCATCGCGGTCCTGGTGCAAGGACATGCGAGCGCCGGGCACGTAGCGGTTGATCAGGCAGGCATCCGGGTCGAAGCCGGCAAAACCGGCCAACGCCGCCGCCTCCTGGGCCAGTTGCCGGAAGCTTCCCGGCAGTGCCGGCCAGGGTGTACCGCTGGCCGGATCGGTAGCCTGGTAGCGGTACCCGGCACGGTCGCTAACCCAGCCGAGTGAGCCGCAGTTGGTCATCGCCACCGATATGCGCTGGCCGCCCGACGTCTGCATGTGGCGGAATGGGGCGGCGGCGGTGATGTGGCCGATCGCCTCGATCAGGTACGGTGCAATGGCACCCGCCAAACCGGGAAAAAGTACCGTACCGGGACCGAGCCGCCGCCCACGCCCGCCCGCCACCGCTTCGAGGCCAGCATCGTCGGCAAGGGAGAAAAGATCCTGTTGCATGAAGCGGAGCGTGAACAAATTAAGCGCTAACGGCAATGCCGATTCTTGCCTGTCCCGACGGGTTTAAGCTCCTTCCTCATGCCATTCGACCACTGAGCATCAGCATCGCCTTTGAAACTCGATACCGCCTCTCATGGCACGAGCTACAGAGCGTTCTTAGCCAGCAAATTCAATATTTACACATGCCTTCGCAGGTGGTTTGCTCAAATTCGTGCGCGATAGTAACGATATAGGGTTTCAGGCTATCAGGAGCGAACAGCAAGCCAGAGATGACCATCGTCCGAATTCTTTCGCGCTGTTCAAGCGGCATTATCGAAGCATAGGCAGGCGCGGCATCAGCAAGCGATGACAGTATTACGGTCAGATAGCGTTCCGTGACACCGCTCTCTTTGCTGGTCAATATTGTTGAAACCATGCTCGCATACACTCCTTCCCCCCCTGCGCAGCATCGCAAGACCATCCAAACGCCCAGGCGTGATTTCTTCAGGCTTCAGATCAGCCAAAAACTCAGCCATTGGCAACATTTCAGCAGCCAGACACTGAAAAAGGAATGGCTGGAGCATTGATAACTCATCCTGATATGCAATTGTATTTTGCATCACGTGTGCGGCAATTATCTGCGCGTTCTCGGCAGGCGGTTTGTTTTTATCGACTCCGCTACCTGCCAAATCGAACAACGCGTAGCGCAAGGCTGTTTTATTGGCCCTGCCGCACACATCTACCAAGACAGGTATGTCGGCTTTCGTGAACTGGACGCCATCGAGAAAACGGCGGCGGTCTGAAAGCGTAGCAATCAATGCTGCGTCTTTTTCATCTGTCAGGCGCGGTAATGCGTTGGACTGCGCAATCTGCGCATCGAACTGTTCGCTTGCCTGAATATAAGCGTCAAACGAACCTGCATTTGCCCCTGCACAAAGGCCAGCTTGCAGACCAATCCAGATCACCCATGCTTTCAAGCCACGCATGCCAACGCCTTCCTTTCAAATAATCAAAAGTTTGACTCTCGGGTAGTTTTCCAAATCCATTCAAAAAAACCGCCGGGCAAGCCGGCGGTTTTTCATGACGGGGAATACCGTCCCCCCCCAAGGGGACTTCCTTCGGGGCGCAAGTTCAGGCGCGTTCGAGAATCACCGCAATGCCCTGACCGCCGCCGATACACATGGTCACCAGCGCATACTTGCCGGCCACGCGTTCCAGTTCGTACAGCGCCTTGGTGGCGATGAAGGCGCCGGAGCAACCGACCGGGTGGCCGAGCGCGATGGCGCCGCCGTTCGGGTTGGTTTTGACCGGATCGAGGCCGAGGCCCTTGGAAACGGCGATGGCCTGGGCGGCGAAGGCTTCGTTGGACTCAATGACGTCCATCTGGTCGAGCGTCAGGCCGGCCTTCTTCAGCGCCAGCTTGGTAGCCGGAATCGGCCCTTCGCCCATGACGTCGTTCGGCACGCCAGCGACGGCGTAGCTGACGAGGCGAGCGCGAACCTTGGCGCCGGTCTTGGCGGCGGCGTCGGCGGCGGCGAGCACGAAGAAGGCAGCACCATCGTTAATGCCGGAGGCGTTGCCGGCGGTGACCGTGCCGTCCTTCTTGAAGGCCGGCTTCATCTTGGCCAGCGCTTCCATCGTGACGCCGCGCTTGACGTGCTCGTCGGTATCGAAGACGACCTCGCCCTTGCGGGTTTGCTTGACGATGGGCACGATCTGCGATTTGAAACGGCCCTCGTCGATGGCGATGGCGGCGCGACGCTGCGATTCGAGGGCGAAGGCATCCTGTTCCTCGCGGCTGGTCTTCCACTTGGTCGCCAGGTTCTCGGCGGTAATGCCCATGTGGCCGACGCCGAAGGGGTCGGTCAGGACGGAAACCATCATGTCGATGGCCGTGGTGTCACCCATGCGGGCGCCGGAACGCAGGGCCGGCAGCATGTAGCCGCCGCGCGACATGACTTCGACGCCGCCGCCAATGCCGTATTCGTAATCACCGAGCATGATCTGCTGGGCGGTGGTGACGATGGCTTGCAAACCGGAGGAGCACAGGCGGTTGACCTGCATGGCCACGGAATCCATCGACAGGCCGGCCTGGATGGAGGCGACGCGCGGCATGTAGGGATAGCGGGAATCGGTTGGAATGCAGTTGCCCACGGTCACGTAATTGATCTGCTGCGGGTCGACGCCGGAACGGGCGATGGCTTCCTTCATCACGATCCCGCCCAGTTCCGCCGGTTCGATGTCGGCCAGGGAACCGCCAAAGGCGCCGATGGGGGAACGAACTGCGCTTAGAACGACAACTTCTCTGCTCATTTCACACTCCTTGTAAGAATTATTTCTTAGCCCACCAGGCTGGCGAGCCCCAACAAGAACAACATCAACATCCACAACACCGTGGCTCGCCAGACGAGGCCAACGGCGCTCTGCATGAAATCGACATCGGGCGGATCGCCCAGTCCCAGTTCGGCACTGTCGGCGGCTTCCGTCCCCTCGATCAGCGGCCGCCCCAACTGGACGCCCAGCGCACCGGCACCACTCGCCAGGACGATGCCGAGATCACGGTCGGGCCAGTGGGCGGGTTGGGTCCGCCAGCAATAGACCGCGTCCTCGAAATCACCGACGATGGCGAAAGCCGCCGCCGTGGCGCGCAAAGGGAGCCAATCGATGATACCGAAAACCCGCCGGGCGAACAGGGAAAATTCGTTGGCCGTCGCCCCCTCGGCCTCGCCCCAGCGCTGACGCAGCACCGCAGCGATCCGGTAGAGCGCCGCGCCGCACGGGCCGGGCAGAATGACAAACCACAGCAGCACGGCGAAGACATGACGGTGCGAGGCGGCCAGCGCTTCCTCGATGGTCAGGCGGGCGATCTCCTCGGAACCGAGACCGGCGGTCGGACGGTTGATCCATTCACCGAGCAATTCGCGGGCACGGGGCAGATCATCGAGGCGCAGGGCCAACTGGATGTCGGTGTAGTGATGGCTGAACTGACGGAAGCCCACGGTCAGGTACAGCACGCCAACATTCAGCACCCAGGCCAGGATCGGGCTAAGGCGATAAAGAAAGACATAGAAGACGGCCAGCAAGGCCACCGGCGGCAACACCGCAAGGCACCAGGCCAGCACGCCATGATGGCGACCGCCGGCATTGCAGCGCGATTCGATGAAATCCGCCCAGGCGGCAAGGGGTTCGGCAACCAGCCGGCGGTAGTTGAGGGGTTGCAGTTGCTCAATGAGAAAAACCGCGATCAGCGAGAGAAGGCTCATGGGGCCGAATGCCGTGGCCGGCTTATTTCCTTGTACTAAAACGCCACGATACCACAACGCGCCTAGGCTTGGAGAGCAAGGCGCTCGCTCAGGGAGCGAATCATCCCGGCGGTCGCGCCCCAGATCAAATGGCCGCCGTAGGGCATCGCGTAATAGCGTCGCATGGCGCCCCGGTAAAACATCTCGCGCTGCTGGTGATTCGCCGGATCGAGCAGGAAGGCCAGCGGTACCTCGAACACTTCGGCCACCTCCAACGGGTCGGGCCGCAGATCGAATGGCGGCTCGATCAGCGCCACCACTGGCGTCACGCGAAAACCGGTGCCGGTCCGGTATTCCGGCAGGAAACCGAGGATTTCGACGCGCTCGCGGGGCAGGCCGATTTCTTCCTCAGTCTCGCGCAGGGCGGTGTGTACCGGTGACGGGTCGTCAGCCTCGACACGACCGCCGGGAAAACTCACCTGTCCGGCGTGGTCGCGCAGATGGGCGGTGCGTTCGGTAAGCAGCACGGTCGCCCGGGCCGGATGGCGAACGATGGGAAAAAGCACGGCGGCCGGCGTCAATGCCAAGCCCAACGCGCCGTCTTCCTCGACAAAATCGCTGGCCAGCGGTTGCAGCAGCAGGCTGGCCTTCAGGCGCTGCAGGTCAAGCCTCATGCGCTAGCGGGGGAGTCCTCGATTTCGGCATGCACGGCCGCCAAAGCATCCTGTAGCGTTTCCTCGCCGAGCCTGTTGATCGAAGTCGCCACCACGTCGGCGGCCTCGACCGCGCTAACCGGCAGGCGCTTGCTGTCCAGGCTGGCGATCAGCGCCGTGGCGGCGCCGACCACGCGCAACAGCGCCTGCCGCTCGGCCATCAGCATCTCGATTTCCCGGCGCAATAATGCAGCTTCTTGCTCACGGTGCG
Organism: Azonexus sp.; assembly: GCA_031260295.1. Lineage (GTDB taxonomy): Bacteria > Pseudomonadota > Gammaproteobacteria > Burkholderiales > Rhodocyclaceae > Azonexus. The sequence continues at coordinate 41,867 of JAIRKE010000010.1, forward strand.
GCATGGCGGTTCTCCTGGTGTGCGCCTCAATAACGCTGGCGAAGCGTCATGGTACCGCCATCGCGCTGCATTTCCATGCGATTGAGGAAACTCATGCCAAGCAGAGCAACGGGGTGGTCATTCGGAAGGATGGAGGCATCGACCTGATGCAGCGTGACGCCGCCGATACTGACGGTGTCGAGCTTGACCCGGCGCACCTCGACCTGACCATTGGCCGTCTGTGCGTAACCCCGCTGACCTCGACTGGAATCCAGGCCAAGCCGGCGGGCATCGCTGGCGCCCAAGGCAATCACGCTGGCCCCGGTGTCGACCAGGAAGCGGACCGAGGTACCGTTGATCGTCCCGGTGGTAAAGAAATGCCCTTGCCCGTCGGCGGTCAGCACGATTTTTCCTGACCCTTCCGCCGGCACCGCTCCGACCGCGTGCTGGCCAACGCGCAGCGGTCGTTTGCGACCCCCGATGTCGACGACCACTTGGTCGCCCTGAATCGACACGACCTTGACGCCGTCGAGCGATTCGCCAACGCGCACCGCCTCCGGCTCGCCGCCGTTGATGATCAGCATCGCCCTGCTGCCCATGATACCGGCCAGGCCAACATCCTGCGCGGCCAGCGGCGCCGCCGCGAACAGCAGACAGGCCAGCAGCGCGGATTGAACGCCCCGACCGACACCCCGCCCCGAAACCAAGCTACCTGTTGCCATTTTTCACCACTCTCCGACTGAAAGACCGGGGTATTTTGCCATATCCCTTGAGCATAACCGGATTCCCTGGAGGCTGATCGCCACTGCGGTCGCCCGCGTCTCAGTCGCGGAAATTGCCATAGCGGATTGGAAAATCGGTAATCGATTTCTTGATCAGCGCGATGCATTCCTGCAAATCGTCGCGCTTGGCCCCCTGGACACGCACCGCATCGCCCTGAATCGACGCCTGCACCTTGAGCTTGGCATCCTTGACCAGCTTGACGATTTTCTTGGCCATCTCACTTTCGATGCCGTCCTTGATTTTCAACACTTGCTTGGCCTTGTTGCCGGAAACGCTTTCGACCTTCTGCTGGTCGAGGCGCTTGGTGCTCTCGGCTTCTTTTTTCTCCATCGCCGGAAGCAGGATGTCCTTGATCTGGTCGAGCTGGAAGTCCGAGTCGCCCCACAGGGTGATGAGCTTGTCCTTCTCGTTCAGCTCGACCTTGGCGCTGGTGCCCTTGAAGTCATAGCGGTTGTCGATCTGGCGGGCGGCGACGTCGATGGCGTTCTTCAAGGCCACCATGTCGGCTTCGGAAGTGAAATCAAAAGACGGCATCTTGAGCTCCTTGGGTGCGACGAAAAATCAGCCGAAGTGGCAGACGTAGTGATAGGCCTCGCCCTCGGCGACGGCTATTTCGAACGAGGAATTGCCCGGCACCTTGAAGGACTGGCCCTCGCCGTAGTTTGTCCACTCGCTTTCGCCCTGGAGCCGGACACGGCAGGAACCGCCGACGCCTTCCATGATTTCCGGCGCGCCGGTGTTGAAGGTCAGCGACGACGGCAGAATCACGCCGAGCGTCTTCTTCGTGCCATCGGCCAGCAGCACGGTGTGGCTAACGCATTTGCCGTCGAAGTACACGTTGGCCTTTTTGAGCACGGAGACACTGTCATATTGCATCGTTCAGATACCCCACAATTTCTGGATCACGGATTTGGCGACGAAACCGACCATGCCGAAGGAAAGCACGAAAAAAAGTACGAAGGTGCCCATTTTGCCAGCCTTGGACTTCCAGGCGATCTCGCCAATGATGAACAGCATGAACAGGATGAAGGCGCCGACTCCCCAAGTCGAGAAGAAGTCGGCGATCTGTTCCTCGGTCAACCCGAACAGGGTGCCATTTTCCACAACCTAGCGAGTCTTGCGCGCCTTCAGGTTGGCGGCAATGCGCAGGCGCAGCGCGTTGAGCTTGATGAAACCGCCCGCGTCCTTCTGGTCGTAGGCACCGGCATCGTCCTCGAAGGTGGCGATGGTCGAATCGAATAGCGAATCGGTCTTCGAATCGCGGCCGACGACGATCACGTTGCCCTTGTACAACTTGACGCGGACCGTGCCATTGACATTCTGCTGGGTGTGGTCGATCAGCGTTTGCAGCGCGATACGCTCCGGGCTCCACCAGTAGCCGTTGTACACCAGACTGGCATAGCGCGGCATCAAATCGTCCTTCAAATGGGCCACTTCGCGGTCGAGGCAGACCGATTCGATAGCGCGGTGAGCGCGCAACATGATGGTGCCGCCCGGCGTCTCGTAGCAACCGCGCGACTTCATGCCGACATAGCGATTCTCGACCAGATCGAGGCGGCCGATGCCGTGCTTGCCGCCCAACTCGTTGAGCTTGGCCAACACCTGGGCCGGCGTCAGGCGCTGGCCGTTGACCGCGACGATATCGCCCTTGGCATATTCGAGGTCGAGGTACTCGGCCTGATCCGGCGCGGCTTCCGGCGACACCGTCCACCGCCACATCGACTCCTCGGCCTCAGCGGCCGGGTCTTCCAGATGACGGCCTTCATAGGAGATATGCAGCAGGTTGGCATCCATCGAGTACGGCGAACCGCCCTGTTTGTGCTTCATCTCAACCGGAATGCCGTGCTGCTCGGCATAGGCCAGCAGCTTTTCGCGCGACAGCAGATCCCACTCGCGCCACGGCGCGATCACCTTGACGCCCGGTTTCAGCGCGTAAGCACCCAGCTCAAAGCGCACCTGGTCGTTGCCCTTGCCGGTCGCGCCGTGCGAAATGGCATCAGCCCCGGTCAGATTGGTGATTTCGATCAGGCGCTTGGCGATCAGCGGCCGGGCGATCGAGGTGCCAAGCAAGTACTCGCCCTCATAGACGGTGTTGCAGCGGAACATCGGGAACACGAAGTCGCGAACGAATTCCTCGCGCAGATCGTCGATGAAAATATTTTCCGGCTTGATGCCGAATTTCAGCGCCTTGGTCCGCGCCGGCTCCAACTCCTCGCCTTGACCAAGATCGGCGGTGAAAGTCACCACCTCGCACTGGTAGGTATCCTGCAACCATTTCAGGATCACGGAGGTATCCAGACCGCCCGAGTAGGCGAGAACTGCTTTTTTGATGTCGCTCATTTGCTTTTTCCTTTGTGTTGACGATGCCGATCAAGCCTCAAGGCGGCCGAGCAGCAGGTATTCCATGAGAGCCTTCTGGACGTGCAAACGGTTTTCCGCCTCGTCCCAAACCACCGATTGCAGGCCGTCGATGACTTCGGCAGTCACTTCCTCACCGCGATGCGCTGGCAGGCAGTGCATGAACAGCGCCTTTTCATCGGCGACGCCCATCATCTCGGCGTCGACGCACCAATCGGCAAAGGCTTTCATGCGCGCCTCGTTCTCGGCCTCGTAACCCATCGAGGTCCACACGTCGGTCGTCACCAGATTGGCGCCCCGGCAGGCTTCCATCGGATCGGCAAAGACCGTGAAACGGGCCGGGTCGATCTTGCCGATCAGGTCGGGATTTATCTCGTAACCCGGCGGCGTCGACACATGCACCTTGAAATCGAGCACTTCGGCAGCCTGCAACCAGGTGTTGCACATGTTGTTGGCATCGCCAACCCAGGCCACGGTCTTGCCCTGAATGTCGCCGCGATGCTCGATGTAGGTGTAAATGTCGGCCAGAATCTGACACGGATGGTATTCGTTGGTCAGGCCATTGATGACCGGCACCCGCGAATTGGCGGCGAAGCGCTCGATGATGTCCTGCTCGAAGGTGCGGATCATCACGATGTCGCTCATCCGCGAAATGACCTGCGCCGCATCCTCGACCGGCTCACCGCGGCCGAGTTGCGAATCGCGGGTATTGAGGTAGATCGCCGCCCCGCCCAGTTGTTGCATGCCGGCCTCGAAGGACAGGCGGGTGCGGGTACTGGCCTTCTCGAAAATCATCACCAGCGTCCGGTCGCTGAGCGGCCAGTATTTCTGGTAGGACTTGAACTGATTCTTGATCCAGCGCGTGCGCTCGAACACATGGTCAAACTCGTCGCGCGTGAAATCCTTGAATTGCAGAAAATGTTTGATCGCCATGATTCAACCTAAAAACCGTGGTTGGACGTACCCGAGCAGGCCGTCATCGGGTGGGCTGGGCTGGCAAGGCGCGACGACGCCCCGCAGGAAGTCCCCTTGGGGGACGCGGCAGGCTCATGCCAGCAAGGAGGAAACGCCACCGGCGCGCCCGAGGGCGGCCTGCTCGGGTGCGTAGCGCCCTCACCCCAATGGGGACTGTCATCAGAGCCAGGAAAAGTAATATTCATGCGGGTTTCGTAAGGATTACAAGCGGTCAACTGCGGTTTTTAGGTTCATGCCGCCAGAAACTCCTTGATTAGCGGCGCGGTTCTCTCCACTAGTTCGCGCGCATCGCTGTCGCTGAAAATGAGCGACGGCAACAAACGAATCACCGAATCCGCCGTGACGTTGATCAGCAGCCCGGCAGCCAGCGCCTTGCCGACCAGTTCGCCGCAGGGCCGATCCAGCTCAATACCGATCATCAGGCCCCGGCCGCGAATCTCGCGCACGCCCTCGACGCCTGCCAGCGCCTCGCCAAACAACTGGCGGATAAGGGCGCCGACGCGGGCCGCGTTATCCAGTAAGCCCTCCTCTTCCATCACCTGGATGGTCGTCAGGGCGGCGGCGCAAGCCAGGGGATTGCCGCCGAAGGTCGAGCCGTGATTGCCCGGCCCGAACAGCCCGGCCGCCCGGCCGCCGGCCAGGCAAGCGCCGATCGGCACACCCGAGCCCAAGCCCTTGGCCAGGGTGGCGATGTCTGGACTAACGCCGATCTGCTGATAGCCGAACCATTTGCCGGTACGGCCCATGCCGCACTGCACCTCGTCGCAGATCATCAGCCAGCCCTGGCTGTCGCAGAATTCGCGCACACCCCGGTAATAGGATGGATCGACCAGATGGATGCCGCCTTCGCCTTGGAGGATTTCCAGCATCACGGCCACGATGTTCTTGTTGTGCTCAGCGATGGAGCGAATCGCCTCCAGATCGCCGTAGGGAACCCGGACGAAACCCGACACCAGCGGCTCGAAACCCGCCTGGGTCTTGCGGTTGCCGGTCGCCGACAGGGTTGCCAGCGTGCGCCCGTGAAAAGCCTTCTCCATGACGATGATGGTCGGCAGCTCGATGCCCTGCTTGTGCCCGTAGAAGCGGGCCAGCTTGATCGCCGCCTCGTTGGCCTCGCACCCGGAATTACCGAAGAAAACCTCCTGCATGCCGGACAGTTCGCACAGCTTGTCCGCCAGTTGCTCCTGCTCGTCGATGCGGTACAGGTTGGAGGTATGCAGCAGGCGCCCGGCCTGGGCGGCGATGGTGGCGACCAGTTTGGGATGGGCATGACCGAGGGTCGAAACAGCGATCCCGGACAGTGCATCCAGATATTCGCGCCCTGCGCAATCGAAGATCCGGCACCCCTGACCATAGCTGAAGGTCACGGGTAAACGGGCATAGGTGTTCATGACATGCGACATCAGGCAACCCCAACAAACGAAAACGGCGGCCATCGCCGCCGAAAAACGAGCCCCTCCGACAGATAAATTTCATCCGAAAGAGTTGCAGGAATTGGAATGTTAAGTGAAAAATAGAGGCTTGTATAGAACGACAAAAGCCATGCGCATCGCCATTTTCAATCAAAAGGGGGGCGTCGGAAAAACGACGACTGCGCTCAATCTCGGCGCCGCCCTGAACCGCGCGGGCAAACCGCCGCTGCTCCTCGACCTCGATCCGCAAGGCCATCTTTCCAGTATCCACGGCCAAGCCCCGGTCGAAGCCAGCCGCAGCCTGTTTGCCTTCTACCAGGACAACCGCAGCCTGAGCGAGCTGGAAATCGACTGGGAGCACATCGGCCGACTGATTCCGGCGCACCAACAACTGATGAAGGTCGACTCGATTTTCGGCAAAGGCCCGGCCATTCTCAACAAGCTGCGCGTCGGCCTCGACGCGACCCTGGCCAGTCATCCCGAGCGCCCCTGCATCATCGACTGCTGTCCCTACATCGGCGTACTCGCGCTCAACGCCATCTTCGCCTGCGACAGGCTGATCATCCCGGTTTCGACCGACTACCTCTCACTGCAAGCCGCCGACCACATCACCCATACGCTGCAAGTGCTGGAACCCGTCCTCAAGCACCGTGTCGAGCGCCGCTACCTGCTCACCCGTTTCGACCGCCGGCGGCGCATGAGCGAGGACGTGCGTAAAAAACTGCGCAACCGCTATGGCGACGAAGTGCTGGACACGGTGATTTCCGAGAACGTGACCGTCGCCGAAAGCCCCTCGGTCAACCAAGACGTGTTCCGCCGCAACGCCTCCAGCACCGGCGCCCACGACTACCAGAGCCTGCTCGCCGAACTCGTGACCCGCGGCGACATGTCACTCACGCCGTCGTAATCAGGTCGACGACATCCTCGTAATTGAGATGCCCGCCACGCACCCCCGACGGCAGGCGTTCTTCTTGGCATTGCAGGACCTCGCAATCGCGGTAGATGCGCTGCAATTTCTGCCGCGCCGCCGCCTCGTCGGCCCCAAAAAAAGACAAGTTCTCCACCACCACACCATTGCGCGTCCGGATGCGAAAATGATATTTCGTGATCACGGCAGCCTGCATGAAACCCCCTGTGGATCATTGAACTAGGTCAAGTATATGCAGTGAATTCTGCAAAAACAATCTATCTCACTAATACCAAAGAAGTTTCCTTCACCTCCCTGGCGAAGCCGCCAAGGCATAGGCCCCTCTGCTAAAATGCAAGAGTGCTAGTCGTACCCAACCCCATGCAGAGCAAAAATCAATGACAACGCTTGAATCGACCACCTTCATCATTGTCGGCCTCACCAAGCAAGGCAAGAAATTTCGCCCCAGCGACTGGGCCGAGCGACTCTGCGGCGTCATGTCGGCATTTGGCGCCGAACGCAAGATGAAATACTCCCCCTACGTCGGACCGGGCGATTACAACGGCGAAAAGGCAGTCTTCGTCGATGGCCGGCTGGATGAAATCGAACCCATGGCCTACCGCTTCATGCTCAACTTCGCTCAGGACAACGATTTGCAGATCGTCGATGGCGTCTGCCCGATCGACGGCAAAAAATGACACCACACACAAGCAAAAAAATGGCGCCCGCGGGCGCCATTTTCACTGGATCGCAGCCAGAATCAGGCGGCGAGCGCCTTGATCTGGGCAGACAGACGGCTCTTGGTGCGAGCGGCCTTGTTCTTGTGAACGATCTTTTTGTCCGCGATGCGATCGAGAACCGCGACGGACTTCTGGAAGACGCCCTGGGCGGCGGTCTTGTCGCCAGCCAGGATCGCCTGACGCACGCGCTTGATCGCGGTACGCAGGGTCGAACGCAGGCTTGCGTTATGGGCGCGCTGCTTGTCAGCTTGACGGGCGCGCTTGCGGGCTTGTGCGCTGTTGGCCATTAAATTTCCAAGTACGTATGAACGAAAAGCAACGATTGTATCAGGAAACCACTCTCTTTCAAGCGCGGCGCAGGATTATTTGGGAGCAAGCAGTCTTTCCGGACTCGTAGCAAACGAAAATTGTCCGGTTTCATTCAGCGCTGAAAGAGATACGCTTTGAAAAAACGCTTGGCGACCGGAGCCTGGTCCGGCTGACGTGGGCGAATCACATATAAAACAACCACTCATCCGGGGGAAGCAACCGCCGACCTCCCCAATTCGCCCTTGGCTGAAATATCAATTAAGGTACAACACAATACATGAACCAGCAGAGTGCTTCCGTCATGCTCCAGCGCCTCCCACATTCCTGCTACATGCCGCCATCCGCCAAATCAGGTGGGTTCACCCTGATCGAGTTGATGGTTGTCGTCATGATTCTGGCAATTCTGGCGGCTTTTGCGGCACCTGCGATGCAAAACATGATCGTGCAAAACCGCCTGGCCGGCCAAACCAATGAACTACTCGGCACCATACAGTTCGCCCGTGGCGAAGCCATCAAGCGCAATCAGAGCATCCGCTTCTGCCCCGTCGCAAACGCCGGCGACACAGCGTGCGACGCCGACGCCGGCAACTGGGCGCACTGGGTCGTCGCTCTCAACGCCGACGATACCGTATTACGCCAGGGCAGCATGCCCACCAACCTCCAGCTCAGCAGCGACCTGGACAACAACACGCTCATCTTCGCGCCCACCGGACTCAACAACGTTACCGACGGCGTTGCTGACACCATCACACTCTGCTCGCCAACCGGCAACGGAGACACCACCCGCACCATCAAGGTTCGCCTCGCCGGTGGCACCACCATCAGTCAATCTCCTGGATGCAATTAAAGTGAAAAAGATCATTCTTCCCTCTCGTTGCAAGCAGCGTGGCGTCAGCCTGCTGGAAGTCCTGATTGCCGTGCTCATCCTGTCTTTCGGCCTGCTCGGGCTGGCCAGCCTGCAAATGACCACATTGCGCAACAACCAGAGTTCCTTCGAGCGTAGCCGGGCAATCATGGCGATCTACAGCATCGCCGACAGCCTGCGCGCCGACCCGGCAACAGCCGATGGCACCCTGGAAACTAGCGCAGGTACTGCCGCAGCGATCATCGGCACCTGGAAAGAGAGCCTCATACAGCACTACTTGGGCAGCGACGCCGATGGCAGCGTCGACTGCAAGTCAGAAATCATCGAACCGCCTGCTTTCGACCCGATCACGACCTACATCTGCACCATCACCGTCACCTGGAACGACAGCCTGGGGGGAATGCAAGGTGCGCAAGGTTCCGACACACACACCATGACCATGGAGGTACCGCTATGAAACAGCATCCCCTCCTTGGCCGGCGCATGCCGATGCACCCCATGCGCGGCCTGTCCTTGGTTGAAGTGATGGTTACCCTGGCTATCGGCATGATAGTCACCTTGGGCATCGTCGGCATCATGCTCACCAACCGGCAGAACCTGCGCATCACCGAAGGTCTCTCCGAATCGCAGGAAAATGCCCGCATGGCGTTCGAACTCATCGCCCGCGACGTGCGCCAGGCGCGTGACACCGGTTGCGGCACCGTACCGGTTACCAACGCTCTCAATGCCGGCGACAACTGGTGGGAAGCATGGTGGCCCATCCGAGGCTTTGCCGGTGATGAAGACACTAGCGACATTGGTGCCGCCGCAACCGGCACCAACGAAGGCGAGCGCGTCGCCGACACCGAGGCCTTGCAGCTTCTGGGCAGCGGTGAAGCCCGCATCGTCAAAACAATCACAGCCGACGGAACAACGATTAACCTGAAATCGCCCGCCGGCACCTTGGCTGGCGGACCAGTCATCGTCTGCGACCTGCTAACCGCCAGCCTGCACACGGCAGGTGCAGCCGGCGCCAATTCGATTACAGCCACCCCGGCAGTCGCCGACGGCGCCCCGGATCTGGGCAATCCGCCATTCCAGGTTTCCCGCCTGACCGCCGTCATGTGGTACATCGGCAACAATGGCCGTGCCACCGAAGGCGGACGTTCCCTCTACCGCATCAGCCTGCAGTCCAACGGCACCACTGCTACGGAAGAAATCCTGCCCGGCGTCGTCAATATGCAGATGAGCTACCACCTCAATGACACGAATAATTTCGTCGGGAGCGGCGCCCTCGCCGCCCAAGCTGACTGGGACAAGATCAACGCCATCCAACTCACCCTGACCACGGAAAGCACGCAGCGCAACGTCACCAGCGATGCCGCAACCGACTCGGAATTCGTCAGTGACAGTGACGGCCGGATACGCCGCGATATCACCCACGTCATCTCCCTGCGCAACACCATCTGACATGACTACACATTTCCAGCGCCGCAGCGCCATTGCCCCACGCCGGCAACAGGGCATTGCCCTGATCATGGCCATCATCATGCTCGTCATCGCCACCCTCATCGGCCTGGCCGGTATGCGCTACACCTCCTTGCAGGAAAAGCTCTCCGCCAATCTCTACGACCGGGCCATCGCCATGCAGGCGGCGGAGTATGCTCTGGGCGCAGCCGAAAAATGGTTGTTCGAGAACGGGGTTGAAGACGTCACCGCAACACCCACCGTCGTCGACTGCAGCGCAGACGACGCAACAATCTGCCCCACCTTTCCTGACAGCACCTTCCTGACGGACGGCGCGGACAGCGACAACTGGGTATCCGTCAATCTCCCCGCCGATTTCAACCACGGCCTGAACGCCGACAGCAATCCACAATATTTCATCCAGTTTCTAGGTTTTAAATCCAGTGAAGCCCTCGCCGACGGCGGCGGCTCGGCCACGTGCAATCAATACGGTAGTAGCTGCGGCTCTAATCCCAAGGAAATAGCATCGGTGAACGCCCTCTATCGGGTAATCGTGCGCAGCAGCACCCCCACGGCCGACAACGATCGCTCCATTGTCGTCCTGAGCAGTCTCGTCAAAGGTAGTTAATTTTCCAATCTTGCCTACAGGTAATCGCCATGAAACAACCTGCCCGCAACAGCACTCAATTTCCGCAGTTTCGCCCACTCACCCTGGCCCTAGCCGTCAGCGCCGCGCTGGCTTCGCTATCGGTTCAGGCTGGCGTCGAGATCGCGCAGCAGCCCCTGCTCATCGCCGAACCCATTGCGCCCAACATCATGTTCATTCTCGACGATTCAGGGTCGATGAACTGGGAGTTCATGCCAGGCGCGACTGGCTGGACAAGCGCCCCACCGGCCGGCCTGCCGACAACGGTCAGCGTCCGTGACATTCGCCTGCGCGCGGCCAATATCAACACGATGTGGTACAACCCGCTCCTGAAATACGATCCTTGGCTCAAACACGATGGCAGTTCCTGGGACAACGCCAATTACGACGGCGGTAACCTGGACGCCGACCCTTCTAAAAAATCCGGCAGCGGCACCCTTAATTTCAAGACCACGTTCACCCAGTGGAAGCCTATGACCACCGGCTCCGGCGACAATGGCATTGACAACAGCGCAACGGTATCGACAGGCACAGGATCAACCGGCTTAAGCGCCAATTGGCGTTACAACGGTTTTTACCATCTGACCGGCGACGATGCAACAACCGTAACCGACTACAAGCGCTACGAGTTCATCTACGGCTGCGCCACCGGCACCGGTTGTGGTGATGCTGATAAACAATGGCGCGCCCGCCAGGTTTCACTGAAGACAGACGGCACAGACGACAGCACTAGCGAACTGTCCGAATTCGACTGGACCCCCTACGGCGGCGTCAAGCGCAGCGTCACGGAAGAAATACAAAATTACGCCAACTGGTTTTCCTACTACCGCCTGCGTATCACCATGGCCAAGGGAGCCGCCTTCAAGGCTTTTGCCAAATTAGGCAGTGGTTATCGTGTTGGCTATAACACGATTTGGGATCGACAGAACTACGAGATTCCGGTTGGAACCAATGATGGCCTTTTCTCCGGCGCAAACAAGCAAGCCTGGTTTCAGAAGCTTCATGATTCCATCAGCAATGATGGCACTCCGCTGCACAGAGCGTTACAGCGGACCGGGGAATATTATAAAAATGATACAGCCAGCGGGCCTTATGGCCCAGGCACCGGTAGCGCACAAATTTCCTGCCGGCAAAACTTCGCCATTCTAACCACGGACGGTTACTGGAACAATAGGAATGACATCTTAGCTGCTCTTCAGGAGAACGTTGACGATACGGATGGAACGGAACACACGGACAGCAAAGGGAACACATACAAATACATAGCGCAGACCCCCTTCAGGGATAGTCATAGTTTCACGCTGGCCGACGCCGCCATGTATTACTGGAAAACCGACCTGCGCCCCGATATGGCCAATAACGTGCCCACCACCGCCAAGAATCCGGCTTTCTGGCAGCATATGCGCACCTTTGGCATCTCCATCGGCGAAAAAGGCACCCTGACCCCAGACCAGGCAACGCTGGACGCCCTCACGGCAGGCACCATCTCATGGCCCACACCTGGAGACGACAGGAGGGAAAACATCGACGACCTCTGGCATGCCACCGTCAACTCCCGGGGTGAATTTGTGGCCGCGACCAGCCCGGATGAATTCGCCAAGGCGCTAACAGACACGCTTAACGCCATCGCCAGCGAAACGAAATATGAAGCCAGCGGCGGCGCCAGTTCGACGGAAGTGAAGGCGGGCGCCATGACCTTTTTCAGCCGCTACACCTCCGGCACCTGGAACGGCGATATCGTCGCCTACACCGTGAATGAAATAACCGGCTTGCAGGACCAGACCGCGACCGTCTGGGAGGCCGAAAGCAAACTGCCCACCTGGAATAGCCGCAAGATTTACGTGAATGTCAACGGGGAAGCCAAGCCATTTCTCTACGGCAATCTGAGTGGCGCGCAACAGGCTCACCTCAGTTCCGATATCGTCGACTTTCTGCGCGGCGACCGCAGCAAGGAAGCGGACAAGCCCGGCGGCACCCTGCGCAAACGGGCCGGTGTCTTGCCGGCCTTCATCAACTCGCAACTGGTGTACGTCGGCCCGCCGACACATGGCAGCCTCGGTAAATTTCCCCTTGCCGACGGCTCCAGCGCTTACCCTGGTTGGGCCAACGAGCCCGCGCAAAAGACCCGCAAACCGGTGATCTATATTGCCGGCAATAACGGCATGCTGCACGCCTTCGATGCCAGCGACGACGATGCCGTCAGCGGCAAGGAAATCTACGCCTTCCTGCCCAATTTCTCGATTTCGGAGAAGCTGGCGAATTACGCCGACAAGGAGTACGGCTCCGGCGAGACGACGGCGAAGCCGCACCAGTACATCCTCGATGGCGAACTGACCGTGGCCGATGCCTATCTCGACGGTAAGTGGAAGACCATCCTGGTCGCTACCCAGGGCCGAGGCGGCAGCGGCATCTTCGCGCTGGATGTGACGGACCCCGACAACATCGAGTTTCTCTGGGAAAAATCCGCCACCGATGACAACGCGCTGGGCAACAATCTGGGCAAGCCCATCATCGCCCAGGTCGCCAACAAGAAGTGGCGGGTCATTCTGGGCAATGGCCCGAATAGTACCGGTGACAAGGCGCAACTGCTCATGTTCGACCTGGCAATGGGCGGAATCACCAAGGTGGACACGGGAGTCGACGGAAACAATGGCCTTGCCGCGGTGAATCCCTGGGACAGCAACAAGAACGGTTTCTATGACACGGCCTATGCCGGTGATCTGCAAGGTAACGTCTGGCGGTTCAAGGATCTGGGCACGTCGCCCACTGCCGCCAAACTGCTTGCCGGCGGCGATAGCCGCCCCATCACGGCCATGCCCTTGGTCGTCCGCAATCTGAAAACCGGCGCCACCTGGGTGTATGTCGGCACCGGCCAATATCTGAATATGGGCGACCTGCAATCACCTTTCAATACCCAGACTTGGTATGGCCTGATCGACGATGGCGGCCCGACAATCGCGCCAGAAGACGACCTGAGAATGAGCCAATTCGAGAGCAGCGGGGTCGGCCAACGTGTCCTGGAGGCCGTTACCGAATGGGATATCATCGGTGGCGCCAGCCCCAAACGAGGCTGGTATATCGATTTCCCCCTTGACGGAGAACGCATGATGACCCCGAATTCCGTTCGTGGCGGCGTTCTGTTCGGCATCACCTTCACTCCCGACGCGAGTGACCCTTGCAGTCCCAACGGCAGCAGTTCTCTCTGGGCGGTCGACCCGTTCAGCGGTGGGCGCATCAAGCAGGGCATCTTCGATGTCGACGGAGATGGCATTCCCGACAAAACAAGCGATGGGTTCTATCTCACGGTTCTGGATGGTCTGTCGGCAATCACGACTGGCGCTCTTCCATCAATGTTCAACTCCGGCAACCCCGATGGTGAGATAGTTATAGTTGATCCTGATGATGATGATGATGGTGATGATGATGACGATAAGAAGAAGAAGAAGAAGAAGAAGCATCAAGTCTGCCGCTACCTATACGACAGGACCATTTGCCATGATGCTCCCACGGGGCAAATTGGTCGCCAATCCTGGCGTGAAATCATCGGCCAGTAAATCGAGACGCATATCATGAAATCCATCGCCCAGCGCAGTGCCGCCCGCCCGCCAGCGGGCGGTTTCACCCTGATCGAAGTGATGATCGTGGTGGTCATCGTCGGCATTCTGGCCGCTATCGCGGTACCGTCTTATCTGCAACATGTGCGCAAAAGCTTTCGCTCACAAGCGCAGTCCTGCATGTTGCAAACTGCCCAGGCGATGGAGCGGCGCTACACCACCAATCTAGCTTACGACCAAGGTGACAACACGGGTGACCCTGCCTTGGGGTGCAGAACCGAGGGTAGGCTGGATACCCGGTATACGATCACCGTCGATGATATTGGCCCCAGAACCTACACCATTACCGCCACAGCAATTGGTGATCAAACCAACGATATCTGCGGTGACATGACACTCAATCAACAGGGCGCCAAAACACCGACCGCAGGTTGCTGGTAAACTTGAGCCCATCAAAAATGACTGACGGCTCACCACCATGCAAACCAAAAAATTCAATATCGACGAGCTCACCCTGGAAGAAATGCAACCCAGACAGGAGGATCCCGAGCCTTCGAATATCGGTCGCCAATGCCTGAAGTGCGAACATGTCCGCCTAGCCTCCGAAAGCCACGCGCCGGCCTATGCATGTCCGGCATGTGGCGCGGTTTACGAGAAGGTTGAGCAAACGCTCTTCAAGCAGCCGCCCAGAACATAACAATTCGTATCAGCCCAGTTCCTTTGGCAGGGGGAAAAACACCCCCTCCTCAGCCCCCTGTAATTGCCCGACCTCGGCACAGGTCAATTCCCTGAGACGGGAAGCCACTTCCTGCACCAGAACCTCCGGCGCCGACGCGCCCGCCGTCACGCCGATATTCTGCTTCCCGGCCAACCATGCCGGATCGATCTCGGCAGCGCCGTCGATCAGATAAGCATCAATGCCACGGCCAGCGGCGACCTCCTTCAAGCGGCGCGAGTTGGAACTGTTCGGACTGCCGACGACGATGACCAGATCGCATTGTCCGGCCAGCGCCTTGACCGCGTCCTGACGATTCTGCGTGGCATAGCAGATATCTTCCTTCTTCGGCCCCTGAATCGACGGGAAACGTATCTTCAAGGACTGGATGACGGTTTGGGCATCGTCCATCGACAAGGTCGTCTGCGTCACATAGGAAAGCTCGTCGGGAGAGGCAACTTCCAACCGGGCAACATCGTCGACCGTCTCGACCAGGTACATGCCGCCTTCGCTCTGTCCCATCGTACCCTCGACTTCAGGATGTCCCTTGTGGCCGATCATGACGACCTCGCGGGCCCCCTTGCGCATGCGCCCGACTTCAAGGTGTACCTTGGTGACCAGCGGGCAGGTGGCGTCGAAGATCTTCAGGCCGCGCCGTTCGGCATTGTCGCGGACGGCCTTGGAGACGCCGTGGGCGCTGAAGATCACGGTGCTGCCGGCCGGCGCCTCGTCGAGTTCCTTGATGAATATTGCACCCTTGGCACGCAAATCGTCACAAACGAACTTGTTGTGCACGATTTCGTGGCGGACGTAGATCGGCGCACCGAATTTTTCCAGCGCGCGCTCGACGATGGCGATGGCGCGCTCGACGCCGGCGCAGAAGCCGCGCGGGTTAGCCAGGACGATCTGCATTTACATGATTCCGATGATTTCCACCTCGAAGCGGATGGTTTTGCCGGCCAGCGGGTGGTTAAAGTCAAAGAGCGCGTGCGTGGCGCCCAGTTCGCGCAGAAAACCGGCGAAGCTGCCGCCGTTGGGCACAGCGAATTCGACGACCGAATTTTCCTTGAGTTCCATGTCGGCCGGCAGGCCGCTGCGGGCGATGCGCTCGATCAGGCGGGGATTGTGCTGGCCGAAGGCGGCGTCGGGTTCGAGTTCGAAGACGAAGCGCTCGTGCGCCGGCAGGCCGAGCAGTACCGATTCCAGCGTGTCGGCCAACTGGCCGCCGCCCATTTGCAGGGTCGCCGGACTCATGTCGAAGGTGGAGAGAAATTCCTCGCCATCGAGGGTGGTGATGCGGTAATGCAGGGTCAGGTAGCTGTCGTAGCGGACGGTGGTCATTTTCTCGGGTATTGCTCAGTGCAAGGTGGGCTGGTGCATGACGCCAAAGCGCTCAGTCAGCGTGCATAGCCGTTTGTCCAGCGTCCACAGTTTGGCGTCCGGCGTCATCAGCGTAGAAGCCAGCAACAGCATATCGACCACGCCGCAACCTGAACCGAACAGGCGCTCACGTTCGATGAAATCCATGACTTCGCGGATGCTGACTTGCTGCGTCTGTCGCAGGTGGCAGAAATCGGACAGCGTTTGTGTCCGGTTGGGCGGCGTTCCACAGGCGATTTCGCCAACGACCAGCGGATGCATCATCACGCGATCCGATTCAAGCAGATCAATCAGCGTCTCGTTAGGGGTGCGGAAATGATCGACCCATACCGAGGTATCGACGAGAATACCCTTCAGCACGGAGGGGTCTCGCGGCGGGGTATTTCCGCCATAGCAGGCGCGGCCCCGCCAAGCGCGGCCAGTCGTTTTGCCACTTGCACGCGCACGAAGGTTTTGACAGCTTCCCGGAACAGGTCAGTTTTGTCCATCGACGGATCAGCCACTTCCAGCGCTTTCTCATACAGCGCGTCATCAATCGTCACGGTTGTTCTCATGGCGGCCTTCATCATCAAAAACGATGTAATCATACATCGTTTTTGATGATGTTACGAGTTGCGGCTGCGGCGGCCAGCCAGCAATTGTTCGCTGACGAGAAGCACGGCGCCGACGGTGATCGCCGCATCGGCGACGTTGAAGGCCGGCCAGTAGTAGCCGGCGGCATGCCACTGAATGAAATCGACGACGGCACCGAAACGCAAGCGGTCGATGACGTTGCCCAGCGCGCCGCCGAGGATCAGGGCCAGTGAAAAGGAGGCCAGCTTCTGTTGCGGATGCCGGTAGAGCATCAACGCGATCCAGGCCGAGACGGCCAGCGCCAGCAGGGTGAAAAACCAGCGCTGCCAGCCCGGCTGCCCGGCGAGGAAGCTGAATGCCGCGCCAGGGTTGAAGGCCAGCACCCAGTTCCAGAATGGTGCGACATAGAGGCTTTGGCCGTAGTCAAGGCTGTTGAGCACGACCCATTTGCTGAGTTGGTCGAGGACGATGACCAGCGCGGCCAAGCTGTACCAGTGCGCCGCCTTAGGCACAGCGACGCGCCTCGCCATCGCTGTACAGGTTGCTGATACAACGGCCACACAGGGCTGGATGTTCGGCGTTGGTGCCGACATCGGGGCGGACGTGCCAGCAGCGTTCGCATTTGGCATGGGTCAGCGGCGTAGCGATCACTTGTTCCGCCTCGTCGCGGATCAATGTCGTGGCCGAGCAGATGAAGACGAATTTCAGGTCGTCCCCGAGCGCCGCCAGGGCATCGTATTTTTCTCCGGTGCAGCAGATTTCGACGGCGGCTTGCAGCGCCGAGCCGATTTCGCCGGCTTCGCGCCGGGCTTCCAGCGCCTTGGTCACGTCGTTGCGCACGGCGCGGACGATCGCCCATTTCGCCAGCAGTTTGTCCTCGCCGGCCGGCGTCGGCAGATCGTACCAGAGCTGGAACATCACCGAGTCGTCGGCCTGGCCATTGAGCACGGCCCAGACCTCCTCGGCGGTGAAAGCGGTAATCGGCGCCAGCAGGCGGACCAGGGACTGGGTGATGTGCCACAGCGCCGATTGCGCCGAACGGCGGGCGAGCGATTTGGGCGCAGTGGTGTACAGACGATCCTTGAGGATGTCGAGGTAGAAGCCGCCCAGGTCTTCCGAGCAGAAGGTTTGCAGCGCCTGGACGACGCGGTGGAATTCGTAGCGGTCGTAGTCGGCGCGGCAGGCTTCCTGCAATTGGCGGGTCAGGGCCAGCGCGTAGCGGTCGATTTCCAGCCATTCGTCGACCGGCAGCATGTCGGTGGCGGCGGCGAAGTCGGAGACGTTGGCGAGCAGGAAGCGCAGCGTGTTGCGGATGCGGCGGTAACCTTCGACGACGCGCTTGAGGATTTCGTCGGAGATCGACAGTTCGCCGGAGTAGTCGGTCGCGGCCGTCCACAGGCGCAGAATGTCGGCGCCCATTTTGTCGGAAACCTGCTGCGGTGCGATGACGTTGCCCCGCGACTTCGACATTTTGTGGCCCTTGCCGTCGACGACGAAGCCGTGCGTCAGCAAGGCCTTGTACGGCGCCCGGCCGTCGATGGCGGCGCCGGTCAGCAGCGAGGAATGGAACCAGCCGCGATGCTGGTCCGAGCCTTCGAGGTAGAGATCGGCCGGCCAGAGCAGTTGGTCGCTATGCGAGCCACGCAGGACACTCATGTGGGTGGTGCCGGAATCGAACCAGACATCGAGGATGTCGGTAGTCTTGACATAGTCGGAGGCCTCGTTGCCGAGCAGTTCGGCCACATCGAGCTGCGTCCACGCCTCGATGCCGCCCTGCTCGACGCGCCGGGCGACGGCTTCCATCAGTTCAAGCGTGTTCGGGTGCAGCTCGCCAGTCGCCTTGTGGGTAAAGAAGGGCAACGGCACGCCCCAGTTGCGCTGGCGCGAAATGCACCAATCCGGGCGGTTGGCGATCATCGCATGCAGGCGGTTTTTACCCCAGGCCGGGTAGAAGGCGGTGTCCTCGACGCCTTGCAGCGCCGCAGTGCGCAGCGTGTGGCCGGCCGGTTCGGTAGCGACGACGCCTTGGCTGTCGATATCCGGCGCATCCATGCGCACGAACCATTGGCTGGTGGCGCGGTAGATCAACGGCGTCTTGTGCCGCCAGCAGTGCATGTAACTGTGTTCGACGTTGGCGTGTTTGAGCAGCGCGCCCACTTCGGCCAGCTTGTCGACGATGACCGGGTTGGCTTTCCATACGTTCAGACCGCCGAAGAACGGCAGATCGGCGGCGAATGTGCCGTCGCCCTGTACCGGCGTCAGGATGTCCTCGTTGTGCAGGCCGTACTGCTTGCACGACTGGAAGTCCTCCAGGCCATAGGCCGGGGCCGAATGGACGATGCCGGTACCGGCGTCCAGCGTCACGTAGTCGCCGAGGAAGACCGGCGACAGGCGGTCGTAGAAAGGATGGCAGAAAGCGACGCGCTCCAGCGCCGCGCCCTGGCAACTGGCGATCGTGGTACCGCTCAGGCCATAGCGGGCGAGGCAGCTTTCCTGCAAATCGGCGGCCAGGATCAGGCAGCCTTTCTCGGTCTGCACCAAGTTGTAGGTGATCTCGGGATGCGCGTTGAGCGCCTGGTTACCGGGAATGGTCCACGGCGTCGTCGTCCAGATCACGGCATAGGCTTCGCCAGCCGGCAGCGCGGCTAAGTTGAAGGCAGCGGCCAGCTTGTCGCGCTCGGCCACGGCGAAGGCGACGTCGATGGCCGGCGATTTCTTGTCCTGGTATTCGACCTCGGCCTCGGCCAGCGCCGAGCCGCAGTCGAAGCACCAGTTGACCGGCTTCAAGCCACGATAGACGAAGCCGCGCTTGATCATCGCCGCCAGCGCCCGGATTTCGTCGGCCTCGGTCTTGAAGGCCATCGTCTGGTAGGGGTTATCCCATTCGCCGAGCACGCCGAGGCGAATGAAATCCTTCTTTTGCCGCTCGATCTGCTCGGCGGCGTAGGCACGGGCCAGCTTCTGGACTTCCGCACGGGCGATGTTCTTGCCGTGCGTCTTCTCGATCTGGATCTCGATCGGCATGCCGTGGCAGTCCCAACCCGGCACGTAGGGCGCATCGAAGCCGGACAGGGTCTTGGCGCGGACAATGATGTCCTTGAGGATCTTATTGACCGCGTGGCCGATGTGGATGTCGCCATTGGCGTAAGGCGGGCCATCGTGCAGGATGAACTTCGGCCGGCCGGCACTGATTTCGCGGATGCGCCGGTAGAGCTGTTTCTGCTGCCATTCGCCGACCCACTGCGGTTCGCGCTTGGGCAGGTCGCCGCGCATCGGGAAGGGCGTGTCGGGAAGATTCAGGGTGTCCTTGTAGTCAGCCATTTTGCCTGCTCGTGAAAAAAGCCCGGGCCGCCACCGCGTCGGCCGCGATCTGCGCCTTCAGGGCATCAAAAGTGGGAAAGCGTTGTTCGTCGCGCAGTTTTTTGATGAAGCGCACCGCGATGTGGGCGCCATAAATATCGCGGTCGAAATCGAAAAGATGCACTTCCAGCAGCGGCCGCGTGCCGCCGACGGTTGGCCGGATGCCGAGATTGGCGACGCCGGGCAGCGGCCGCTCGCCGAGACCGCCGACCTCGACCGCGAAGACGCCGGTCATCGGCAACGGATTGTGCTTGAGGCGGATATTGGCAGTGGCAAAGCCCAGTTGGCGGCCAATCTTCTGACCATGCGAAACCTGCCCGTCCATGCCATAGGGGCGGCCCAGCAGGCGGGCGGCATGATCCATATCGCCGGCGGCCAGGGCGCGGCGCACGCCGGAACTGGAAACCCGTTCGCCGCCGACGACGACGCTGGGCGTCGCCATCACGGCAAAACCCAGGCGCCGGCCGGCCGCCTGCAACAGGGCGAAATCACCCTGGCGGCCACGGCCGAAACGGAAATCGTCGCCGACGATCAATTGCCGTGTCCGCAGTCCGTGGCACAGTACCTGCTCGATGAAATCTTCCGCCGACAGCGCCGCGAAAGCCGCATTGAAGGGGCAGATCATGGTCTGGGCGACGCCTGCCTCGCCCAGCAATTCGAGCTTCTCGCGCAGGGTGGTGAGCCGGGCCGGGGCCGAAGCCGGGGCGAAAAATTCGCGTGGATGCGGCTCGAAAGTCAGGATCGTCGGCGCCAACCGCAACTGCTCTGCTGCTTCGGCCAATTGCCCGAGCAGCGCCGCATGGCCGAGGTGCACCCCATCGAAATTGCCGATGGCGAGAACGACCGGAGCGGAAACGGGACGCGAATAACCGCGATAGACGCGCATGAAGTGGAAAACCGGAAAAAAACGTTGAATTATAATGGCCCACAGCCTGCCGGCCGTGAAAATAGTGCATCAACCATGGCTATAATCGTGCCCGCTCATTTGATTTATTCAGTCCCCGCAGATGCTCGACCTGATTACCCATGTTGTGAAGATTTCGGCCCACCGCGACCGGACCGAAATCAATTCAGCCATGGTCGACGCGCTGAACAGGTTGTTCCAGCCACGGCAGACCACCATCTACCGCTGCTACACCGGGCGCAACAAGGCTGTTTTCTTCCCTTGTGCCGGCATCGGGCCGAACGGTGCCTTCCTGCGCAACGCCTACCTGCCGGACCGCCAGTTCTGCCACGGCATCGATCAGGACCGGCTGCTGCAGCGCTGCCGCGCCGAAAGCTCGGTGGTACTCGAACGGCGCGACGACGGTTCGCACCGCATCGTGTTCCCGATCATCCGCCGCGAGGAACCGAGCTATATGATCGATCTGGTCCTCCATGACGAGTTCTCGGCCGACCAGCGGGCGGCGCTGATGGGGCTGATCGAGTATTTCAATAACCACATCGCCCTGCTCGATTACGGCGAGGGTGATTCGCTGACCGGCCTGCTCAGCCGCAAGACCTTCGACAAACACCTGTTCGAACTGCTCGGCCAGGCCGCCAACGACGAACGGCTCGGCGGCAACGGCAACGGCAGCGAGCCGCGGCGGCGCCGTGGCCGTTCCGACGCCGCCAGTCACTGGCTGGCGGTCTGCGACATCGACCACTTCAAGCAGGTCAACGACAATTTCGGCCACCTGATCGGTGACGAGGTGTTGATCCTGGTCGCCCAGGTGATGCGTCGCTCCTTCCGTTTCGACGACCAGTTGTTCCGTTTCGGCGGCGAGGAATTCGTCGCGCTGTTACAGCCGACCGACGCCATATCGGCCCAAGCAACGCTGGAACGCTTCCGCAGCCAGATCGCCAGCCAAGTATTCAGCCGCATCGGCCACATCACCATCAGCATCGGCTTCAGTCACTTGCAACCGCACGACACGCCGGCCGACGCCATCGACCGCGCCGACGAGGCGCTGTATTTTGCCAAGCGCCACGGGCGCAACCGCATCGCCTGCCGCGACGATCTGGTCGCCAACCGGCAGTTGCCGGAGCGGGAGAGGATACGCGGGGAAATCGAGCTGTTCTAGTGTGCTGTCCCGCAAATAC
Organism: Azonexus sp.; assembly: GCA_031260295.1. Classification (GTDB taxonomy): domain Bacteria; phylum Pseudomonadota; class Gammaproteobacteria; order Burkholderiales; family Rhodocyclaceae; genus Azonexus. The sequence goes on from JAIRKE010000010.1 coordinate 63,951, forward strand.
CTGCACATGAAATCGCGTCTTCGCGCCCACAGCGGCGTTGCAAATGCTCGCGATACCACCCGGTATCGCTACGCTTTGCGCCTTGCCGTGAACGCGAATCCAGCAATTTCATTGTGTGCAGCCATTCACGGGACAGCACACTAGTCGAGTACGGCGAGCCGCGCCTTCGGGCCGGGCGGGTGCTTGATGAAATACTGGCGGATGCCACGGATGATGGCTTCGGCCAGTTTCTCCTGATAGGCGTCGTCGTTGAGCCGGCGCTCCTCTTCTTGATTGGAGATGAAGGCCGTCTCAATCAGTGCCGAGGGAATGTCCGGCGCCTTGAGCACGGCGAAGCCGGCCTGCTCGACTTGGTTCTTGTGCAAGGTGTTGATCGCCCCCAGTTCGCCGAGCAGGTAGCGGCCGAGCTTCAGGCTGTCGGCGATGGTTGCCGTCTGCGACAGATCGAGCAGGGTACGGGCGAGGAAGGGATCGCGGGAGCGGATATTGACGCCACCGACCAGATCGGCCTCGTTCTCGCGTTGCGCCAAAAGACGCGCCTGGGTACTCGAAGCGCCGCGCTCGGAGAGCACGAATACCGACGAACCACGGGCATCGGGCTTGATCCAGGCGTCGGCATGGATCGACAGGAAGAGGTCGGACTGCACCCGCCTTGCCTTCTGCACGCGGACGTTGAGCGGCACAAAGAAATCGGAGTCGCGTGTCAGCACCGCACGCATGTTTGGTTCGGCGTCGATGAGCCGCTTCAGGCGCTTGGCGACCTTTAGCGTGACGTTCTTCTCGTAGGTGCCGCCCTTGCCGATGGCGCCCGGATCCTCGCCGCCGTGTCCGGGATCGAGGGTAATCGTCACTAGGCGGTCGACCACCGGTTTGCCCGATTTTTTCGCTGTTTGCACTTCCGGCGCTGCCAGCTTTTTTTCCTCGAGCGGGAAATCCTGCTCGTTCTTCAGCGGCTCGACCCCGTCCTCGCGCCCCTCCAGCAGGGCCATCAGCGGATCGGGCGGTTCCGCCGGATAAACGTCGAGCACCAGACGATGGCCGTATTCGCCGATCGGCACCAGTGTGAATACCTGCGGATTGACTTTGCCCTTCAGCTCCATGACCAAGCGCACGATGCCCGGTTTGAAGCGGCCGGCACGCAACAGCTTGATGTTGGGGTCGTCGGCGGCCAGCTTGCCGGCCAGACCGTCGAGCACGCTGTTGAATTCGACACCTTCGATGTCGACGACCAGGCGGTCGGGATTGTCGACCAGGAAATGGTTGAATTTGATCGCGGCGCTACATTCGAGCGTGACGCGGGTGTAGTCGGCGGATGGCCAGACGCGCACGGCGAGCACCGCCGGCAGCTTCGCCGCAGCGCCAGCCAGCGGCGTCACTGAGAGGATCAGCGCGGCACCGGCATAACGGAGGAGTTGCCGGCGTTCCAGGCTGAGGCCAAGCCTTCTAGACATTGCGCTCCTTCCGGCGAATCGACGACGGTTTCGAGTACCCGGCCCTGGCCCTCGTGGCGCAGGCGCAAACGGAGATCCGGCAGCGGGACGCAGCCCGTAGCGCGCTCCGGCCATTCGACCAGACAGACTGCGCCTTTGTTGAAGTATTCGCCAAATCCCGCATCGAGAAACTCCTCAGGTGACTCGAAACGATAAAAATCAAAGTGATATAAGTATAAGCTCGAAACCACATAAACTTCAACCAGGGAATAGGTCGGACTTTTGACCGGACCGGTATGCCCGAGAGCACGGATCAGCGCCCGCGCCAGGGTCGTCTTGCCGGCCCCCAGGTCGCCTTCGAGGTAGATGACCAGCCCACCGCTCAGACGCGGCGCCAGCAAGGCCCCGAAGCGCTGCGTCGCGGCCTCGTCGGGCAGGTGATGAATGGTGGCAACAGCGGCGGTAACATCGGGGCTATGCACGATCAGGACTCCACGGTGGATTACGCGGCGCTGCGCGAGGAAATCCGCGCCGCCGGCAAGAAACTCGGCTTCGCCGCCATCGGCGTCGCCCGCGCCGAGCCGGGGCCGGCCGTCGACCGGCTGCGCGCCTGGCTGGCCGAGGGCTGCCACGGCGAGATGGATTATATGGCCCGCCATGCCGAACTGCGCGCCCAGCCGCAGCAGTTGCACCCAGGCACGCTGACGGTGATCTCGGCGGCGCTCGACTATCTGCCACCCGAGCAAACCACGCTCGACCCCGAGCAGGCGGCGATTTCGCGCTACGCCCAGGGCCGCGATTACCACAAGGTAGTGCGCGGCCGCTTGCAGAAGCTGGCCGACGCCATCACCCTCCTCGCCGGCCCTTTCGGCTACCGCGTTTTTTCCGACTCGGCACCGGTCATGGAAGTCGAATTCGCCCGCCAGGCCGGCCTCGGCTGGCGCGGCAAGCACACGCTGCTACTGTCGAAGCAAGGTTCGTGGCGCTTTCTCGGCGAAATCTACAGCGACCTGCCGCTGCCGCCCGACGCGCCAGTCGCCGAGCACTGCGGCCGGTGCAGCGCCTGCCTGACGGCCTGCCCAACCGGCGCCATCGTCGCTCCCTACCGGGTCGATGCGCGGCGCTGCATCAGCTACCTGACCATCGAGCTGGCCGGCACGATTCCCGAAGCACTGCGACCGCTGCTCGGCAACCGCATCTACGGGTGCGATGACTGTCAGTCGTACTGCCCGTGGAACCGCTTCGCCGTGCTCGGCGACCCCGCCTTCGTGCCGCGCCACGGCCTGAACGCGGCGCGGCTGACGGAATTGTTCGCCTGGACCAAGGAACAGTTCGAGCAGCGCCTGGCGGGCAACCCGATCCGCCGCATCGGCCATGAACACTGGCTGCGCAACATCGCCGTCGCGCTCGGCAACGGGCCGGCCACCGCCGCGACGGTGGCCGCGCTGCAATCCCGCGCCGCACACCCGTCGGCGCTGGTCCGCGAACATGTCTCCTGGGCGCTGCGGCGGCTCGCCCGCTAGACGGCTGGCAACGCCGATTGCGGTCATGTACAGTGCAAAAAATCTCTTTTTGCATAATCGGAATCCATCCCATGTCTGACATTACCCTGCTTGTCATTGATCTCGCCGACTGCCAACGCTTGTTCGACATCTTCGGCGAGGATGCGATAAACCGCGCCCTGGACGACCTCGGCCGGGCCTGCCCGGCACTGATCCGGCGCCTGCTCGCCCAGCATGAGATCATCGAGCAGAAGCATGACCGCCGTGACCGCTGGAGCGCCCGCTTCCGCCTCGGCAACGACGAGTTGCGCGACAGGGAGGAAACCCTGACCAGCCTGCGCGATGCCGGTCAGCAATTGCTACGCGAAACGCTGGTTGGCATCTTCGGCAACAGCACCGGCATGCGAGTCCGCGCCAGACTCGCCTTGCTGCCCGAGGAAAACGACCCGGCTGCTGGCGAGGTACTCGACCTGTGTTTCATGACAGAAATCATCGGCAGAAACGATGCCGAAAGCATCCAAGAAATCACGAACATCCTCGGTGATGGTTCGCTACGCACCGTCGTCCAGCCCATCGTCCGCCTGAGCGATCGGCGACTGCTCGGTTACGAAGCCTTGTCGCGCGGTCCGCGCAACTCGCCGCTGGAATCCCCCGATCGGCTATTCGCCGCCGCCGCCGGAGCCGGCCTCACCGTCGAGGCCGAATTGGCCTGCGCCCGGCTGGCCCTCGAACGCACGGCAAAACGGGTGCCGGCGGGCCAATTCTTGAGCATCAACCTCGGGCCAGCGGCACTCGCCAGAGCCATCGACTCCCTGCCGCTGGCGGGACGCGACGACGTCATTATCGAAATCACCGAGCATCTGCCGCTCGACGCGGCCGAGGAACTGCGCGACGCGGTCGCCCACCTGCGCGAACTCGGCCTGCGCCTCTCGCTCGATGACACGGGCTGCGGTTTCGCCGATCTGGAAACCGTGCGGGTCCTGCAACCGGACATCGTCAAACTGTGCATCACCATCATCCGCAACGCCGCCTTGGGCGATCCCTTTATCACGGCCATCCGCAAAACGGTAGCCCAATTGCACGAGCAAAACATCCAGGTCCTGGCCGAAGGGGTAGAGACGGAAGCTCAGCACCAAGCGCTGGCCGGGTGCGGCATCGAACTGGCCCAGGGCTGGCTCTACGGCCGGCCGCAGGAACTCGATACCGCCTTCGGTCCGCGGGCAGGCTGACCGCCCTCGCATCAACGCTGCGCGGGATCAGCAAAGGATAAAAGCCGGCGACGCCGCAGCGCTCGGCGTCGCCCGGAACTCAGGCCATCGCTTGCTCCAGCCAGGCCCTGGCCTCGTCGGCGTCGTCGAAAACAGTGACATCAGCATTGACGAAGGTCTGTGAAACCCAGGCGCTCCAAGTCACCCATTGGCTGTCGGTGACTACCGCCACGCGGTTGAAATCGTTGGCATGGGCGCGCGAGAATTTGAGTTCCTCCCAGGCCACATCAAGCGTCGCCCCCTGCATCTCTCTCAGGTCGAAATAGAGATCAATCGGCCCCTCGAAACGCACCTTATAATTGACGACCTCTTCGAATTCCTTGTAATCGGACAGCGTGAACTCGCCGAACACAGAAACGCTAACTCGGCTGGCTTGATGGTCGACGACGATCATGATGGGACTCCGTTGTTGTTTGGTTCAGTGTAACGCCAATCCGCGGAAGCTCTGAATAATTCCCCGCGAGTTGGCGCGCCCGGATTGGGGATGGGCCGCGAGGCGCAAAGCGCAGCAATACGGGCGGTATTGCGAGCATTTGCAGCGAAGCAGACCGCCCCAAGCCGGGATGCGACGACCGCGAGGGGATTGTTCGGAGCTTTCCTAATCCTGTTCGAGCGGGCTGGCGCGGGAAAAATGCGTGGCCGCGATGCCGGAGAGCACGATCAGCCCGATGCCCGCCCACGCTGAGATGCCCAGCGTTTCGCCCCAGAGCAGCATGCCGAACAGGCTGGAGAACACCACCGTGCTGTAGGCCAGCGCCGCCGCCGCCATGGTTTTGCCTCGCGCATAGGCGCGAGTCATTGCCAGTTGCGCCAGTGTGGCGAAAATGCCGACGCCGAGCAGCAAACCACCGCTCCGGGCATCAATCGGGTGCCAATCAAAAAACGGCAGCCAGGCGACGGAGGCCACGGTAGCCACCAGCGAAAAATAGAATACCGTCCGCGTTTCCGCCTCGCCGCGCGCACCCAGTTCGCGCAAGCTGAAGTAGGCCATGCCGGCCATTACACCGGAGGCCAGCCCGACCAGACCGCCAAACAGTTGATCGGCATGGAAGCTGGGCCGCAGCAGCAGCACGACACCAACCAGGCCGATGACCACCGCGCCAAGAATGCCGCGCTGGAGACGCCATCCGGACAGCGCCAGGTAGAGGGCGAGGAAGATTGCCGAGGTGTAGTTGAGCGTCACCGCGGTCGCCAGCGGCAGCAAGCTGATGGCGTAAAAGTAGGAGAACAGCGAGGCAAAGCCGACCGCTCCGCGCGTGATCTGCCAGCGCCAGTGCGGTGTGCGCAGCGACACGCCACGCAAACGAACCAGGGCGAAACTCAGGACCAGCGCAATCAGGCTGCGCCAGAAAGAGATTTCGACCGCCGAGTGAGTTGCCGCCGCGAGCTTGACGCAGACGCCCATACAGGCGAACAGCAGGCTGGCGACGAGCATCCACAGGGATTGCATGGGAAGACTCCAGAAAGAAAAGCGTTTGCCTGCAAAGCTAGGGATGACAGCGATTGAACTCGGCAAGCACCATGAAAAAGGCGCCGGTTGCGACCCCGGCGCCTGGTGCGATGGCTGTCGCTCAACGGCTTTCGATGGCCCGCTGCATGATCCGCCGGTAGAACTCGTGGAAATGCTGCATGCCGTCCTCCATCGGGCTCTGGTACGGGCCGACCTCGTTCCGCCCTTCGGCCAGCAGGGCCAGCCGGCCGCGATCCATGCGCTCGCCGATGTCGTCGTCCTCGATGGCTGTCTCCATGTAGGCGGCGCGTTCGGCCTCGATGAATTCGCGCTCGAAATCGACGATTTCCTCGGGGTAGTAGAACTCGACAACGTTCATGGTTTTGTGCACGCCCATCGGCAGCAGCGTCGATACCACCAGCACGTGCGGATACCACTCGACCATGATGTTCGGGTAGTAAGTCAACCACACCGCGCCCTGTGGCGGCGTCTCGCCGCGGTCGCCGTAGTATTCGCGGACCACTTTCTGCCAGCGGTCATAGACCGCCGAGCCTGACTTGAGCAGCGAGGTGATGCCGACCTTCTGCACCGAGTACCACTCGCCGAACTGCCAGGTCAGGTCGTCGCAGGTGACGAAGTTGCCAAGGCCCGGGTGATAGGGCGCGACGTGGTAGTCCTCCAGGTAAACCTCGATGAAGGTCTTCCAGTTGTAATGGCACTCGTGCATTTCGACGTGGTCGAGCTTGTAACCGGCGAAATCGAAATCGCGGGCGGTCAGCATGTCGGCGAGATCAGCGTTGGCCGAGCGCGGCCCCTTGAACAACAGGCCGTTCCAGTTTTCCAGCCGGGCCTTGTCGAGATTCAGGCAGGGGTTCTGCGGAAAGTGTGGCGCACCAATCAACTCGCCGCTCTGGTCGTAGGTCCAGCGGTGGATCGGGCAGACCACCGGGCCGTTCAGCTTGCCGCTGCCCTGCAACATGATCGCCTGACGGTGACGACAGACGTTGGACATTTGCCAGATGCCGGCGTTGGGACCGACCTCGCCGCCGTTGAGCAGCATCTGGCCATGATCCTTCCATTCCAACGAACGGTAATCTCCCGCTTCCGGCACCATCAGCCGATGTCCGACGTAGCCGGGACCGGCATCGAAGATCAAACGCTTCTCCAATGCATAGATCCCTTCATCGAAGTACCAGTCCACCGGCAGCTGCGAAACTGCGGGCACCAACCGGGACAACGTCGCCATGTCAGACATGCCAAGCCTCCAGCCTATTGAAAATATTGATTCTACCCCGAGACGAGATTTGACCGGGCAACCCGTGATGGAGTATTTTTGCGTGTTTCCCCGACTTCGGACACCATGGATCAGACCCCGATCGCCGACCTGAAATTCGAAACGGCACTGGCCGAATTGGAGGCCATCGTCGCCAGCATGGAGGGCGGTCAGTTCGAACTCGAAGCTTCGATCGCCGCCTATCGCCGCGGCATGGAACTGATGAAGCATTGCCAGGTCCAACTGGCCAATGCCGAAAGCCAGATTCGCATCATTGAGAATGGCGAACTCCGGGAAGTCGACCGCACGACACTGGAGGGCGAGTGAACGTTACGTCAAGCGCCGCCCCCTTCGCCGAATGGATGGGCGGCGTCCAGGCGCGCGTCGAAGCCGCGCTGGCCCGCTGCCTACCGGGCGCCGACGGCATCCCGCAACGCCTGCACGAAGCCATGCGCTACGCCGCACTCGGCGGCGGCAAGCGCGTCCGCCCGCTGCTCGCTTTCGCCGCCGGCGAACTGAGCGGCGCGGCACCAGAGAAACTCGACTTGGTCGCCTGTGCCGTCGAGTTGATCCACGCCTATTCGCTGGTCCACGACGACCTGCCGTGCATGGACGACGACGTGCTGCGCCGTGGCCGCCCGACCTGCCATGTCGAATACGGCGAAGCGACCGCCCTGCTGGTCGGCGACAGCCTGCAACCCCGGGCTTTCGAACTGCTGGCCGGCGCCGACTTCGGCGAGCCGACACGGCAGCTTGAGATGATCGCCCTGCTCGCTCACGCCAGCGGCTCGCGCGGCATGGCCGGCGGCCAGGCGATCGACCTCGCCGCGGTCGGCAAGCCGCTGGAGCAACCTGAACTCGAGCTGATGCATGCGCTGAAGACCGGCGCCCTGATCCGCGCCGCCGTGCTGCTCGGCGCCCTAACCGGCGCGCCGCTGTCCAGCCAACAACGCGCGCAATTGGATCGCTTCGCCAAACGCATCGGCTTGCTCTTCCAGGTCGTCGACGACATTCTCGACTGCACCGCCAGCACCGCCACGCTGGGCAAGACGGCCGGCAAGGACGAAGCCGCCGCCAAGCCGACCTACGTCACGCTGCTCGGCCTCGACACCGCCCGCGCCTATGCTGAGGAACTGCGTACCGAGGCCCTGGCGGCGCTGGCCGTGTTCGGCGACCGGGCGGCGCGCCTGACCCAACTGGCCGACTTCATCTGTCACCGGCGCTTTTGACGATTTCTGACAATGACCGCCGTACCCTCCTGCACCCTGCTCGAAACCATCAATAGTCCGGCCGACCTGCGCCGCCTGGAACGCAAACAACTGGCGCAACTGGCCGACGAGCTACGCACCTTCCTGATCGAGTCGGTGGCGCAGACCGGCGGCCATCTGTCGTCCAATCTCGGCACCGTCGAGCTGACCATCGCCCTGCACACCGTCTACGACACACCGCACGACCGCCTGGTCTGGGACGTCGGCCATCAGTGCTACCCGCACAAGATCCTGACCGGCCGGCGCAATGGCATGGACAAGCTGCGCATGCGCCACGGCGTCGCCGGTTTTCCCAAGCGCGGCGAGAGCCCCTACGACACCTTCGGCGTCGGCCACTCGTCGACCTCGATCTCGGCCGCCCTGGGCATGGCGCTGGCCGCCAAGCACAAAGGCGAAGAGCGCAAGGTGGTGGCCGTCATCGGCGACGGCGCGATGTCGGCCGGCATGGCCTTCGAGGCGCTGAACAACGCCGGCGTCGCCGATGCCGACATGCTGGTCATCCTCAACGACAACGAGATGTCGATCTCGCCGCCGGTCGGCGCACTGAACAACATCCTGACCCGGCTGACGTCGAGCAAGACCTACAACGCCGCCCGCGAGGCCGGCCGCCACATGCTCGGCTTCGCCCCGCCACTGCTCGAACTGGCGCGCCGCGCCGAGGAGCACGTCAAGGGCATGATCGCCCCCGGCACGCTGTTCGAGGAATTCGGCTTCCATTACTACGGCCCGATCGACGGCCACGACCTCGACGCCCTGATCCCGACACTGGAAAACCTGAAGAAGCTCAAGGGGCCGAAGTTCCTGCACGTCATCACCAAGAAGGGCCAGGGTTACAAACTGGCCGAATCCGACCCCATCCTCTACCACGGCGTCGGCAAGTTCTCCGCCGACCAGGGCATCCCCACCGGCGGCAGTAAGCTGACCTACACCCAGGTCTTCGGCGACTGGCTGTGCGACCAGGCCCAGGCCGATTCCAGGCTGGTCGCCATTACCCCGGCGATGGGCGAGGGCTCGGGCATGGTCCGCTTCGCCAGCGAGCATCCCGACCGCTATTTCGACGTCGGCATCGCCGAGCAGCACGCCGTCACCTTCGCCGCCGGGCTGGCCTGCGAGGGCTTAAAGCCGGTCGTCGCCATCTACTCGACCTTCCTACAGCGCGCCTACGATCAGTTGATCCACGATGTCGCGCTGCAGAACCTGCCAGTCGTCTTCGCCGTCGACCGCGGCGGTCTGGTCGGCGCCGACGGCCCAACCCACCACGGCACCTTCGACCTGTCGTTCGCCACCTGCATCCCAAACCTGCTAGTGATGACTCCATCCGACGAAGCCGAATGCCGGCGCATGCTGGCCACCGCCTTCGCCTACGACGGCCCGGCCCTGGTCCGCTATCCGCGTGGCGGCGGCAACGGTACACCGCCCGGCCCTGGGCTCGACACCTTGCCGCTTGGCAAGGGCGAAATCCGCCGCCGCGGCCGCAACGTCGCCCTGCTCGCCTTCGGCAGCCTGCTGCCGGAAGCGCTGGCCGCCGGCGACGAACTGGACGCCACGGTGGCCAACATGCGCTTCGTCAAGCCGCTCGACGTCGAACTGATCGTCGAACTGGCCGGGAACCATTCGCTGTTGGTCAGCATCGAAGAGAACGCCGTGATCGGCGGCGCTGGCTCGGAAATCGAGCGGATACTGGCCGAACGCGGCATCTGCGTGCCGGTACTGCGTCTCGGCCTGCCCGACCGCTTCATCGACCACGGCGAACAAGGCCAGTTGTTGGCCGAACTCGGCCTGGACCAGGATGGCATCGTGCGCGCCGTACGCCAACGCACCACCCGACAATAATTTTTCCCGAATAGCCCGATGAACAGCCCCAACCTCGCCATTCCCGACGTCCAAAGTTCCGCCGACACCCGCCACATCGCCATCAACAAAGTCGGCATCAAGTCGATCCGCCACCCGATCCGGGTTCGGGACAAATCCGCCGGCGTCCAGCACACGATCGCCGTGTTCAACATGTACGTCGGCCTGCCGCACAACTTCAAGGGTACCCACATGTCCCGTTTCGTGGAGATCCTGAACGGCCACGAACGCGAAACCTCGGTCGAGAATTTCCCGATCATGCTGCGCGACATGCTGGTCAAGCTCGAGGCCGAAACTGGCCACATCGAGACGAATTTCCCGTACTTCATCAACAAGACAGCCCCGGTTTCCGGCGTACAGAGCTTGATGGATTACGACGTCACCTTCATCGGCGACATCAGCCACGGCCAGATCAGCACCTCGGTCCGCGTCGTCGTGCCGGTGACCAGCCTGTGCCCGTGCTCAAAAAAAATCGCCGAACGCGGCGCCCACAACCAGCGCTCGCACGTCACCGTCACCGCCCGTACCAACGACTTCGTGTGGATCGAGGAACTGGTCGAGCTGGTCGAGCAGGAAGCCTCCTGCGAACTGTTCGGCCTCTTGAAGCGCCCGGACGAAAAATACGTCACCGAACGCGCTTACGACAATCCGAAATTCGTCGAGGACATGGTCCGCGACGTCGCCGCCCGGCTCAATGCCGAGCCCCGCATCGACGCCTACGTAGTCGAATCGGAGAATTTCGAGTCAATCCACAATCACTCAGCCTACGCGTTGATTGAGAAGGACAAGACGGTTTCCTAAAATCAGGAACCACGTCGCACGGTTGGGTATTTTGCAGGCTGGTGGGGTCAGTTGGGCGAAATTCGTCAACTTTCCCGTTTATGTGAAAAATCGACAAAAGCATAACGGAGAGCGCACACATGAACCTCATCACACAAACCGCACTGCGCCAGCCGCGCACCATCGAAAGACTCGTTCAGGGTGTCATGACTTCGGATGGCGCGGGCGTCAAACTCACCCGCGTGCTGCACGGCGCGTTGCAGCGCCGCCTTGATCCTTTTTTGATGCTGGATGCCTTCGACAGTGACGACCCCGACGATTACATCGCGGGCTTTCCCGATCATCCGCATCGCGGCTTTGAAACCGTGACTTACATGCTCGCAGGTCGTATGCGCCACCGTGACAGTGCCGGGCATGAAGGTTTGCTGGAAAGCGGCGGCGTGCAATGGATGACTGCCGCGCGCGGCGTGATTCATTCAGAGATTCCGCAACAGATAAACGGCGTGATGGAAGGTTTTCAGCTTTGGCTGAATCTGCCCGCGCAGCGCAAAATGAATGCGCCGTGGTATCGGGATTTTTCCGCCGGAGAAATTCCGCAATATGCCACGTCCGCAGGCGCGACCGTGCGCGTGATTGCGGGTTCAAGCAATGGCGTCGAAGGCGCCGTCACGCGCGCATTGACCGAACCGCTGTATCTGGACATTCACCTGCCAGCGGACGTCACGTTCTCGACCGCGCTGCCGGACAATCACAATGCCTTCGTTTATGTTTATCGCGGCACGGCGGTAATCGACGGCACGCAAATCACATCGCGTCACATGGGCATCCTCGCCAACACGCCCGGCAGCGACGGGGTGACGGTATCGGCGGGGAATGATGGGGAAACACGGCTGATACTGGTCGCCGGCAAACCGCTCAACGAACCCATCGTCCAGCACGGCCCCTTCGTGATGAACACGCAAAACGAAATCCATCAGGCCATCGTCGATTATCAATCGGGCGTCTTTGGATGACTCCGGTTGATGGTCATCCGCAAATGCGCTGCGGCAAGCGGTGCTGGCCGCGGCTGACCGCCCCCCGACGCTCAGGCGTCGCCGAGGGGCGCAGGTAAACCACCGGCCTCAAGCGGGTAGCGGCACCAGCGGACTGCCGTTCATCGGGTCGTCTTGCTTCGAAGCCAGCGCCTTTTGCAAATCGAGGCCCAATGCCTTGGCGACGCCAGCGCCGTAGGCCGGGTCGGCGGCGTGGCAGTTGCGGATGTGGCGGAACTTGACGAATTCCGGCGCGTCGCCCATGCCACGGCCGGTATTGTCGAACAACGCCTGCCGCTGCGCCGGGGTCATCAACTGGAACAGCTTGCGCGGCTGCTCGAAGTAATTGTCGTCATCCTGGTGGGCCGACCAGAATTTGGCGTCACCGTTGATGCGCAGCGGCGGTTCCCCGAACTCGGGCTGCGCCTGCCATTGACCGAAGCTGTTCGGCTCGTAGTGCGGCAAGCTGCCGTAGTTGCCGTCCACGCGGCCCATGCCATCGCGGTGATTGCTGTGGACCGGGCAGCGCGCCTGATTGACGGGAATTTGGTGGTAGTTCACGCCCAAACGGTAGCGCTGCGCGTCGGCATAGTTGAACAGGCGCGCTTGCAGCATGTGGTCGGGGCTGACGCCGATGCCCGGCACCAGGTTACTGGGCGCGAAGGCGCTTTGCTCGACATCGAGGAAAAAATTCTCGGGGTTGCGATTCAGCTCGAATTCGCCGACTTCGATCAGCGGGTAATCGCCCTGATACCAGACCTTGGTCAGATCGAACGGGTGCAGGCGGTATTTTTCGGCCTCCAGCTCAGGCATCACCTGGATGTACATCGTCCATTTGGGAAAATCGCCGCGCTCGATGACGTCGTACAGATCGCGCTGGTGACTTTCGCGATCCACGCCGATCAGTTGCGCGGCCTCGGCGTCGGTCAGGTTCTTGATGCCCTGTTGGGTCTTGAAGTGCAGCTTGACCCAGAAACGCTCGCCCTGGGCATTCCAAAAGCTGTAAGTGTGTGAGCCGAAACCGTGCATGTGGCGGTAGCTGGCGGGAATGCCGCGCTCGCTCATGACGATGGTGATCTGGTGCAGTGCCTCGGGCAGCAGCGTCCAGTAATCCCAGTTGTGGGTGGCGCTACGCAGATTGGTGCGCGGATCGCGCTTGACGGCTTTGTTGAGATCGGGGAACTGGCGCGGGTCGCGGATGAAGAACACCGGCGTGTTGTTGCCGACCATGTCCCAGTTACCCTCCTCGGTATAGAACTTGAGGGCAAAGCCGCGAATGTCGCGCTCGGCATCGGCCGCGCCGCGTTCGCCGGCGACGGTGGTAAAGCGAGCGAATAGCTCGGTTTTCTTGCCGACCTGGCTGAACAGCTTGGCGCGGGTGTAGCGGGTGATGTCCTTCGTCACCGTGAAAGTGCCGAAAGCACCCGAACCTTTGGCGTGCATGCGACGCTCGGGAATCACCTCACGCACGAAGTTGGCAAGTTTCTCGTTGAGCCACACATCCTGCGCCAGCAGCGGGCCGCGCGGGCCGGCGGTCAGACTGTCGCGGTTGCTGGCCACGGGGGCGCCAAAATCAGTCGTCAGATGGGTAACGGGACACTTCCTCATATCGTTGCTCATGGTGGCTCCTTCTCGGTGAAGTCATCGTCAAGGCCGCGCGTGGCGGGCAGGCCGTAATATCGCTTCATCATCGAGAAAACGCAAACGGGGCGCCGAAGCGCCCCGTTTGCAATTGCCATGCTTCGCCAGATTATTCGGCGGCGGCTACCTTCCTGGCAGGCAGCTTTTCCTTGATGCGGGCCGACTTGCCGGAACGCTCGCGCAGGTAGTACAGCTTGGCGCGACGCACGTCGCCGCGACGCTTGACCTCGATCGAGGCGACCAGCGGGGAATAGGTCTGGAAAGTCCGCTCGACGCCCTCGCCGGAGGAAATCTTGCGCACGGTGAAACCGGAGTTCAGGCCCCGGTTGCGCTTGGCGATGACGACGCCTTCATAGGCTTGCAAACGCTCGCGGGTGCCTTCCTTGACCTTGACCTGGACGACGACGGTGTCGCCGGGGGCGAATTCGGGAATGGTCTTGCCCAGGCGGGCGATTTCTTCTTGTTCCAACTGTTGAATCAGGTTCATGTGAGATTCCTTTTTCTCAAACTTCATTGCTCACCGCATTGCTCCGCTGCGGAAATTTCCGCGAGGAGTTGCGTTTCTTCCGCAGTCAGACTGCGGTGCGCCAGCAAATCCGGCCGGCGCTTCCGGGTTCGCGCCAGCGACTCTTTGAGCCGCCAGCGACGAATTCTTTGGTGATCGCCGGAGAGCAGCACTTCCGGCGCCGTCTGGCCTTCATAGACCTCGGGCCGGGTGTAGTGCGGGCAATCCAGCAAACCACCGACAAACGAATCTTCCACCGCCGAAGCGACATCTCCCAACACGCCCGGCAACTGGCGGACGACGGCGTCGATCAACGCCATCGCCGGCAATTCGCCGCCGGAGAGGACAAAATCCCCGAGCGAAATTTCCTCATCAACGCAACGCTCGATCAAACGCTCGTCGACTCCTTCATAACGACCGCAGAGCAGGATCAAGCCCGCCTCGCCCGCCGTCATCTCCGCTACCAGCCGCATCACCCGTTCATGGGTCAGCGGCGCGCCCTGCGGCGAGAGGTAGATGACCCGGCTCTTGGCCAGCCCCACCTCGCGCTGCCGGGCCTTGGCGGCAACAATCGCCTTTTCCAGCGGCCCTGGCTGCATCACCATGCCTGGCCCGCCGCCGAACGGCCGGTCGTCCACCCGCCGCCAGGCATTGTCGGCGAAATCCCGCGGATTCCAGCCCTGCCACGCCCAGCGCCCCTCTTCCAGGGCACGCCGGGTAATACCGCTGTCGGTCACGGCAGCGAACATCTCCGGAAAGATGCTCACGCAGTCGAACCGGATCACCGGCCGCCCCCGCAACTCACCAGTCACTTCCCCACTCGACGCGAATTTGCCGCGCCGCCCGGTCCACCGCCAGCACCACGGCCGCCACGAAAGGCAACAGGCGCTCGCCACCGTCATCGTCGACGACCTGCAAGACGTCGTTGGCGCCGGTCTCGATCAGTCCGGCCACCGTACCGAGCCGCTCACCGGCGGTATTGACGACTTCCAGGCCAAACAGATCGGCCCAGTAGAACTCGTCCTCGCCGGCCACCGGCAGAGCCGCGCGCGGCGCACCGACCAGAACCCCTTTCAGGGCTTCGGCGGCAGTACGGTCGGCAACCCCTTCGAGGGCGACCACCAGACCATCGCCATGCACCTTCAATCCCTTCAGCGCCACCTCGCGCCACGGCTCGCCGTCACGGGCGACCCACCAAACCGGCATGCTTCCCCAAGACAGGGGATCGTCGCCGAAGGGGATCAACCTGATCCAGCCACGAATCCCGTAGGGGTCGGCAAGCCGCCCCAGGACGACGATGTCGTTGCCGGACAAGGGGAAAACTTAGGCTGCCGGCTGGGCAGCGTTCTGCTTGACCAGACGGACGACGGTCGGCGACAGTTGGGCGCCGTTCTTCTGCCAGTAGGCCAGGCGCTCGGCGGAAATACGCAGCTTTTCGGCACTGCCGGAAGCCACCGGGTTGTAGAAGCCGATCCGCTCGACGAAACGGCCGTCGCGGCGGTTGCGGGAATCGGTGACAACCAGATTGTAGAACGGGCGCTTCTTGGCGCCACCACGGGCAAGACGGATAACAACCATGAGATGGGCTTCCTGGATGGAAAAAAGACTTGGGATTATAGCGCTTTAGCGAGGAAAAACAAGCCACTTGCCGTACTTCGATCATTCCCGGCGGAGCACGCCGCCGTTCAGCGCGCCAGCAACGCCGGCCGGCATGCAGCGTACTGGCGCAATGGCGAATTATTTGCTATTCATGCTTCTTCCATGAGCACCTTACCCGAACCCTCGCCCTCCCCGGCTGCCGAAGCCAGTATCAGGCATATCCTCGAGTGGCTGGCGACGGCGCACGGTCGCAGCGGCAGCGACGATGCCGAGCAGCTCCACCGCCAGTTGCTCAAACTGCGCGACACGCCGGTACCGGTTTCCCATCGCATCAAGCTGCTCGATCTGCTGCACGGCCATGTCGAGCGCGTCGTCAAGGCCGAACTGCCGTCTTTCCAGAAGATATCGCTGCCGGTCGCGCGCAAGATGCGCCAGCGGGTCAAGCAGGTCGTCGACCTGCTCGAACCCCTGACCCAGGATTATTTCAACTCGCTGGCCGAACTGTTCGGCCCCGCTGGCGGCAATTCGCTGCGCTCGCCCCACAACTCGCTGCTGCGCGCCATGCAGGGCATTGGCTGGCAGATCAAGATCAGTCACCTGGTCGCCGCGCCGACCGGCGTCGGCCTCTGGCAGCAATTGCATGCCGCCTTCCGTACCGCCCGCCGCTTCGACCTGGGGGCCATTCCCGGCCCGCGCGGCAGCGCCAGCATCGAGCGCGCCTACGCCGACATTCTGCTCGCCGCGACCGCGCAGCCAGCCTCTTTCTCGGCCAGCGAACTGAAATTCATCAGCGACTACATCGAGGCTAGCCCGCTCCGCGTCGAATTGTCCGAAACACCGCCGGCCGGCGCCGATGCCGTTTTCTGGGTCGATCTCGACCGGGACTTTCCCGCCCATGCACTGATCCGCCGCCTGCCGGCGGCCGAGTCGCTACCGCTGTACTTCGCCTGCGACACCATCGCCGCCGAAGCACGGCGCCAACTTGGCGAGCTTGAGCGCGGCGCCAGCGCCGTCGACCTCAATCTGCCGGCCTTCGCCGAAACCCGGGCCGGCCACGGCGTGCTGCGGCGCCTGACCAAGCTCTGGGGCAAGCCGGCCAAGCGGCGTTTTCCGCGGCGGCGGCAATCGTATCGCGCCAACCTCTGCCTCGGCCTGGATAATCTGTGGCGGCTGATGCGGCATACCGGCAGCCCGGTCCCGCTGAGCGAATGGATGGTCACCAACGAAAGCCCGGAAGGCTATGCGCTGATGCACGTCAGCGGCGATACCGACGATCTGCGCATCGGCGACGTAGTGGCGCTGCAGGCGATCGACGAACAGGACGGCGGCAACGCGCCGCAGCGCATCTGCATCATCCGCTGGGCCATGTCGGAAAACCCGGAACATATCGAACTGGGCCTGCAACTGATCGCTCCCCGCGCCATCGCCGCCGAAATCGCCCAGCCCTACGAACTAGACGCCGGCCGCGTGGCCGTGCTGATCCTGCCCGAGACGCCGCCTTTACGCCCGTCCGAATCGCTACTGCTGGCCCCGGGCAAGATTCAGAACGCCGGCGCGCCGCTGATTCTGCTGGTCGAAAAGGACAATCTGCTGATCCGCGAGATCCGCACCGAAAATCTCGACGAGCAGACCAACAACATCGAACTGTTCAGCGTTGCGCCGGACCATTCAGCCTAGCCGCCAGCAACCCGCCGAACAGCACGATCGCCCACGACAGGTGGAGCCAGATAAGAAAGATCGGCACCGCCGCCAGGGCGCCGTAGATGCTCCGAAACATGCCCGAGGCGCTCAGGTAGAGTTCGAACAGTTTCTGCATGGCCACCACGGCCAGCGCCGCGAAGGCGCCGCCGGTCAGTGCCGCTCGCTTGGCCACCCGGGCATTGGGCACGGCATAATAGAGAAAGGCAAAAAAAAGGCCGAGCAACAGCACCGAGGTGCCTTTCGACAGTAGCAGGCGGACCCAGTCCGGCCAGTCGATGATGCCCAGCGAAATACTGACTGCCATCGAGATGGCCAAGGCGATGGCGCCAAGGATGAACGGCCAGACCGCCATCACGAAGGCATACAGACCGAGGCGAGCGGCTAACGGACGCGGCTCGACCCGCCACAGGTGATTGAAGGTACGCTCGATGGTGTGCAGCAGCATGAAAGCGGTCAGACCGAGCAACAACAGGCCGGCCACGGTCAGTTCCTTCGCCCTGAGGGAGAAGCGGCCGATGCCACCGGCAATGGTGCTGGCGGCGCCGCTGGGCAACAGCGTTTCACGCAACAGCGGCTGCAAGCGGCCAAGGAGCAGGTCGAAATAAGGTACCGCATCGGCCACAGCCAGAATCACCGCAACCAGCGGCACCAGCGCCAGCAGCGTGGTGAAGGCCAGGGCGGCGCTGGTTTGCAGCATGTTCTCGCTGAAGAAACGGTGGACGATGCCGTCGGCCGGCGCCGACGGGCGACGGGAGCGGCGATAGCGGGAACGGGTCAGCATGGGCCCGTATAATAGCCGACCATGCGCAACACCCATGTCTCCAACATCCCCGGCAATCCGCCAGCGGTCCATGCCGATACCCTCCTCGCCACCTTCGCCGCCAAACCGGGAGTCATATGGTGAACGCTACCCGCTGGCAGACGCTGACCAGCGCCAGCCTGATCGCCCTGATTTTCCTGTGCCTGGCGTGGGAAGGCTGGCTGGCGCCGCTACGCCCCGGCGGCTCATGGCTGACGCTGAAGGCCGCCGTGCTGTTGCTGCCGCTGTTCGGCGTACTGCGCGGCAAGCGCTACACCTACAAGTGGCTGTCGCTGCTGATCCAGTTCTACCTGCTCGAAGGCTTGACCCGCGCCACCAGCGACCGTGGCCTGGCGCAATGGCTGGCGGTCGGCGAAACGCTGCTGGCGATGACGGTCTTCGTCGCGGCCATCCTCTACGTCCGCAGCACACGACCCCAAACCACCGGGAAAAACTGAGAC
Organism: Azonexus sp.; assembly: GCA_031260295.1. GTDB lineage: Bacteria > Pseudomonadota > Gammaproteobacteria > Burkholderiales > Rhodocyclaceae > Azonexus. The sequence goes on from JAIRKE010000010.1 coordinate 82,510, forward strand.
TGCTTTCCGGAAAACGACCCGGTGGCACTCACACTAACCTGGCTGATGGGAGCTTGCGCAGAAGTTCCATGACAGAGATAGATACTTTATTTAAAAACCGAAAAATAAGGATCGGACAACTTCTTCCTTTTGGATTTTCTGAAAGCGGGGATGTTTATATCTATTCCACCAGCTTGGTTGACGGTCAATTTGAAATGGTAGTGACTGTCACGAAAAAAGGAAAAGTATCGGCCGAGGTAATCGACAGCTTTTCAAAGGAACACTATGTGCTTCATCGTGTTCCCGATGCCACGGGCGCATTTGTCGGGAAAGTTCGGGAAGAATACGAGGGCGTACTCGCCACGGTTGCCGATGCCTGCTTCGAACCTGATGTATTCAAGAGCGAAGGTGCAAGGCAGGTTATTCAGTATGTCCGAGAAAAATACCGAGACGAACTTCAATTTCTGTGGAAGCGCTTTCCCAACAACGCAATCTTCCGGCGCCAAGACAATGCAAAATGGTACGCAGCATTATTGATCTTGCAAAAGCAGAAATTGGGATTGGACGAAGAGGGTACGGTCGATATTATTGATTTGCGAATCAGACCGGAAGAAATAGGCGACTTGGTGGATGGAAAGAAATATTTACCTGGGTATCACATGAACAAAAAGCACTGGTTTACGATGTGTCTTGACGGTTCCGTTCCCATAGAAGAAATTTTCCGCCGGATCGATGCGAGCTTCGCGCTTGCGACAAAGTGAAAGCCACCGTTGGGCTGTTTGGGGGTAGCCGGGATTTTCCGGTGGACAGTAGGGGTGGCAGGGCTAGAACAATCCTCAGCTAGCCCGCGTGGACTGGGCTGGAGCGCAATGCACCAAGCCCGCAGTCCTGAAACGGCCTTCCAGAGAACAACCTACCCCACTCAGATGTCGCCTTGGGCGCGCACCTTGTCCAGCGACGAATGCAGCTTGTTTAGCGCATTCAGGTAGGAACGCGCTGAGGCGATAACGATATCGGTATCGGCGCCGTTGCCGTTGACGATGCGCTCGCCTTTGGCCAGCCGCGTCGTTACCTCGCCCTGGGCATCGGTACCGGTGGTGATGGCATTAACCGAATAGAGCAGCAGTTCGGCACCACTGCCGGCAATGCTTTCGATGGCCTTGAAAGTGGCATCGACCGGCCCGCCACCACCGGCCTGCGCTTTGTGCTCGACGCCGCCAACGTTGAGGATGACGGTGGCCAGCGGCATTTCGCCGGTCTCGGAGCAGACGTGCGAATAGACCAACTTGTAGTGCTCCTGCTCCGGCGTCGCGAGTTCATCGGAAACCAGCGCGTGCAGATCCTCGTCGAAGATTTCGTGCTTCTTGTCGGCCAGTTCCTTGAAGCGGGCAAAGGCGGCATTCAGCGCCTCGTCGCTGGCCAATTCGATGCCTAGCTCGGCCAGGCGGGTCTTGAAGGCGTTGCGCCCGGAATGCTTGCCGAGCACCAGTTTGTTCTGCGCCCAGCCGACATCCTGGGCGCGCATGATCTCGTAGGTCTCGCGGTGCTTGAGCACGCCATCCTGGTGAATACCGGACTCGTGGGCAAAGGCATTGGCGCCGACCACGGCCTTGTTCGGCTGCACCGGGTAGCCGGTGATCTGCGACACCAGCTTGGAGGCCGGCACGATCTGTGTCGTGTCGATGCGCGTCTCGACCGGGAAGATGTCCGCCCGCGTGCGCACGGCCATGACGATTTCCTCCAACGCCGCGTTGCCGGCCCGCTCGCCGAGGCCGTTGATGGTGCATTCGACTTGGCGGGCACCGGCCAACACGGCAGCCAGCGAGTTGGAGACGGCCAAGCCGAGGTCGTTATGGCAATGCACCGACCACACCACTTTGTCCGAATTGGGTACGCGCTCGATCAACCGACGAATGGTCTCGGCATATTGAAAAGGGATGGCGTAACCGACCGTGTCCGGCACGTTGATGGTCCTGGCCCCGGCCTTGATCACCGCCTCGAAGACGCGGCACAGGAAATCGATGTCGGAACGCCCCGCGTCCTCGGCTGAAAACTCGACATCGTCAGTGTATTGCCGCGCCCAACCGACCGCCTTGACCGCCTGCTCGACGACCTGGTCGGGCGTCATGCGCAGCTTCTTCTCCATGTGAATGGGCGAGGTGGCGATGAAGGTGTGGATGCGGCCGGATGCCGCCGATTTGATGGCTTCGCCGGAACGCCGGATGTCGGTCTCGTTGGCGCGCGAAAGCGAGCAGACGGTTGATTCGCGGACGGTTTGGGCGATGGCCTGGATGGCTTCGAAATCACCCGGCGAGGCAGCGGCAAAGCCGGCCTCAATGACATCGACGCGCATTTTCTCCAGTTGCCGGGCGACGCGGATCTTCTCTTCCTTGGTCATCGAAGCGCCGGGGCTCTGTTCGCCGTCGCGCAGGGTGGTATCGAAAATGACGAGATGTTGCTTGTTCATGGGATGCTCCGGGAATTCACGCGATTTTGTCCGCACTCTTGCGCCTGGCCAGACCGACGGCCGCCACCGCGTAGCCGGACAGAGCATAGACAACGAAAAAGGCGAACAGGGCGATTTCCGGGCTGTAGGCGACCAGCGCAAAACCGAGGGCGATGGCGGCGATGGCGAAAAAGGGCACGCTCTTCTTCAAGTTCACGTCCTTGAAGCTGTAGTAACGGATGTTGGAAATCATCGTCACACCGGCAAAGATGGTCAGCCCACAGGCCAGCCAGCGGACGTCGTAGCCAGGCACCTCGGCCAGGATCATGACCCAGACCAGGCCGGCCACCAGCGCCGCGGCAGCGGGCGACGGCAGCCCCTGGAAGAAGCGCTTGTCGATGACTTCTAGCGTCGTATTGAAGCGCGCCAGGCGCAACGCGGCCCCAGCGCAGTAGACGAAAGCGGCGATCCAGCCCAACCGGCCGAGATCGCGCAAGGCCCATTCGTACATCACCAGGGCCGGCGCGGCGCCAAAGCTGACCATGTCGGACAGCGAATCGTACTCGGCGCCGAAGGCCGACTGGGTGTTGGTCAGACGCGCCACCCGGCCGTCCAGCCCATCGAGCACCATGGCGATGAAAATGGCCATCGCCGCCCGCTCGAAATCGCCCTGCATCGCCTGAACAATGGCGAAGAAACCGGCGAACAGGGCCGCCGTGGTAAACAGGTTGGGCAAAACGTAAATGCCGCGCCGCTTGAGTTCAGGGTTAAACAAGGTCTTACGGGGCTTGAGTTCGGTCATGGGAGATGGCGATCATCCAGAACTGCGAAAGGATACACCTTGGCAGATATAGCCCGAAAAACAAATGGGCGGTGCAGATTCCTGCACCGCCCAAAGCGAAGACGAGGCTAGGCGTGAGCGCGCAGACAGTACTTTAGTACGATAAGCGCGAACAACGACGCATCGTCGAGCCGGTAAGCACTCAGTTCTTGGACTGGTCGACCAGTTTGTTCTTCTTGATCCACGGCATCATGTCGCGCAGCTTCTCGCCGACCTGCTCGATCGGATGGGCGGCAGTCAGGCGGCGGCGGGCGGTCATGCTCGGGTAGTTGGTACGGCCTTCGAGGATGAACATCTTGGCGTACTCGCCGGTCTGGATACGCTTCAGGGCGTTGCGCATGGCTTCGCGCGACTGGGCATTGATGACTTCCGGACCGGTAACGTACTCGCCGTACTCGGCGTTATTCGAAATCGAGTAATTCATGTTGGCGATGCCGCCTTCGTACATCAGGTCGACGATCAGCTTCAACTCGTGCAGGCACTCGAAGTAGGCCATTTCCGGCGCGTAGCCAGCTTCGACCAGGGTCTCGAAGCCCATCTTGACCAGCTCGACGGCGCCGCCGCACAGCACGGCCTGCTCGCCGAACAGGTCGGTCTCGGTTTCTTCGCGGAAATTGGTTTCGATGACGCCACCCTTGGTGCCGCCATTGGCCGCAGCGTAGGACAGAGCGATGTCCTTGGCCTTGCCGGTCTTGTCCTGGTAGACAGCGATCAGCGACGGCACGCCGCCGCCCTTCAGGTACTCGGAACGCACGGTGTGGCCGGGGCCCTTCGGCGCGACCATGATCACGTCCACGTCAGCATGCGGCACGACCTGGTTGTAATGCACGTTGAAGCCGTGGGCGAAGGCCAAGGCGGCGCCCTTCTTCAGATTCGGCGCGATTTCTTCGTTGTACACCTGCGGGATGTTCTCGTCCGGCAGCAGGATCATGACGACATCGGCATCCTTGACGGCCTTGGCGATTTCCTCGACTTTCAGGCCGGCCGCTTCGGCCTTCTTCCAAGAGGCACCGTCCTTGCGCAGGCCAACCGTGACTTTGACGCCAGAGTCCTTCAGGTTCTGGGCATGGGCATGCCCTTGCGAACCGTAACCCACGATAGTGACCTCCTTGCCCTTGATCAGGGAGAGATCAGCGTCCTTGTCGTAATAAACTTTCATGAAATCCTCTTTATAAGCAGATAGTTAGACTTTGAGAATACGGTCGCCGCGGCCAACGCCGCAAACGCCGGTACGAACCGTTTCGAGAATCAGGCCGCCATCGAGCGCGGCGATGAAGGAATCGAGTTTGGAACTGGCACCGGTCAACTCGATGACATAGGTCGTCTCGGTGACGTCGATGATGCGGCCACGAAAAATGTCGGCCATCCGCTTCATCTCATCGCGGTCCTTGCCGGTGGCGCGAACCTTGATCAGCATCAGTTCGCGCTCGACGTGGGGCGCCTCGGAGAGATCGACCACCTTGACCACATCAACCAGCTTGTTGAGCTGCTTGGTGATCTGTTCGAGCACGTCGTCCGAGCCCCAGGTCAGGATGGTCATCCGGGACAGCGAGGGATCTTCCGTCGGTGCCACGGTCAGCGATTCAATGTTGTAGCCGCGGGCGGAGAACAGCCCGGCGACGCGGGACAGCGCGCCCGATTCGTTTTCGATCAGGATGGAAATGATGTGTCGCATAGTGTATTCCTCCCCCGCTTACAGTTCTTCGGCGAGGATCATTTCGGTCAGGCCCTTGCCGGCGGCGACCATCGGGAAAACGTTGGCGGTCGGATCGATGATGAAATCCATGAATACCAGATCGTCCTTGTGCTCGGTGAAGGCTTTGCGCAACGCCGGCTCGACATCCTCCGGCTTCTCGATGCGCATGCCGACATGGCCGTAGGCTTCGGCCAGCTTGACGAAATCGGGCAGCGAGGTGACGTAGGACTGGGAATAGCGCTTCGAATAGAACATCTCCTGCCACTGGCGGACCATGCCCAGCATGCCGTTGTTGAGGTTGATGATCTTGATCGGGAAGCCGTACTGTTTGCAGGTGGACATTTCCTGGATGCACATCTGGATCGAACCTTCGCCGGTGATACAGGCGACCTGCGCCTCCGGGTTGGCCATCAGCACCCCCATGCCGTACGGCAAACCGACGCCCATGGTGCCCAGGCCGCCGGAATTGATCCAGCGGCGCGGCTTGTCGAACTTGTAGTATTGCGCGGCGAACATCTGATGCTGGCCAACGTCGGAGGTGACGAAAGCGTCGCCGCCGGTGACTTCGTACAGCTTTTCGACGACGAACTGCGGCATGATGCGCTCGCTCTGGCGATAGGCCAGCGACTTGCGGCCACGCCATTCGTCGATCTGCTTCCACCAGTCGGCCACTTCCGGATCGGTCTTGCAGCCGCCATCCATCAGCTTGAGCATTTCGTCGAGCACATCGGCAACGTTGCCGACGATCGGCACGTCGACCCGGACACGCTTGGAGATCGAGGAGGGATCGATGTCGATGTGGATGATGCGCCGCTTCTCCTCGCCGAAATGCTCGGGATTGCCGATCACACGGTCGTCGAAACGAGCACCGATGGCCAGAACCACGTCGGCGTAATGCATCGCGTTGTTGGCTTCAAACGTGCCATGCATGCCGAGCATGCCGACGAACTGGCGGTCGGTGGCCGGATAGCCGCCCAGACCCATCAGCGTGCTGGTGACCGGAAAGCCGAGTTGGCGGGCAAGCCGGGTCAGCTTTCCTGAAGCCTCCGACAGGATCACGCCACCACCGCTGTAGATGATCGGCCGCTTGGCTTCCTGCAGCACCTGTACGGCTTTCTTGATCTGGCCGAGATGCCCCTTGACCACCGGATTGTAGGAACGCATCTGGATCGACTTTGGATAGTCGAACTCGGCCATCTGGGCGGTGACGTCCTTGGGGATATCGACGACGACCGGCCCGGGACGACCGGTGGCGGCTATGTGGAAAGCCTTCTTGATGGTGACGGCCAAGTCCTTGACGTCCTTGACCAGGAAATTGTGCTTGACACAGGGCCGGGTGATACCGACGGCATCGCACTCCTGGAAGGCATCCTGGCCGATGTATTGGGTCGGCACCTGACCACAGAGCACGACCATCGGAATGGAATCCATGTAGGCGGTGGCAATGCCGGTAATCGTGTTGGTCACGCCGGGACCGGAAGTCACCAGCGCCACGCCGACTTTCTGCGACGAGCGCGAATAGGCGTCGGCGGCATGAACCGCAGCCTGCTCGTGGCGGACCAGAATGTGCTTGACCTCGTCCTGCTTGAACAGTGCGTCATAAATGTGCAGAACGGACCCACCGGGGTAGCCGAAAACACAATCGACCTTTTCTTCCTGCAGGCACCTGATTACAATTTCTGCACCGCTGATCATCATTCTCGAGCCCAAAAAAGCTGTTGCTTAAAGGGTGCAACCTTAATCGAGCGCCGATTTTCGGTCAAGATTCCCGGTCAAGGTTTGCCGGCACAACCCCAGCCCACCCGGCTTTCACTGGACGAGATTTTTCTGGCTTCACCCCGACAACTTTCCAGCTTTCTCGAATCGGTCGAACGGCGCGCCTTCAAGCAGGCCATGTTCGCTGTCCACGAGGAGGAGACCGCCCTCGACATCGTCCAGGATGCGATGCTGAAGCTGGCCGAAAAATACGGCGACCGGCCGGAGGAGGAGTTTCCGATGCTCTTCCAGCGCATTCTGCAAAACACCATCCGCGACTTTTACCGACGCAGCAAGGTGCGTTCGATGTGGACCACCCTGCTCTCAGCCTTCTCCTCCGATGACGACGAAGACCATGATCCGCTCGAAACCCTGACCGTCGACGGCGACAAAGGTGGTCCAAAAACGCCGGAAAGCACGCTACTGCAGGCGCAAACCCTGAATCTCATCGACCAGGAAATAAAAAAATTGCCGACGCGTCAACGTGAAGCCTTCCTCATGCGTTACTGGGAAGAGTTGGACGTCGCCGAAACCGCAACCGCGATGGGCTGTTCGGAAGGCAGCGTCAAGACCCATTGCTCCCGCGCCACGCACACGCTGGCCGTCGCGCTATCGGCCAAAGGTATCAAGCTATGAACGAACAACGCTACGCTTCCCGTATCCGGCAAGTCCTGAACCATGGGCTGGACGACATTCCGCCGCCCGCCGCCCGCCGCCTCGAAGCGGCACGCCACCTCGCGCTGTCGCGGCAAAAACAGGAAGCGCCGCACCTGATGCTTGCCGGCGCCGGCAAGCGCCTGCCCTGGCCGATGTTGCTGCGTTCCGGTACCGATTTCGCCCGCGTCAAGCCCCTCCTCGCCATCGTCGCCCTGCTCGCCGGCATGTGGCTCTCCTTCTATTGGCACAGCATCCAGTATGTCAATGAAATCGGGGCGGTCGACAGTGCGCTGCTGGCCGACGACCTGCCACCCGAAGCTTTCCTCGACCGCGAATTCATCGAATGGCTAAAAGACGACTCCTCGCCCCGCTGATCTTCGGGCTGGCCTTGACTGGCAGCGCTCTGGCGGAACCGCCAGCGACTGTTATCATCGGCACCCCGCCGCAACCCGACTGGGCGCAGTTGAGCACCACCCAGAAAAATATCCTGGCGCCGCTGGCCAAGGACTGGGACGCGATGGACAACATCCGCAAGAAAAAATGGCTGGGCATCGCCGAACGCTACCCGAGCATGCAAGCCGCCGAGCAAGCTCGCATGCAGGCGCGGATGCAGGAATGGGGACGCATGACGCCCAGCCAGCGCGATCAGGTGCGCGACTCCTACAAGGATTTCAACCAATTGCCCGCCGAGCAGAAGCAAGCCATCAAGGAAAAATGGAAGGCCTACCTCAACCTGCCCGCCGAAGAGCGCCAGCGGCTGCGCGAAGAAGGGAAATCGGCACAATTGCTGGCACCGCCGGCCGAAATGACGGCGGCCGAAGAGATGGCCATCAGCCCGCCAGAACCGGACACGCCGCCCACCGACGCGGCAGGCACCCCATGACCGGCACACCGCTCGCCGGTATCGGCCGGCGCCTGGCCAGCATGCTGTACGAAGGCTTGGTCGTGTTCGCTGTGCTATTGATAGGCTTCTGGCTGCCCCAGGCTCTGCTGGCCGGCATGGGTCTCGGCATCAGCCCGCGCCTGCTGTGGCTGCATGTGCTGCTGCTGCTGATGCTCTATTTCGTCTGGTTCTGGCTGCATGGCGGCCAGACCCTGCCGATGAAGACCTGGAAACTGCGCCTCGCCAGTGCCGACGGCAGGCCGCTACGGCCGCTCCAAGCCGTTTTGCGCTATCTCGCCGCGTGGCCGAGCATCCTGCTGTTTGGCGTCGGCATCCTGTGGGCGCTGGTCGACCGTGACCGCCAGTTCCTGCACGACCGCATCGCCGGCACCCGCATCGTCAACCAGCCGGCCGCCTGATCGGGGATTCAACGCCGCTCGACCCACCACAGCATGATTGCCGCGGCCAGCATGAACATCGCCGACGGCGCCGTGGCGCTGGCGAACGGCGGCCAGGAATTGATGATGCCGAGATTCGAGGATAGGCCATTCAGCGCGTAGAACAGGATGCCAAGCATGACGCCGGCGAAGATTTTCAGGCTGACCCCGCCAACGCGGTTGTGCGAATAGCCGAACGGTAGCGCCAGCGCCACCATGACAAAGGCCGCCAGCGGATAGACCAGCTTCTTCCAGATGGCAATTTCGTAGCGTTCGGTCTGCTGCCGATTCTCCACCAGATGCCGGGTAAAGTTCAGCAGGCCGAACAGCGTCATCCGCTCGGGCGCCACCATCAACACTTTCAGCAGATCGGGCGTCACCGCCGAGTTCCAGTCCATGCCCGGCAGATGCTCGACGCGTGCCACATCCCCGACCAGCGTCGTGCGCGAGACATTGCTCAACTGCCAGGCGCCGGAGGCGTCGAAATGCGCTTCCTCGGCATCGATCACCGATTCCAGGGCATTGTTCGGGTCGAACTTGTAGATACGCAACTGGCGCAACGCCGAATCGGGGGTCACCGTGCGAATGTTGATGAAGCTGCGTCCGTCCTTGACCCACAGACCCGACGTGAACCCCTGCTGGACGATGGCCTCGCTGAGCGCCCTGGCCCGGATCTCGTTGCCGATGCGCTCGGTGAATGGCACCAGCGCCTCGCCGACGACAAAGGTCAGCACGGCGAGCAAGCCGGCAACGCGGAACAGGGTCAGCAGCAGATCGCGGGTGGCCAGGCCCGAGGCACGCAAAACAGTGATCTCCGAATGTCGCGCCAGGGTCGACAACGCATACAGCGTGCCAATCAGCGCCGCGATCGGAATCAGCTCGTAGATGAAGCTGGGCAAATTAAGGGCGACGGTCAGGATGGCGTACCCGAGCTGGTAGTTCTTGTCGACCTTGCGCAATTCGTTGATCAGGTCGAAAAAGCTGAACAGCGCGAGGAAGGCCAACAGGACGAGAAAAACCGCAGCCAGGGTTTCGCGCATCACGTAGCGCTGGTACAGGCGCAGGCGGAACATCAGCGACGCCTCCGGGAGAAGGGATTGCCAACGCTCATGCGCTGAAAGAACAGTACCAGCAAGGGCAGCAACATCAGCGCATGCACCGCCCACAAGCCGATCCAGAATGACAGGCGGCCTTGCGACACCCAAGTCTGGCTGACCGACAGCAGATTGTTGTAAATGGCATAGATCGGAATGGCGATCAACAGATTGGCCGAACGTCCCGCCCGCGGGTTGACGAAACCGAGCGGAATCGCCATCAGCGCCAAGACCAGCGCCGATACCGGCACGCCGAAGCGCCACACCAGTTCGCCGCGCGCCCGCTCGCTGCTGTCGAGCAGCAGGCTGGTGATCGGCATCGTCTTCGGCGAGTCGGCCACCGGCTTGGCCTCGCCATCCTCGATGCGGACATGGTAACGCTCGAATTCCATGATCCTGAATTCCGGAGTCCCCGGCTCAACCTCGTAGCGGCGCCCGCTTTCCAGCACCACGAAGCGGTCGCCGTTCTCGGCAACGCGCTGGTGGCCGGTATCGGACATCACCACGCCGAGCCTGCCCTCCTGTACCGAGGCGACAAAGATATTGCCGACCGTGCTGGCATCCTCGGCCACGGCCTCGACGAACAACACCCGCCGGCCACCGCTGGCCTCCTGGAAGGCGCCGGGCGACACCTGGGCCAATTCGCTGCGCGCCGACAGTTTTTGCTTGTATTCATCGCGGCTGTAATTGGCCCACGGCGACAGAAACCAGGACAGCAAGGCGATGGCGCCGACGATGGGCAGCGCGAAGCGCAAAACCGGGCGCACCCAGGCGGTCAACGGCTGGCCGCTGGTAAACCAGATGACCATTTCCGAATCCCGGTAGGCACGGGACAAACTGAGCAAAATCGCGACGAAAAGCGTCAGCGACAGCAAAACCGGCATGAAATTCAAGGCGGCGAAGCCGAGCAGCGAAGCCACGGCCTCCGGTGCAATGCGCCCGCCAGCCGCATCCTTGAGCAGGCGAATCAATTGGGTGGAGGTCAGGATGGCCAGCAGCGCAACGCTGATGCCGGCGGCTGCCTGCGCGAATTCACGCCGGGCGGCGCGCTCGAATATCATCCTGGAAACCTCAGTTGGACGCGCCCGAGCAGGCTGTCATCGGGCGAGCTGGCAAGGCGCGACGACGCGGCAGGCTCGTGCCTGCAAGGAGGAGCAACGCCGCCAGCGCGCCCGAGGGCTGCCTGATCGGGTGCGTAGCGTGCTCACCCATCTGATGATGTTTGTTGAAGTCTGAAAAGTGAATGTTCATGCGGCTGCTATCAACAGCACAAGCGGTCAACTGCGGCTTCCAGGATCACGCTTTGACGAAACTGAAAAATTGCGGGGATAATCCTGCGGATACTGACATCCCCCCGAACAGGAGCAGCCTGTGGAATTTAGCATAAAAAGCGGTAGCCCGGAAAAGCAGCGCAGCGCCTGTGTCGTGGTTGGCATCTTCGAATTGCGCAAACTGACCCTGGCCGCGGAACTGCTCGACAAGGCCGCTGGCGGCGCCATCGGCGACATCGTCCGGCGCGGCGACATGGACGGCAAGAGCGGCACCACCCTGCTGCTGCACAATGTGCCCGGTACCCTGTGCGACCGCGTGCTGCTGGTCGGCCTCGGCAAGGAAAGGGATTTCCGCGAGAAGGAGTTTGCTCAGGCCATTCGCACCGCGGTCAAGACGCTGAACGAAACCGGTGCCTTCGACGCCTCCATTTTCCTCACCGAACTCGCCGTCAAGAAGCGCAACATCGCTTGGCGCATCCGCCAGACCGTGATCGTCGCCCGCGACGCGACCTACCGGTTCGAGCAATTCAAGAGCAAGAAGAACGAAGTCCGCCGCCCGCTGCGCAAACTGACACTCGGCGTCGAGCGCCGCAATGAGCTGGCCCTGGCCGAACAGGCGCTGACTCAGGGCTCGGCCATCGCCGAAGGCATGGCCTTGGCGAAAGATCTCGGCAACCTGCCGCCGAACGTCTGCAACCCAACCTACCTCGCCAGCCGAGCACAGACCCTGGCCGACGAACTGGGCCTCCACTGCGAGATTCTCGAGCGCGCCGACATGGAAAAACTCGGCATGAACGCGCTGCTGTCGGTCGCCAATGGCACCCACCAGCCGCCGAAGCTGATCGTGCTCGGCTACCAGGGCGCCCGCTCCAACGAGAAGCCGCTGGTGCTGGTCGGCAAGGGCATCACCTTCGACAGCGGCGGCGTTTCGCTGAAGCCGGCCGCCGACATGGACGAGATGAAATACGACATGTGCGGCGCCGCCAGTGTGCTCGGCACCCTCGTCGCGGCAGCCCTGATGAAGCTGCCGCTCAACCTGAAGGTACTGATCCCGGCCACCGAGAACATGCCGGGCGGCAACGCCACCCGCCCCGGCGACATCGTCGCTTCGCTGTCCGGTCAGACCATCGAGATTCTCAACACTGACGCCGAGGGCCGGCTGATCCTGTGCGACACGCTGAGCTACGCGGAGCGCTTCGATCCCGACACCGTGATCGACGTCGCCACCTTGACCGGCGCCTGCGTCGTCGCCCTGGGCGGCGTCGCCAGCGGCCTGTTCGCCAACAAGGACAGCCTGGCCCGCGATCTGCTCGAAGCTGGCGACGAGGCACATGACCGCGCCTGGCACCTGCCGCTGTGGGATGACTACCAGGAATTGCTGAAGAGTCCGTTCGCCGACATGACCAACAGCGGCGGCCGCTGGGCCGGCCCTGTGACCGCCGCCTGCTTCCTGTCGCGCTTTGCCAAGAAATTCGACTGGGCCCATCTCGACATCGCCGGCACGGCCTGGAAATCGGGCGCCGACAAGGGCGCCACCGGCCGGCCGGTACCTCTATTGGCCCACTATCTCCTGCAACGCGCAGGCCACAATTGACCCAGGTCTTCTTCTACCACGGCGCCTCCGACCGTCTGGCAGCGGCCTGTGCCCTGATCGGCGGCGCCTGGGCCAAGCGCAAACCGCTGCTGGTCTACGCTCCCGATGCACCGGTCGCCGATGGCCTCGACCGTCTGCTGTGGACACAGGCGCAACTGAGCTTCATCCCGCACTGCCGCGCTGACTCGCCGCTGGCCGTGGAAACGCCGATCCTGATCGCCGACCGTGTCGACACCGCGCCGCAGCAGGAGCGGCTGATGAACCTGGCACGCGCCATACCGTCCGGCTACGACCGTTTCCAAAGTTTGATCGAGGTCGTCGGCCGCGACGAGGATGACCGCCTGGCGGCGCGCGAGCGCGTCCGCCAGTACAAGGAACAGGGTTGCGAAGTGCAGTATTTCGACCTGTCCGCCCGCAACTGACCAGGCGACCCGCCATGCCCAGCCCGATCCTCGCCCGCGCCGACGCCCTGATGCAGCGTCGGCGGACGAACGCCGATGCCGACGATGTACCGGTATTGACCGACGCCATTGACCTGTCCAAGCCGGAGACGGATGACGACATCCCGGTACTGCGCGACATCGAGGCCGGCGAACGGCGCCGGCCGGCCAACAAGGCCGCCGCACCGACATCGCCGCCGACTCCGGCGAAAGTCGCCGTCCCGGAAGAGGTTCCCTTTCCCACCTTGAACTACGACGACCCAGTCGCCAGCCCGACTCCGGCGGTTGTGGTTGCGGCCAAGGCCGCCCCGCCCGTCGCCAAGGATGTCCCGCCTGCCGCCAAGCCCGCCCCGCCCGCCGTCAGCCGCGAAGACATCGCCCGCGACATCGCCCGCCGCGTTCAACGGCGTCTGGTCGCCGAGTTGCCACGCCTGATCACCGCCGCCGTCAACGACTACCTGGCCGAGCAGGAAACGACCCGCTGACGCGGCTGACATGGCCGCCAAGGGCTGGCGGGGCTCCAGTATAATTATCGGTTTTCCTCATTCCGCCACGCCCATGGAACTCGCCAAAGCCTTTGAACCGGCCGACATCGAACGTCGCTGGTACCCCGAGTGGGAAGCCAGTAACTATTTCGCCGCTGGTATCGATCGCGACAAGACCGATCATTTCTGCATCCTGCTGCCGCCGCCCAACGTCACCGGCACGCTGCACATGGGCCACGGTTTCAACCAGACGATCATGGATGCCCTGACCCGCCACTACCGGATGAAGGGTCACAACACACTGTGGCAGCCGGGCACCGACCACGCCGGCATCGCCACGCAGATCGTTGTCGAACGCCAGTTGGATGCCCAGGGCGTCTCGCGTCACGACCTCGGCCGCGAGAAATTCCTGGAAAAGGTCTGGGAATGGAAGGAATATTCCGGCGGCACCATCACCCGCCAGATGCGCCGCATGGGCCCCAGCCCGGACTGGACGCGCGAGCGCTTCACGATGGACGCCGGCCTCAACAAGGTGGTCACCGAAACCTTCGTCCGCCTCTACAACGAGGGCCTGATCTATCGCGGCAAGCGCTTGGTCAACTGGGATCCGAAGTTGCACACCGCTGTCTCCGACCTGGAAGTGGTACAGGAGGAAGAAGACGGCTTCATGTGGCACATCCGCTACCCGCTGGCCGATGGCTCGGGTAGCCTGACCGTGGCCACGACGCGGCCGGAAACCATGCTCGGCGACAGCGCCGTGATGGTGCACCCGGAGGATGAGCGTTACCAACACATGATCGGCAAGATGGTGAAGCTGCCGCTGACCGCGCGCGAAATCCCGATCATCGCCGACAGCTACGTCGATCTCGCATTCGGCACCGGCTGCGTCAAGGTCACGCCGGCGCACGACTTCAACGACTACGCTGTCGGCCAGCGCCACGACCTGCCGTTGATCTCGATCCTGACGTTGGACGCCAAAATCAACGACCAGGCGCCCGAAAAGTACCGCGGCCTGGATCGCTTCGATGCCCGAAAGGCAGTGGTCGCCGATCTCGAAGCACTCGGCCTGCTGGTCAAGACCGACAAGCACAAGCTCAAGGTGCCGCGCGGCGACCGTACCGGCGTCGTCATCGAGCCGATGTTGACCGACCAGTGGTTCGTCGCCATGAGCAAACCCGGTGTGGACGGCAACAGCATCACGCAAAAGGCGCTCGATGTCGTGCATTCCGGCGAGATCAAGTTCTACCCGGAGAACTGGGTCAATACTTACAACCAGTGGCTGAACAACATCCAGGACTGGTGCATCTCGCGCCAACTGTGGTGGGGCCACCAGATTCCGGCGTGGTACGGCGACAACGGCGAGACCTTCGTCGCCCACAGCGAAGAGGAAGCACGGGCCGCCGCCGCCCGCCAGGGCTATGCTGGCTCGCTGAAGCGCGACGAGGACGTCCTCGACACCTGGTTCTCATCGGCGCTGTGGCCCTTCTCGACACTGGACTGGACCGGTGACGCCGCCACCGATGCGGCCAACCCGCTGCTGCAGCAATACTTGCCGTCGTCGGTGCTGGTCACCGGCTTCGACATCATCTTCTTCTGGGTCGCCCGCATGGTCATGATGACCAAGCAGATCACCGGCCAGATCCCGTTCAAGCACGTCTATGTACATGGCCTGATCCGCGACGGCGAAGGCCAAAAGATGTCCAAGTCCAAGGGCAATGTACTCGATCCGATCGACCTGATCGACGGCATCGGTGTCGATGCCTTGGTTGATAAGCGCACCTCCGGCCTGATGAACCCGAAACAGGCAGAGAGCATCGCCAAGAAGACGCGCAAAGAATTCCCCGAGGGCATCCCAGCCTTCGGCACCGACGCGTTGCGCTTCACTTTCGCCTCGCTGGCCTCACCCGGCCGCGACATCAAGTTTGACCTCGGCCGCTGCGACGGCTACCGCAATTTCTGCAACAAGCTGTGGAACGCCACCCGCTTCGTGCTGATGAACATCGAAGGCCAAGACCTGGCGCTCGACCACCGGCAAGAGCCGAACACTGGCGCCTGCGCCGTGCCGGCCGGTAGCGAGGTCCGCCTGGACTTCAGCTTTGCCGACCGCTGGATCGTCAGCCAGTTGCAGCACCTCACAGCCGAAGTCGAGCAGCATTTCGCCGACTACCGCTTCGACCTGCTGGCGCAAACCATTTACAAGTTCGTCTGGGACGAGTTCTGCGACTGGTACCTGGAAATCGCCAAGGTGCAGATCCAGACCGGTAGCGCCGCCCAGCAGCGCGCCGCTCGGCGGACCCTGGTGCGCGTGCTGGAAACCGTACTGCGCCTGGCCCACCCGCTGATCCCCTTCATCACCGAGGAACTCTGGCAAGTCGTCGCCCCCATCGCCGGCCGTAAGACGCACGACTCGATCATGCTCGCCGCCTACCCCCAAGCTGATTTGTCGCGCCTCGACGCGGCCTCGGAAGCCAGGATCGAACGCCTCAAAACCCTGACCCATGCCTGTCGCAACCTGCGCGGCGAAATGGGCCTGTCGCCCGCCCTGCGCCCGCCCTTACTGATCGCCGGCGGCAGCGCTGAAATGACCGATTTCGTGCCGATTCTGCAAGCCCTCGGCAAGCTGTCGGAAGTGCGCATTGTCGACGAAATGCCGGAAGACGCCGTTGCCCCGGTCGCCGTGGTCGGCGAAACGCGCCTCATGCTCAAGGTCGAAATCGACCCCGCCGCCGAACGCGAACGCCTGAAAAAAGAAATCGACAAACTGGAAAAACAGATCGCCATCGCCCAGGGCAAGCTCGCCAACGAAAGCTTCGTCGCCCGCGCCCCAGCCGCCGTGGTCGAGCAGGAAAAACAACGGGTCGCCGATTTTTCCGCCACCCTGGAGCAACTCAGGCAGCAATTGGCGAAGCTGGGCTGAATCCACCCGGCCCGGGGGTTCATTCAAGGTAGGTAAGGTGATTGGAATATGTCGAACCCGACCCTTTATTTAAGGGGATTGGGGGTGGAGGATTGGGTGTGGTAGGTGGGGAATTGCTGAGAGGAATTTGATGCTGACCCTCTGGGCTTTTCCGTGGGAAAGGCCAGGTCAAGTACGGCGCTCGATTGTTCGAAGTGCTTTGACAGACAATCCATGAAAGCCCTGAAAGCGGGTGATGTTCCCCGGCTGGAGGCAAAAAGGGCATGCACCAGGACTTCCTGCGAATACCAGCCGCTGAAAATCCGCTGCAATTTTCCCGAAGCGAGCGATTCCTTGCAGACGAGTTGCGGCAGGAGCGCAACGCCGATGCCTTCGATTGCAGCGCATATGAGAGCGGCAAAATTACTGGAAATCAACCGTGGTTGCAGATCGATACGTTTGCGCCCTTCCGTCGCATGTTCCAGGATCCATGAGTGGCTTCCTGCGTTACTGAGTCGGCTCAGTGTCGGCACTTTTTTCAGGCTATCGATCGACACGGTCAGTTCCGGATGCCGTTCGATCAACTGCGGGCTGGCGACCAGGATATCGTGTCGCCGGTCCAGGGTATGCATGTGCAGATCGGAATCGGCGAGCGGCAGCGGTTTGGCGCGGATGGCGATATCGATGCCTTCTTCAATGACATCGACGTCGCGGTTGATGGCCAGGAGTTCGATGTGAACATCCGGGTAGGATTTAAGGAACTCCGCCACCAGCGGCGCGAGTACGATTTCGCTCATGGCGACCGGCGCGCAAACAACCAGCCTGCCCCTTGGATAAGCCAGCGAATCGGCGACCAGGTGCTCGGCCAGATCGGCCTGTTCGAGCATCCGGGCACATTGTTCGGCGTAACGCTCTCCCAGGGCTGTGACCGAAAAATGCCGGGACGAGCGGTTCAACAACCGGATGCCGAGCCGGTTTTCAAGCTCGGCCACCCGGCGGCTGAGCAGCGACTTTGAGCTGCCCATGGCTTTGGCGGCGGCGGAAAAACCTTTGTGCTGCACACCACGGCCGCAAAATAGGCCATGTCGTTCAAGTCTTGTTTCATTTCATCGTTCCAATTTTAGGACGAAAAGTCATTTTTCCGGGTACATCAATTCATTGCAAGGATGATTAAAATTTGTCCATGGCTACGGTCGGATGTAACAACAAAGCGAAAACAAGCCATTTGGTATGAACCGTTTTGATGCATCAAGGCTTTTGTTTTATCGATAATTCTGATGGAGTTGATCATCATGAAAAAGACAAATTTATGGATCATCGGCGGGTTTGCCCTGGCCGGTCTGATTTATCTTTCGTCGTTTGGTCTTGGCCATCTGTTCGGCCAGGCGACGTTCTGGACCTGGCGCGAAGAAATCATGCTGCTGCTCGGTGTGGTTGCTTTTGTCTTCATGACATTGGCGATGGTTATTTCGGTACGGCCCAGGTGGATCGATTCGGCCATGGACGGGCTTGACAAGGCGTATGGATTGCATAAATGGGCGGGAATCTGCGCGGCCGTGGCGGCAACGATGCACTGGCTGGCCGAAAACGCGCCCAAATGGGTGGTCGACCTGGGCTGGCTGGAGCACCCTGGGCACTTGGGCGGCGCCAAACCGGCAGAGTGGCAACTCAACCTCGTACACAGCGGGGCCGTGGTCGGTGAATGGGCTTTTTACATTCTGGTGGCCATGGTTGTTGCAGCGCTGATCCAAAAAATCCCGTATCGCTGGTTTCGCTATGCGCATAAGGTTTTCCCGGTCATTTATATTGCTGTGGCTTATCATGCCATTGCCGTTTTGTTGAAAAACGCGTGGTGGTCGACGCCGGCGGCCTATTTGCTGGTCGCGCTGGCTGCTGTCGGCTGCGTCTGTGCAGTGATTTCGCTCACGCAAGGAATCGGTCGGTCGCGTAAGGTTGGAGCCGTGATCGACAAGATCGATCGCTTTGACAACGGTATCGTCGATATCGAATTGCGGATTGAAAACGGCGGTTTTTCGCATCAGCAGGGTCAATTCGCCTTTGTCCGCTTCGACTTCGATAACGAGCCGCATCCTTTTACCATTGCTTCGTCGGGTGAAGATCCGAAGCGGCTGCGTTTTGCCATCAAGGCACTGGGTGACTTCACCAATACGCTGGCGGCAAAAATCCACGAAGGACAAGCCGTGGAAGTCGAAGGCCCATACGGCCGCTTCGATTTCGATACTGCGACCGAACGGCAGGTTTGGGTTGCGGGGGGAATCGGTGTCACGCCGTTCATGTCACGCCTGGAAGCGCTAGCGCAAAACGGCAGTGCCAAAGGTTCGGTCGATTTCTGGTACTGCACCAGGAACGAGAGCGATGCCGCCTTCCCTGTCAGCCTGGAAGAGTTATGCCAAAAAGCCGGTGTGGTTTTGCACCGTATCGAGGCGTTCAAGGAACAGACCTTGAATGCCGAAGCGATTCGCACGGTTGTTCGGGATCTGGCCAAGGTACATGTCTGGTTCTGCGGACCGCAGGCTTTTGCCCAGAGTCTGCAAAACGGGCTTGTCAACCTGGGCTTCAATAAAAA
The DNA here is from genome assembly GCA_031260295.1 of Azonexus sp. Lineage (GTDB taxonomy): Bacteria > Pseudomonadota > Gammaproteobacteria > Burkholderiales > Rhodocyclaceae > Azonexus. Next base: position 101,571 of record JAIRKE010000010.1, read on the forward strand.
CGCTTTTCACTACGACCGATTCAATATGCGTTGAACTCAGGTCACCAACCAAAACGCCGCTCTGCAAACGGGCGGCGTTTTGGTTGCTGGAGCTGGATTGTTGCCACATTTTTTGCTCTGCCGGCCCTTCCCTCGCTTGCTTAAAGTGCGATAAATCAATTTGACCAATTGATTTATAAAAGGTTGAATTTAAAACAACCCCGCGATCACTGCGGCAGGCATCGCATCAAGCTTCATCGCCTTCCGCGACAACACGAACGAAGCCGCCAAGGCGCTCGCCAATCTGAACCTGAAGGCCGAAGAGGCCGTCGAGAAATTCCTGAAACTCGGCAAAGCGCAGCGTCAGGCGGCGCTCGCCGGGATGCAAAAAGAGGTTTCCGACGCCGAGGCGGAATACCACTCGATGGGCGCGTCGCTCGCTAGGGAACCTCTGAACAAAAGCCCTTTTAAGCGCACTGACTCAAGTCAGCGATTTTGAGACCTTCAAGCTGAAAATCATCTAGCCGGCCTCCCGCCGCGGAGGTTGCGGTAAGGTTGTCCGCGCCGACTGAATTTTGACCAGGGGCGAAAGCCGGGATTTTAGTATCCGGCTGTGGATAAGTGGTGTGTTTTTCTCCTTTGTTGATGGTGCCACCGGGCACGGCCAGACGCTCTACGCGCGGGCGAACGACCCCAAGCGCTTCATCGAGCTGGCGGGCGGCCATAACGAGGGCTTTCTCTTCGCGCGCCCGGAGTGGACTTTGGCGCTGGACGAGTTCCTGCGCGACGCGGAACGGCATTAGCCGCGCTTACTTCTCCCGCACATGCTGGCGAAACCAGTCGGTCAGTTGCTCCTCCGATAGCTCACCGGCGGCCAGCGCGAGGACGGTGTTGATGGCGTCCTCGGGCGCGAAAACGATGGTCACGCCATTGAGCGCAAGGAAAAGGCGGGCCAGCACCCAGGCCGTGCGCTTGTTGCCATCCGCGAACGGGTAATTGCGCGCGACGCCGAAGGCATAGGCGGCGGCAAGCGCGCAACGGCCATCTTCGCCGTAAGCCCAGCGGTTAAGAAGACGGGCAAGAGCGGAATCCAGCATTTCGACGGAGCGCACGCCAGCCATGCCGCCGTGCTCGGCTAGCTGACGATCATGAATCGCCGCTGCATCGACAAGGTCGAGCCAAACTGGCTCGATCCGGTCGGTCCGTGGCATGAGCCGTCGTTATTTGGCAAGGACGCGGAGAATATCGCGGTCCTCGCGCATGATCTGTTCGGCCAATTCCATCTTGGTGGCAAATTCGGGATTGGCGGCGGTCAGACGTAGACCATCGGGCGACTCGGTGGCATAGAGGCTGTCACCCAGCCCCACGCGCAGCAGCGCCAGCGGTTCCTTGGGCAGGATGACGCCAGCGCTGTTGCCGATTTTGGTCTCTTTGAGAGCGATGCTCATACGTTAGTTATAACGCCAAAAGCAGTTTTTATCCGCCGATTCCTTCAGCGCTGCTCAACCTCGCAAAACTAGGGCAGGTTGCTGGCGAGCCGCAGGCGAAGACCAACAAGAGACGTTTCGCGGCAACAGGCATTCCATGTTGGGCTAGGCATCGGCAATAAGCTCGACCGACACCGCTGTGACTGAAATGAGGCCGCGCGCCAAGTAGATGTAGCTGACCCCAGAACGTTCCCCAGATACCCATTGAACGATATTCCCGAACCGGGCATGTTCCTCCAGTAGCCCAAGATCGACCAGTTGGTTGAACTGGCTGACGCCGGTGAAACGCAAGGCACCCAAAACACGCTCAGAAGACTGCTCGTTAGGGTAGTAGGCGAGCCTCACGTCGGCTGTGCGAGCAACGGGATCGAATGCTACCCCGAGTAAGTTGGCATCATGTAGTTCGAGCTGTGCAAGATCCATTTTGCGGCACCTAGCACTGGGGTAGCGTTACTTGCGCTTGAGAAAAAATGCGAAAACGCGGCCTTCTTCCTGTTGGCCGATCAGCTCATTGCCGGTCTGCTTGGCGAAGGCGGGGAAATCTTTCTGCGCCCCCGGATCGGTGGCCTGCACGCGCAGCACCTGGCCGGATTCCATCTCGGCCAGCGCTTTCTTGGTGCGCAGGATGGGGAGCGGGCAGTTGAGGCCCTTGACGTCGAGATCGCGATCGAATTGCATGGTGTCGTGTTCCGGGGTCAGGCCGGATAGGGCGAGAATTGATCGGCAACCGCCCACCACCTTTGGCCTTCCTTGACGAAGAAAAACATGTCTCTACCCCCCATGTCGATGGTATTGCCGCCCATGTCGAAGGACATGTCGAAGTAGTAGGCGACCACGGCCGAGTCGCCGTAGACGTGAATGACGGGATCGATTTCTTCCCAGCGATAGATGCGGGCCGCATGGCAAAAGCCCTTCCATCCCGCAACGCACGCGGCTCCGCCATCCCGACGATTGCGCTCGGCAGGGGTGATGGCCACCATGTCCCGGTGAAAGAAATTGGCAAGCTCGTCCGGGTTGCCCTTGGTCCATGCATCGTTCATCGCGCGGACGGTTGCCCAGATTTCCTGTTTGATCGGATCGGTGAAGGAAATCATCAAAACTCCTTTGCTTGGGGTATGTGAGAACGACCTAAATTCAATTCCGTCCTTCCTTCAGTTCCTCCAGGCGCTGCCGCTTGAGCTCGCGCAACCGGGCGTCGATGGCCGACATCACGTAGAAATCCGCATCGCCGGCCTTTTGCGCCAACTCCAATTGCTCGATGGCGGCCGCCGTCTGCCCTTGCAGAGCAAAAACGTCGGCCAGCGCCTGATGCTGCTGCGCCTCCTGTCCAAGGCCGGCATGGCTGGCCGCCCGCACCCGATTGAAGCGGATTGAATCCGGTTGCCACTGCAACTGTGTATCGGCAAAGCGTAGCGCCTCATCGAAGCGGCGGCTTGCCAGCAGGGCCTGGGTATACCCGTCGAGCAAGCCCAGGTGCCGCGGCGAGCACTGGATGGCTTGGCGATAGACGGCCAGGCCGCCGTCGGCATCGCCACGGGCCAGGCGGATATCGGCATACAGGCGCTCGATCATCGGCTCTGGCGTCTTGTTAGCGCGCGCCTTCTGGATTTGTTGTTCGGCCGCCGCCCAGTCGCGGGCGCGAAACAGGGCATAAGCGAGGCCGTAGCGGGTAGCCTCCTCGGAGGCGAATTTGCGCTCATCGAGCAGCCGCTTGAAATAACTCGCCGCTTCCGCCGGCGTACCCTGCATTGCTCGCAGCTTGGCCCGCACCAGTTGGAACTCGACGCTGTCCGGCACCTGCCGGTAACGCACCCCGCCCTCGCGGTTCTGCATGTCGCTCAGACGCTCGCCGGTCAGCGGGTGGGTGCGCAGGTAGGCGGTGGCATTGTTCTCGTAATGCCGCGTCGCCTGCTGCAAGCTGCCGAAGAAAGCCGCCATGCCGCGCACGTCATAGTCCGCCTTGCGCAGGATGTCGAAGCCGAGCCGGTCGGCCTCGCGTTCAAAATCCCGCGAGAAGGCCAGTTGCGCGGAAAGCGCCCCGGCCTGGGTGGCGGCGATCGCCCCCCCCGCCGCCTGCGAATTGGAACGCGCCGCCAGCAGCGCCAGACCCATCGCCAGCATCGAAGCCATACTGACCTGCTTGGACTGGAACACTTGGCGGGCAATGTGGCGCTGAGTGACGTGGGCAATTTCGTGCGCCATCACGCCGGCTAGTTCCGATTCAGTCTGAGCACTCAGGATCAGGCCGCTATGCACGCCGATGTAGCCGCCAGGCATGGCGAAGGCGTTAATGCTCGGATCGGAGATGGCGAAAAAGAAAAAACCCTGGCCCGGGTCGTCGCTGGCGGCAACCAGCTTGCTGCCGAGCATGTTGAGATAGCCCTCGATGTCGGAATCGTCTAGATAGGCCGGCTCGCGCAGGCGAATCTCGTTCATGATCTGCCGCCCGATCCGCTTTTCCGTCAGCGGCGACAATTCGTTGCTGGCAGCATCGCCGAGTTCCGGCAATTCGTCGGCGCGCAACGGATGCAGCGCCAGCGCACAGGCGAGTATTCCGGCGGTCAGACGGCGGCTCAAGGTCATGGGTGCTATGATAGCCCACCTCCCCACCATCCCATGCGGCCACCGCAAACCCCTGCCAAACCCGTGACATCAGTCAATCTCACCCATTTCGACAGCGCCGGCCAAGCCCATATGGTCGACGTCGGCGGCAAGAACGAAACGGCGCGCAGCGCCCGCGCCGCCGGCAGCATTTTCATGAAAGCGGAAACCCTGGCGCTGATTCGCGACGGTTCGGCGAAAAAGGGCGACGTGCTGGGCATTGCCCGCATCGCGGCGATCCAGGCGGCGAAACGCAGCGGTGAGCTGATCCCCCTGTGCCACCCGATTGCCCTGACCCGGGTCGCCGCCGAGTTCACGATCGACGAGGCCAACCACGCGGTGCATTGCCAAGTCACTGCCGAATGCTTCGGCCGGACCGGTGTCGAGATGGAAGCGCTGACCGCCGTCTCGCTCGGCCTGCTGACCATCTACGACATGTGCAAAGCGGTCGACCGCGGCATGCGCATCGACAACGTCCGTCTCGTCGAAAAACAGGGCGGCAAATCGGGACACTGGACCGCCCCGGCAACTATCTGAAATTAGTTTTCAGGCCAGAGTTTCAAATCAAGAACCGCCAACGCAATTATGTATCTGATGCACATGACAAGGTGCTGAGGTTTTGGTGACAATCCCGAGATGGCAAACCATCTCGGAAACACAATCAACCGGATCATTCGCGATATCGCCTACACCAAA
>JAIRKE010000070.1 GCA_031260295.1 Azonexus sp.
CACAACCTCTTTGAGTGCTTGCGCTAACCCAGCCCCTACCCTATTTAGGAATTCCAAGTAACGCTTTTTTTCGCACGTCATGGTACCTGTGCGTAATAAACGACGCAACCTGTGATCAATTCCAGAAAGTTGACCGGGGTGTTCAATCCGACCTGCTTACTTTTTAAGCAGGGAGATGTTGGGGTGATCACCATGAAGCAGTTGGGCAAGCGCGTTCAAATGCTCAAGGTTGAGTTGGCTGTGACCAAGGCGATGCAGACGACCCAAGACGAAATCACCGCAACGATCAGCGAATACTTGGCGGGAACCCGAGGTACGAAGGGCATCAAATCGAGCGGCAAGCCGGGCTAGGAGCCGCTGTTCAAGCCGTAGAAGGAAGACCAGAACATCGATGCGGAGAACTGGGCCGAAAAGAAACATACGGCAGAAAACTGCCTGTAGTTGCACGGTTCTATACCCTATAGGCGGAATTCTGCCTCCTATTGCATTGCTGTTAGAGCAGCAATTGCCATTTTTGCGGCAATGAACAGCAATGAGCCAAACCAAAATTTCTGAGATTCAGGACCATAAACAGAGGCTGACGCAACCCAAGCAAGCCAAGCCGGGGCTCCGCTCGGAAGCCGCATCGACTGCAGCGAAGGCAGTGTTGGTCATCTGCGGGGGGTATTACTCGACCACGCCGCCCGAGGTCAGCTACACGACGACGGGGTTCATGCCAGACCTTCCTTGGGAAGGAACGAGCCGGCCATGCCACAGCAGACAAGGATGGCCTTGAACACCAGGGCTTCCATCTTGGCCCGGTTGCTCAGGAAGGAGTTCTGCGTGAACAGATTACGGTTGATATGCGAATAAACAACTTGCCGCATGATTCGACCTCATAAAAAATGGAACGCAAAAACCCCGTCTGGGTTGATGGCCCCGATGGGAAGACCGCGGACCGCCAAAGCGGGTCTGCGATATAAACCTGCAGCAAACTTCGCGGCAGGGGTCCCGGCATACAGCACCGAAGAAAACGGGATTGATCAGGGTGAATCCCGTGACGCCACTAAAAACAGCTTTGGCTTAAACCGTTATGTTCTTTTCGTCCAATGTCCGGCGAAAAAATCGCGAGCATTACATTTGACTCACCTGAAATGCCGCCTGTACAGTACGCACGAGGGATGGATGCAGCACACCCAGCTTGGGCGTTTGCCCATGCGGTGCAGTCGGCGGGACGGAGAACCAATCGGTGTTGTATGGCAGGTCCAGCGCCTGCCTGAGATCGAATTTGGTGTTGTAACTCAGACCCGCCGCCGCGTAGGTGGCCGGATTGCGTTCGCGGAGGATCGAGAATTCTCCGCGATGCAACGTCGTTGTGCGCTGGCTGGTGCCATTGGCGACCCGCACGGTGAATTCCGGTGCGTCATCGTCGAAAACGGCAAGAATCAGTGCAGGGCGCGGCTTCGGGCATGGGTAGATGTCGTCGGGAAAGTGACACCAGACGATCTCTCCAGCAGTTGGTTCACCCCACCAACGGAGTGTCACATGCTCTCCACATCGAACAGGCTCGATCGCACCGACCGCTTGCCCCCCTGCACCGAGCGCTTCTTGATCTGAGCTACTTGAGCAGCCGTCAATGGGCCGTCGTCCGCTTCATATTGCGGCAGCACCTTGACCACCAGTTCACGCAGTGCGCGATGAATCACTTGAGTTTCATCGACGCCAAGAAACTCGGCCAAGCGTTTGGCGGTCTGGCGCGTAACGCCGGAGGCGCTATCCACTTGGCGGTAGCGAAAGGCGATCTGATTGGCAATTGTACGGGCAGGCATACAAGGCTCCTTTGGATATCTATAAGATATCAGCGATGCCTTCATGGATCAAGCCGAGGCGCGAGCGACAAAGGTTTACCAGAAATATTGAGTGCACTTAATTATTCTAGTTGCATGTATCAGATAAAAAGGTAGCGACAATGTTCAGAAATACAGCTGGGCCACACATGGCGGTTACCGCAAAATATGCTAACGGCATTTATCTAGCAAGATCCCGAGAGATCGTTACAGTGCATATTTCCTGTACCGCGCTGTGGACACTGCATTTAAATTTGTCCATAAATCACGTTACCCTGTGGACACTCCGCAGAATCCCCTCGAGCTAGACGTAGTGCGCCATCTGATACATGTCCACATACTACCAACTCGCCGGTGTTATGAAACCGGCCGCGCCGGCCGCGACGGCGAACCGGCCGAAGCCTGGATGGCCTACGGCATGCAAGACGTGGCGCTGCAACATGCGCGCATCGCCGAATCAGGCGCCGGCGAAAGCCAGAAAATCCTCGAAGCCCAGCGCCTGACCGCCCTGCTCGCCTATTGCGAAGCCCCGCGCTGCCGCCGCCAAGTGCTGCTCAATTATTTCGGTGAAGAACGCGCCCCCTGCAACAACTGCGACCTATGCGCCGCGCCGCCGGAACTGTGGGACGGCACGCAGGCGGCGCAGAAGGCGCTGTCGGCCATTTTCCGCACCGGCATGCGTTTCGGCGTCGCGCACCTGACCGACATCCTGCGCGGCAAGGCCACCGCTAAGGTCAAGCAGTGGAACCACGACCAGTTGCCGACCTTCGGCGTCGGCGGCGACCTCGACGAGTACGGTTGGAAGAGCGTCTTCCGCCAGTTGGCGGCGGCCGGCCTGGTCCATGTGGACATGGCCGAACATGGTGCCCTGCAACTGACCGAGGCCGCCCGTGAAGTGCTCAAGAACCAGCGCCGGGTCGAACTGCGCCGCCCGGCCAAGCGCAAAGCCACGACGGCACGCGGTACGGCGCTTGCGGTCAGCAACCTGGCCCCGGCCGACGAGGCTCTGTTTCAACTACTGCGCAAGTGGCGGGCCGATACCGCCCGCGAACAAAGCGTACCAGCCTACGTCATCCTGCACGACAAGACCCTGCGCGAACTGGCCGAAGTCCGCCCGACCAGCCACGGCATGCTGAGCACCATCACCGGCATGGGTAGCGCCAAGATCGCGCACTACGGCGAGGAATTGCTGGCGCTGACTCGGGGCGCCAGCTAATCTCAACCCCTGGCTAACCTGCTACAACAATTTCCACGCCTTATCGCCCCATGACATGAAGTTCGGAATCGCCATTCTTTTGCTCGTTTCGGGCGCTGCTTTTGCCCAAAACCCATCGCCCGCGACAAGCCGCGAGATCGGTCAGTTGTTCGCGGCTCTTGAGAGCTCCCGTTGCGAGTTCCATCGCAATGACTCCTGGCACAGCGCTCAAAAAGCAAGCGAACACCTTCACCGGAAATACGACTACCTGCTCGAGAAGGGCTTGGTCACATCCACGGAATCCTTCATTGAACTTGCCGCCACAAAAAGCAGCATGACCGGCAAGCCTTACTTCGTTCGTTGCGGCAACGCGCAGCCGGTTCCAAGCATGTCGTGGTTCACCAGCAAGCTCAAGGAATTGCGCGCACGACCTGCCGACGCCAACTCCAGCGAATGACTTCGATGGCTTCCGAAAGCTTGACGTCGCCGGCCGAACCGCCCTACATCCCCAGCGACTTGAGAAACTCCTCCTGCTCGCTGGCACTGACCGTCGGCGCTACCGTCGGCGTCGCGCTGGCGGCGTTGACCTGGGCCAGCAGTTCGTCGGGATCGGCCGCTTCGTGCTGCTCGAAATCGTTGAGCTTGATGAACTCGGTGCGGTCGATCGCCAGTTCGAGGTAGAAAATGTTGTTACGTCCGGTGTAGAAAGTCACCCGCCGCGCCTCGGGCTTATCAAGATTGGTATCGACGCTGAGCATGACCTGCTTGTTGAGCGCCAACATCTTCGGCTGGTTCTGGCTGATATGCGTCTGCAACTCACGCGCCACCTTGCCGGTGAAATCGCCGACGATCTGGTTCATCAGCTCGCCCATCACGTTGGCCACCTCGTCCGAGGTGTACGAACTGGCCAAGTCACTTTTCGCCATGCCCATGTTCAGCAGATAGCTCTCATACAACTCCATCGCCGCTTGGGCCGAGAAGTTGATCACCACCAGGCCGGAAAAACCGCCATCGAACAGCACAAAGCAGCCGATATCCGGTTTCAGGCAGGTCTTGGTAATGCGCTGGACCATGCCGGAATAGCGGATATTGCCCTGGGTAGCGATGTTCAGCACCTTGGTCACCGAATTGCACAGGCTCCGCAGAATATCCTCGGTGCCGAAAATCACGTTGTCTTCTTTTTCGCTCATGGTTGTCATCGCCAGGATGGAGGCCGCTAACGACGCTCCCGGTGGATCGAACAGCCCGCCTTTGCGCTGGCTGCTCGCCAAGCATAACCGCGCAAACGCCCGTCCGCCAGCACCGCCGGCGCCCCAGCGGCAGGATCAACAATAAACGAACGCGTCGGAACGCTTGCGGAAGAAGGGGAAGCCTTTATTGCTCGACATGAGCGGCGGCCAGGATGGCCGCTCGATGGAAGAGAGCCAGCATTTGCGCAACAGCCAACCCCTGCCTAGAATGTGTATATAAATCGGAAAGGATACACACATGCGCACGAACATTGTGATCGACGACAAGCTTATGAACAGCACCCTTCGGGCAACCGGACTGAAAACCAAACGTGAAGCGGTAGAACTTGCCCTGCACACACTGTTGCGGTTGCGACAGCAAGAAGAGATCAGGCGCTTTCGCGGAAAGCTCGACTGGCAGGGCGACCTTGATGCCATGAGAACCGATAAATGATCTTTGTCGACTCCAGCGTTTGGATCGACTACTTCCGAGGAACTCCGACGCCACAAACCGAAAAACTGGATGCCTTGCTTGGCGTCGAGCCGATTGCGACAGGCGACCTTGTTTTAACCGAAGTGCTCCAAGGCTTCGCCAGTGACCGGGACTTTAACCAAGCCAAGCAACTCATGACTTCGCTGGTGATAGTGGACCTGGCGGGACAAAATATTGCCATTCAAGCAGCCAAAAACTTCCGGCTTCTGCGCTCACGGGGAATCACCGTGCGCAAGACCATCGATACCGTGATTGCGACACGTTGCATAGAAAGTGGGTTACCTCTTTTGTACAGCGACAGGGACTTTGATCCATTCGTTGAATACCTTGGCCTCCAGTCGGCTCTGCCAGGAAGCTGACCTACAGGTAAGCGACGGTTGAAGCGGGTGCCGCCATGATTGAGTTGCGACACTGAATCACTCGCCCGAAAAGGGAAGTCCGTGAATTTTGTCGCGGTTGGTATTGACAAGGAAATTGCATGGCGGTGCCTCACGCCACCATGACCACTGCCCGAGCGCCAGCCGCTACCGCCCTCAGCGATGCCGGCTGCCGCTGCGGTGCTGGGCCGGTCCGCCCGGCTGGGCGGTGCCCTTGCGGCCTGGTGCGCGGCCACTTGGCTGGCCGCTGCGCGGAGGCCGCGGCGGTTGGGGCGGGCGCGGCGCGGCGACCGCCGCCGGCTCGAAGCCGGGCACGACGACGCGCTCGATGCTGCGCTTGATCAGTTTTTCGATGTCTTTCAGGTTGCCGCGCTCGTCGTGGCAGACCAGCGAGATCGCTTCGCCTGCCATGCCGGCCCGGCCGGTGCGGCCAATGCGGTGCACGTAGTCTTCGGCGACGTTGGGCAGTTCGTAATTGATGACGTAGGGCAGCGCATCGATGTCGATGCCACGAGCGGCGATGTCGGTGGCGACCAAGGCCGTCAGCTTGCCGTCCTTGAAATCGCCGAGTGCCCGCGTGCGTGCGCCTTGCGACTTGTCGCCGTGGATCGCCGCCGCCTTGATGCCGGCTTTGTCCAGCGTCCGCGCCAGGGCGTCGGCGCCGTGCTTGGTACGGGCGAAGACCAGTACTTGGTGCAGGCCGCGCGTGGCGAACAAATGTTGCAGGAGTTCCTTTTTCTGCTCGCGGTTGGTTTCGATGACTTTCTGCGTCACCGTCTCGGCCGCCGTGTTGCGCGGCGCGACGTCCACCGACACCGGCTGGTGCAGCAGGCCGGCCGCCAGTTCGCGGATTTCCAGCGAGAAGGTGGCGGAGAACAGCAGGTTCTGCCGCTGCTTGGGCAGCAGCGCGATGACTTTGCGGATGTCGCGGATGAAACCCATGTCGAGCATGCGGTCGGCTTCGTCGAGGACGAAGATTTCGATGCCGCTAAGGTCGACGGTCTTTTGCTGGACATGATCGAGCAGCCGGCCCGGCGTCGCCACCAGGATGTCTACGCCGCGACGCAGGTTGGCGATCTGCGGATTGATGCCGACACCGCCGAAGACGGCCAGCGAGTTGATCGGCAGGTGCTTGCCGTAGGTGCGCACACTCTCCTCGACCTGGATCGCCAGTTCGCGCGTCGGCGCCAGCACCAGCACGCGCGGCGTGCGGGCAACACGGGCGAGGCGGTCGTTGGGGCCCGAATTTGGCCCTGAAACCAGCCGGTGCAGGATCGGCAGCGTAAAGCCGGCGGTCTTGCCGGTGCCGGTCTGTGCCGTGGCCATCAGGTCGTGGCCAGCAAGCACGGCGGGAATGGCCTGCTGCTGGATCGGCGTCGGCGTGTCGTAGCCCTGTTCGGCGACGGCACGCTGGATTTCGGCCTTGAGGCCGAGTTCGGAAAACAACATGGAATGCTCCAAAAAAAGGATGGCGGCCGCCGCAGCGGCCAAGGAATTCAGCGCGCGCCGTCGACGTAGTAGTCGATGCGGCCGCGCGGGGCGAGGTATTCGACGACTTCAACCGGCAGCTTGGCCGGGCTGATCACCGTTTCGATGGTCGAATCGGTTTCACGCAGGTCGAGCAGCAGGGCTTCGCCGCGCGGCACACCGGGGTCGTACAGCATGATCAGCGGATGCAGCAGGTCGTCGCTGTTGCTCTCGACCACCAGGCCGATGCTACCGTCGCTCAGCGCAACGAAGCTGCCCGGCGGGTAGACGCCGATGGATTTGATGAAAAATTGCAGCAGCTCCGGGTCGTAGCGGCTGTTTTCCTGCTTGAACATCGCCGCCAGCGCTTCGGCCGGCGTTTTCGCCTGCCTCAGATCGAACGGGTTGCACAGGTTGTCGTAGCGATTGGCGATTGCCGCGACGCGCGCCAGCCGGGGAATCTTGGTTCCGGCCAGGCGATTGGGAAAGCCCTGCCCGTCCCAGCGCTCGTGATGGCAGGCGATGATGTTCTTGACGGCGACCGGCAGGTCGTTGATGGCTGCCGCATGCTTGATGCCGTAACCGACATGGGCTTGGTAGAACTGCTCCTCGGCCGGCGGACGCTGCGGGTTGCGCAGCACGCGGGCTGGCACGTCCTGCTTGCCGAGGTCGTGGAACATTGCGCCGAGGCCGAGCCAGCGCATTTCCTCTTCGGCGAGTTGGGCCGCTTTGCCGAGCAACAGCGACAGCACGACGACGTTCATCGCATGGTGCGCCGGGCCGGGTTCCTTGACCTTCAGGTTGACCAGATGCACGGCGACGCTTTCGGCATTGAGCAGGCCACCGACCAGCCGGCCAACCGTGCTTTTGGCCCGGCCATAAGCTTCGTTCGGGCGACCGCCCAGATCGCGCAGGATTTCGCCGACGCCGGTCGCCTCTTGCTCGAACAGGCGCTCGCAGCGGGCCAGGCCCTCGCGCTGGGCACGCACCCGCTCGGTGCGCGAACGCTTGATGTCGAGCATCGAGTCGATCACCGAGGCGGAAAAATCGACTTCGACCTCGGCTGCCTGCTCTTCCGGCAACGGCTCGGCGGTGCTGCGCTCCGGGTCCCATTCGACGGTGTCTAGGCCGAGGCTGCGCAACACCCGGATCTGCTCCTCGTCGCTCAGGCGGAAACGATTGAGCAAGAAGGGATGATCGAGCCAGCGCAGCTCATCCAGCGAAATGAAGACGCCGGGTTGCAGACGGTCGATCGTGATTCGGGGTTTCATCCGCCGATCAGGGCCAGACCGCGTTCGAGGTCAGCCTGCAAGTCTTCCACCGCTTCGAGGCCAACGGCGACGCGCAGCAGGCTCTCGTCGATGCCGGCCGCGGCCCGGGCCTCGGGGGTGAGCCGGCCATGCGTGGTCGTGGCGGGATGCGTGATGGTGGTCTTGGTATCGCCGAGGTTGCCGGTGATCGACAGCAGGCGACAGTGGTCGACCACTGTCCACGCCTCGGCGCGGCCGCCCTTGACTTCGAAGGAGACAATGGCGCCGCCGGAGCGCTGCTGGCGACGCGCCAGTTCGTGCTGCGGATGCGAGGCGAGACCGGGGTAGAAAACACGCGCCACTTGCGGCTGCTCGGCCAGCCAGGTAGCCAGCCGGACGGCATTGGCCGCCTGTGCTTCGAGTCGGATTTTCAAGGTCTCCAAGCCCTTAAGCAGCACCCAGGCGTTGAAAGCCGACAATGTAGAGCCAGCCGTGCGCAAGTATTTGAAAATTTCCTCGATCAAGGTCTTCGAACCACAAACGGCCCCGCCAAGCACCCGGCCCTGGCCGTCGAGATACTTGGTCGCCGAACACGCCACCAGGTCGGCGCCCAGTTCCAGCGGCCGCTGCAAAGCCGAGGTGCAGAAGCTGTTGTCGACGGCAAGCAAAATGCCACGAGCGTGAGCGATCTCGGCCAGACGGGCGATGTCGGCGATCTCGGTCAGCGGATTGGAGGGCGTTTCGACGAAAAAGAGTTTGGTTTCGGGGCGGATCGCCGTTGCCCAGGCCGCCGGGTCGGTCTGCGCGACGAAGGTGGTGGTGATGCCGGTGCGCGGCAGGATGTTGGAAAAAAGCTGCACGGTGGCGCCAAACAGGCTGTTCGAGGCGACGATGTGGTCGCCTTGCTGTAGATGCGCCAGGCACAGGCCCATGATCGCCGCCATGCCGCTGGCCGTGGCGACGCAATCCTCGGCCCCTTCGAGGGCGGCCAGGCGCTCCTCGAACAGGGTCACGGTCGGGTTGGTGAAGCGGGCATAGACATGCCCCTCCTCCTCGCCGGAAAAGCGCCTGGCGGCCTGCGCCGCGTTCTCGAAGACGAAACTGGAAGTCAGGTACAGCGCCTCGGAGTGCTCGCCGAACGGGCTGCGCTCCTGGCCGGCGCGCACCGCCAGCGTTTCGGGACGGTAATTCGGCTGCCCGCTCACGCTTCCGCCCCGCCGTTGCCGAGGCCGAGCACCATCTGCGAGGCGCGGCCCTCGCCGTCGTCCTCGCCGTTCTTGGCCGGCTTGCCGCTGCCCTTGCCCTCGGCCGCGTCGAGGTAGTAATCGTCGATGTCGCCGGTGATGTAGCAACCATCGAAACAGGAAGCGTCGAACACGGTCAGGTCGGGGCGCAGCCGGGTAACCGACTGCTTGAGAGCCTCGATATCCTGATACACCAGCGCGTCGACGCCGATCTCGGCGGCGATCTGGGCATCGCTGCGGCCGGTGGCGATCAGTTCTGCGCGCGTCGGCATGTCGATGCCGTAGACATTCGGGTAGCGCACCGGCGGCGCCGCCGAGGCGAAATAGACCTTGGTCGCGCCGGCCGAGCGCGCCATCTCGACGATTTCGCGGCTGGTCGTGCCACGGACGATGGAGTCGTCGACCAGCAGCACGCGCTTGCCCATGAATTCCTGGCCGACGGTGTTGAGCTTCTGGCGCACCGATTTCCGGCGCATCGCCTGGCCCGGCATGATGAAGGTACGGCCGACGTAGCGATTCTTGACGAAGCCTTCGCGGAACGGAATGTTCAGCGCCTGCGCCAGTTGCATCGCCGACGGCCGGCTGGAATCGGGAATCGGGATGACCACGTCGATCTGGTCAACCGGAATGTTGGCGCGGATCTTCTCGGCCAGCAGTTCGCCCATCGCCAGGCGCGACTCGTAGACCGAGACACCGTCGATCACGGTATCCGGGCGGGCGAGATAGACGTATTCGAAGATGCACGGCGCATACATCGGCTGCTGCGCGCACTGGCGGCTGTGCAACTGGTGGTTGAGGTCGACGAATACCGCCTCGCCCGGCTCGATGTCGCGCACCACCTGGAAACCAAGAGTATCAAGGGCGACCGATTCGGAAGCGACGAGGTATTCCATCCCCTGCTCGGTCTGGTTCTCGCCGTACACCAGCGGCCGAATGCCGTGCGGGTCGCGGAAGGCCAACAGGCCGTAGCCGGCGATCAGGGCGACGACGGCGTAGGCGCCGCGGCAACGGCGATGGACGCCGGCCACCGCCTGGAAGATGCTGTCCACGTCCAGCTCGTAACCGTGCGCTGCAGCTTGCAACTCATGCGCCAGCACGTTGAGCAACACTTCGGAATCGGAATTGGTATTGATGTGCCGGCGGTCGAGGCGGAACATCTGCTCCTTCAACTGCTCGGCATTGGTCAGGTTGCCGTTGTGGCCGAGCACGATGCCGAAGGGCGAATTGACGTAGAAAGGTTGCGCCTCGGCGAAGTTGTAGGCCGAGCCGGCGGTCGGGTAGCGGACGTGACCGATGCCCCAATTGCCCGGCAAGGCGCGCATGTTGCGGGTGCGAAAAACGTCGCGCACCAGCCCCGGCCCCTTGTGCAGATGGAAGGTATTGCCTTCGGCCGTGGCGATCCCGGCCGCGTCCTGGCCGCGGTGCTGGAGCACCATCAGGCCGTCATAGAGCAACTGGTTGACCGGCGTGTTGGCCATGACCCCGAGAATCCCGCACATAAAGTTTCCTACCTAACTGAATCGAATCCGTTTTGCCAGATCGTCCGGCAACCATTGCCGGGCGAGCAACACGGCGGTCTCCAACGGCGGCGCCAGCGCCGCCCTCCGCCACCAATCCTGTTTCGGCGCCGCAGTCATGCCGCCCAAACCGACCAGGATCATCATCACCAATACGCCGCGCGCCAGCCCGAAGGCCATGCCGAGCAACCGGTCCGAGACGGTCAGGCCAAGCGCCTTGACCATGCCGCGCACGGCCAGCCGGACCAGGGACATGGCCAGCAGCACGCCGAGAAAGACCAGCACGCAGCCGCCGAGCGCGCGCATCGCTGGGTCGGCGACGCCGGCCAGGAAGGCCTGGCCGGTCTCTTCACCGAATTCGATGGCGGCGAGAATACCGACGACCCAGGCCAGCAGGGCGACCATCTCGCCGATCACGCCGCGCCACAATCCGAATACCAGGGAAAAGCCGATCACCGCGATGGTCACGTAGTCGAAAACTGTCATTGGCGCGGCGCGACGACGCCTGAAACACCGATTTTCTGCATCTTGGCCAGCGCCTTCTCGGCAGCCTCACGGCCGGCGAAGGGGCCGGCGCGCACGCGCGTCTTGCGGCCCTGCGGCGTATCCAGCGGCTCGCTGTACACCTTGATGCCTAGCTCGCCGAGCTTGGTCTTCAGATTCTGCACATTGGCTTCGTTGGCGAAGGCACCGATCAGCACCAGGTATTCACCGGAATTCCCGGCCGGCGGCGCGTCACCCGTCTGGCCGGCGAGGATGGCGGCGGCGCGGCGGGCTTCGTCGTCGGCTTTATCCACTGGCTTTTCAGCTGGTTTATCGGCCGGCTTGGCCGCTGGCTTCTCCGGTGCCTTTTCCACCGGCTTGGCCGTGGGCTTTTCCGGTGTCTTGGCGGCCGACTTGTCGTCGTCCTTGTCACGGACCACATCGAGCACTCGGGTGTTCGGCTGGATATCCGGCTTGGCAGCCGGGGCCGGCGCTTCGGCCGGGCGGGCAGGCGGAACCGGACGCTCGACCGGTTCGGCGGCGAAGCGCGGCGCGAACGGCTTTTCGTCCTGGCCGGGAATGCGGATTTCGACATCCTGCATGGCTTGGCGCGGCTCGTGATCCATGACCATCGGCAACACCATGGCGACGACCGAAACGAAGGCGACGGCACCCACCAGCCGGCGGCGGGCGCGCTTTTCGAGTTGCAACTGGGCGTCGTTGTCTTCCATGAATCAGGTTTTCCGGCGCAGCGCCGAGAGCGCCTCGGCCACTGTGTAGAACGAACCAAAGACTAGGATTCTATCACTTTCGTCGGCCTGCCCTTTGGCCGCCTGCATCGCTGCGGTAGCCGATGGATGGCAGACGACCTCGCCGCCGAGTCCGCCGGCGGCGATGATGGAGGCCAGCTTTTCCGCCGGCGTACCGCGCGGCCCGCCCAGTGTCGCCGCGTGCCAGACGTCGATACGGCCGCGCAATGCCGCCAGCGCGCCGGCGATATCTTTGTCGGCGAGCATGCCGACCACCGCGTGGGTGCGCTCGAAGAAACCCATGCTACCCAGGTTGTCGGCCAGCACCTTGATCGCCTGCGGATTGTGGCCAACGTCGAGGACAATCGCCGGCTTGCCGGGCACGACCTGAAAGCGGCCGGCCAGCTCGGTCTCAATCAGCCCCGGACGGATGGCCTGCATGGTCACCGGCAGCTTGTCGGCAATGGCCTCCAGCGCCGCCAGCGCAACCGTCGCATTGGACAACTGCGTCGGGCCGCGCAGGCCAGGGTAGGCCAGCGAACGCTTGAGCACCCGGTTACCGCTGCGGCACCACCAGCGCCATTGCAAGCGGCTCTCGGCAGTATCGGCCGCCGGCCGGGCAAAGCCGAAATCGCGGCCGAGCAAGCGCAGGTCGGCACCGATGGTCGCCGCATGCGTGAGCAGGCTTTGCGGCGGGTCTGGATCGGCGCACAGAGCCGGCTTGCCGGCGCGGTAGATACCGGCTTTCTCGAAGCCGATCGCCTCGCGGTCAGAACCCAGCCAGTCGGTATGATCGAGCGCCACAGTGGTGGCGATGGCGACATCCGGTTCGTAGACATTGACGGCATCGAGCCGTCCACCGAGGCCGACTTCCAGCACCGCCACCTCGATGCCGGCAGCAGCGAAGATTTCCCAGGCGGCCAGCGTGCCAAACTCGAAATAGGTCAGCGCCGTACCACTTGCCTGGCGCGCCGCCTCGACTTTTTCAAACGCGGCGCACAACACGTCATCACCAACCGGAACACCATTGATGCGGACCCGTTCGTTGTAGGTCAGCAGGTGCGGCGAGGTATAGCAGCCGACCCGGTAGCCGGCCTTGCCGAGGATGTTTTCCAGATAAGCGCAGGTCGAGCCTTTGCCGTTGGTGCCGCCGACCGTGATCACCGGGCAGTGCTGCCTCTGCCCGAGCCGCGTTTTGACCGCACGGATGCGTTCGAGGCCGAGTTCAATGCCGGCCTGTCCCTTGGGATGCAGGGCTTCGAGGTGAAGCAGCCAATCGTTAAGCGTCATTGACATTCAGGTGTGAACAGAGAGATGCCGTCCGCCGTCCTCTCCGTCATTCCCGCGTGTTTCTAGCGGGAATCCAGCGTCTTTGTCTTTACCATCACCGAATACCCCGCTACGCGGGGCGGTGAGTCGCTGGATTCCCGCTTTCGCGGGAATGACGGAGGTAGGACGCTTGCAGGGTAACGGGCGTTCTTTCACGCTAACCTGCAACTACTTGCTTGGTGAAAGCATCCTTTTTCATACCCCCGAGGTGAAACCGTACCAAGTAGATAGCGAGAAGCAGGCAAGGCAGGACACAGAGAACTTCCAAAAGCAAAAATCTCGAAGCTGCGCCTAAGGAAATAGACCCTGATCGAATGAACACCGAGACGGGAACAACAAAAAGGCCAGCTACAACAGCCACACTGCCAGAGATGGGCAAAGCTTTTGGTAGTTTGCGGTTAACGACCCAAGCCAAGGACATGGCCATATGACAAACCAAAGCATAAATCCACACCAAGGCTATCAGATTAACGGACTGAAAGTTGGCGAGCATCCGTACATCATAGAAGAACGAGAGCAATATGCCGAAACCGGAAAGCAGATAGCAGATAGCAGATAGCAGATAACCACCATAAATAAACGGTAGAAGGAAAAAAGAATTGGCGGAACGCTTCCGAGGCGCTCTTTTCCCTCTCGCTCGGTGATAAGGGCAACCACAAATGAGAGCAAAAATGGAGCAGCAGCGACTGCTGCAATAAAAGCCAGAAAAGCCAGCAATGGATCCATACGGATGTACCTAACGCCTAGCAACCGACAACGTGCTCTATCAGGCAGCAGCCGGCAGCTTCTGCAGCAGCGCCAGCGTGCGTGCCACTTGGTCGCGCAGTTGGCGGCGGTCGACGATCATGTCGATGGCGCCTTTCTCAAGCAGGAATTCGGAACGCTGGAAGCCTGCCGGCAGTTTCTCGCGCACCGTCTGCTCGATGACACGTGGGCCGGCGAAGCCGATCAAGGCGTTCGGCTCGGCGATGACCACGTCGCCGACGAAGGCGAACGAGGCCGAAACGCCGCCCATGGTCGGGTCGGTCAGGATCGAAATGTAGGGCTGGCCGACTTCCGCCAGCTTGGTCAGGGCCGCTGTGCACTTGGCCATCTGCATCAGCGAGAACAGGCCTTCCTGCATGCGGGCGCCGCCCGAGGCGGTGATACAGATGAAGGGGATCTTCTGCTCGACTGCGACCTGCACGCCGCGCACAAAGCGCTCGCCGAGCACCGAGCCCATCGAGCCGCCCATGAAGTCGAACTCGAAGGCAGCGGCGACCACTGGATTGCTCTTGATCGCCCCGTGCAGCACGACCAGCGAATCGCTTTCGCCGGTGTTGCGGTTGGCCTCCATCAGGCGCTCGGGATATTTCCTGGAATCCTTGAATTTCAGGCTGTCGACCGGTATCACCTCGGCCCCGATCTCGTGGCGGTCTTCGGCATCGAGCAACACGTCGAGGCGCTGGCGGGCGTTGAGGCGGTGATGGTGGCCACACTTCGGACAGACTTGCAGGTTATTGGCCAGATCGGTCGCGTAGAGCACCGCCTCGCACGCCGGGCATTTGCTCCACAGGCCCTCCGGCAGGTGGCTACGGCGCTGTTGGCCGCTCTGTTCGCGCTTGATTTTCGGGGGCAGCAGTTTAGTCAGCCAGCTCATTTTTTCACCCTCATTTTCCACCATCCATGCCGCGACGGAGTTCCGCGACCAGCGCCTCGACATTGGCACAAGCGGTTTCGGCGGTCGATTTTTCGATTTCTTCAATAATCCGGCTGCCGACGACGACGGCA
The DNA here is from genome assembly GCA_031260295.1 of Azonexus sp. Classification (GTDB taxonomy): domain Bacteria; phylum Pseudomonadota; class Gammaproteobacteria; order Burkholderiales; family Rhodocyclaceae; genus Azonexus. Next base: position 14,930 of record JAIRKE010000070.1, read on the forward strand.
TCGGCAAAGCCGGCGATGCGCGCAGCAGTCGCTGCGTCGCGGATGCCGAAACCGACACCGACCGGCAGGCCGACCTTCTGGCGAATGGCCGGCAGGCGCTCGGCGACGGCGGCAACGTTGAGCGCACCCGAGCCGGTAACGCCGGCCAACGATACGTAATAGACGTAGCCGCTGGCGATGGCCGCCACCTGGGCGATGCGCTCCGGTGTCGAGGTCGGCGCGATAAGGAAGATCGGATCGAGGCCGTGCGCCTTCATCGCGGCGCCGAACTCAGTCGCTTCCTCCGGCGGATAGTCCACCACCAGTACACCGTCGACGCCCGATTGAGCGGCCTTCTCGGCGAAGGCATCGAGGCCCATGGCCTCAATCGGGTTGGCGTAGCCCATCAGCACCACCGGCGTCTTGTCGTCGACGGCGCGGAAGGCACTGACCAATTGCAACACCTTGCGCAGGCTCATGCCACGCATCAGGGCTCGCTCGGAGGCACGCTGGATGGTCGGGCCATCGGCCATCGGGTCGGAAAACGGCACGCCAAGCTCGATGATGTCGGCGCCGGCAGCGACCAGCGCCTGCATCAGCGGCACGGTCAGCTCGGCGGCCGGATCGCCGGCGGTAATGAAGGGAATCAGCGCCTTGCGGCCGGCACCGTCGAGGCGCTGGAAAACGGTCTGGATTCTTGACATCACAAGGCTATCCCGGATTGTTCGGCCACCGTGTGCATGTCCTTGTCACCCCGACCGGAGAGGTTGACCAGCAGAATCTTGTCCTGGGCCAGTGTCGGCGCCAGTTTCATCGCATAGGCCAGCGCATGGCTGGATTCCAGCGCCGGAATGATGCCTTCGAGGCGGCACAGGTCGTGGAAGGCCTGGAGTGCCTCGGCATCATCGATCGGCTCGTAGTCGGCGCGGCCGATATCCTTGAGCCAGGCGTGTTCGGGACCAACGCCCGGATAATCGAGGCCGGCGGAGATCGAGTGCGTGTCGATGATCTGGCCGTCCGCGTCCTGCAGCAGATAGGTGCGATTGCCGTGCAACACGCCGGGCACACCAGCCGTCAGCGAAGCGGCGTGTTTGCCGCTGGCGATGCCGGAACCGGCCGCCTCGATGCCGACCAGGCGAACGTCCGGCACGTCGATATAGGGATAGAAGATACCCATCGCGTTGGAACCACCGCCGACCGCGGCGATCACCGCATCCGGCTGGCGGCCGGCGATTTCGGGCATCTGCACCAGGCATTCCTCGCCGATGACCGTCTGGAAGTCGCGCACCAGCATCGGGTAGGGATGCGGACCGGCGACCGTGCCGATGATGTAGAAGGTGTTGTGGATATTCGTGACCCAGTCGCGCATCGCCTCGTTCAGCGCATCCTTCAGCGTCTTCGAGCCGGACTCGACGGGTACGACTTTGGCGCCCAAGAGCTTCATGCGATAGACGTTGGCCGCCTGACGGCGAACATCCTCGGCGCCCATGTAGACAACACATTCGAAACCGTAGCGGGCAGCCACGGTGGCCGTGGCAACACCGTGCTGACCAGCGCCGGTCTCGGCGATGACGCGCGGCTTACCCATGCGCTTGGCGAGCAGGGCCTGGCCGATGCAGTTGTTCACTTTGTGGGCGCCGGTGTGATTCAGATCCTCGCGCTTGAGATAGATCTGCGCCCCGCCCAGCATCCCGGACAGGCGCTTGGCGTGGTAGATCGGCGACGGCCGGCCGACGAAATGCTTCAACTCGTACTCGTATTCGGCGCGAAAAGCCGGATCGGCCTGGGCCTCGGCATAGGCTGCCTTCAGCTCGTCGAGCGCGCCGAACAGCGTCTCGGCAACAAAAACGCCGCCATAGGGACCGAAATGGCCCTTGGCGTCGGGGAAGTTATAGTGACTCATCGGCTTTCCGTACTGCCGCGACGAAGGCGGCGATTTTGTCGTGATCCTTGATGCCCTTGCCCGCTTCAACGCCGGAGGAAACATCCACCGCCACCGGCCGCGTGCGCCGGATGGCGTCGCCGACATTGGCCGCCGTCAGGCCGCCGGACAGCACCAGAAAGCCGGGCAGATCCGGCGGAATCAGCGTCCAGTCGAAAACATGACCGCCGCCGCCATAACCGTCGACGAAGGCATCCAGCAACAATCCCCGGGCATCGGGAAAGGAGCGCGCGAATTCTACCAGATCAAGCCCCGGCCTCACCCGCGCCGCGCGCAGCCAAGGTCTTGAAAATTGACGGCAATACGCTGCGTCCTCGTCGCCGTGGAACTGCAAGAGGTTGAGCGGCACCGCCGCGCAGGTGGCGGCAACCGCCTCCACGGAGGCATTGACGAACAGGCCGACGGCATCGATGAAGGGCGGAATCCGCCGCGCCAGCTCGGCCGCCCGCTGCGGCGTCACGTAGCGCGGACTGGACGGGTAGAAAACGAAGCCGATAGCGTCGGCACCGGCGGCAACAGCGGCATCGACATCCGCTTCACGGGTCAAGCCGCAAATTTTGATACGGGTTTTCATAACAATCCATCAAATACGTCGTCGGCCGGTTCCGGCAGATCCCATTGCGACTCGTAGACCGGTCCGCGGAAATACAGGCCGGCTGGCGAGAAGGTCGGCGCCGCCAGCCGGCGGTCTTTCATCTGCAGCAACTCGCCGATCCAGGCCGGCGGTTGGGCGCCCTTGCCGATATAGACCAGGGTGCCGACCAAGTTACGCACCATATGATGCAGAAAGGCCGAGGCCTCGAAATCGAAGACGAACAGCGAGCCGCATTGGCGTACCGTGGCATGGCGCATCAGTTTAACCGGCGATTTGGCCTGGCAGCCGGCGGCGCGAAAGGCAGAGAAGTCGTGTTCGCCGGGCAGTGCGGCGCAGGCCGCCTGCATCGCGGCCAGATCGAGGGGCAGATGGAACCAGCCGACCCGTCCCTGCCACAAACCGGGCCGCTGCGGCCGATTGAGCAGCAGGTAGCGATAGCGCCGGGCATGGGCACTGAAACGGGCATGGAATGCGCTGTCCACCGGCTGCGCCCAGCGCACCGCGACGCCTTCCGGCAGATGCGTATTGACGCCACGTACCCAGGCGCTGAGCGGCCGCTCGACCGGCGCATCGAGATGCACGACCTGCTGCGTCGCATGCACGCCGGCATCGGTCCGCCCAGCGCACAGGGTACCGACGCGCTGGCCGGCGATGGCGGCCAGCGCCGCCTCCAGCGCATCCTGCACGGTGCCGCCACCGGCCTGGCTCTGCCAGCCGCGAAAGGCGCCGCCGCCATACTCGATGCCGAGCGCGATTCTCATGCGCACAGCACCGCTAGCAGCCCGGCCGCGACCAGGCCGGCGAGCAGGGAGTCGCGCATGGCCCAGCGCGGCAGCGCCAGATGCAGCGATGCCGGCCCTTCGGCCGGCAACGCTGCATCCCAGAGCATGCGTCGCCAGGCGCCTTTTTCCTGCTCCGTTTGCAGCTTGTCGAGCACCAGCGACAGGCGGACGACCAGGCGCTCGGTATCGAGGCCGAGGGCGCGGCAAGGCTGAAGCAGCCCCCACAGGGCGCTGACCAGGCCGTCGCGACCGAGGCGCTGGAATAGCCAGGCCAGACAGCCGAGCATGACGATCAGCCGCAAGGCATGCAGGTTGGCGTCGGCGATGCCTTCATAGGTTGGCGCCCAGGGCAGGTCGCTAAAGGCTTCGCCGGGCACGTTGTAGGTCAGGATCAGCCACAGCGTCAGCAGCAGCCAGCGGGCGCGGCGGAGCATATTCCACCACGGGCGCAGCAGGCCGCCGCCGGCCAGCAGCAGTACGGCCGCCAGCGCCAGCAAGCCGACATAGCCGAGGACTGGCAAGGCCAGCACGGCGGCCAGCCAGACGATCAGGGCACAGGATGGGTGCAAAAGCGGACTCCCAAAACACACATGGCCCCTCGCGGGGCCATGTGCCGTTCGCAAGCCGCGATTCTACTCGCCTATGCGGGCCAGAACCGCCTTGGCCTGCTCGACAAGCTCTGGCGAGCCTTCGGCCAGCACTTCCTGCAGCAACTCGCGGGCGCCCTCGAGATCGCCCATTTCTTCATAGGCCTTGGCCAGGTCGAACTTGGTGTTCACCTCTTCCCACTGCGTATCGCGGGCCGGCGCTGCGGGGGCCGATGCCGGAGCAGCAGCCAGGTCGAGATTGATCGAACCGATGTCGAACTCCGGCGGCACCATCGGCTCTCCGAGGAAGACCGAATCGGTCAGGCTGACGTCGAACTCGACGCCATCGGCATCGGTCGCCGGACTGAGCATGGTCTCGACCATTTTCTGGTCGTCGCGCCCGAAGTCGGCAACGAAGGGCTCGGGAGCAATCAAGGTCGCGTCGCCGAGTTCGCCGGACAGGGTGTCGATTTGCGCCGCCATGTCAAAACCGCCAGATACGGGGTTGACAGCGGTCGTCGCTACCGCGGCATCAAGATCGGCTGCTGGCCGGACCGATGCAGTCGCCTTCGCCGGCTCCTTTGCCTTCTCTTCGTCACCGACGAAAGTGCTGACCGCCACTTCCATGGGGAGGCCGATGTCATTCTTCTGCGGCGGCATGACCAGCGTACCGGCGGCCGAGAAATCGTGACCGCCGCCATCATTGCTCCCGGACCGCGTTGCGGCCGACCCGCCGAAGGCAGAAGCAATCTTGTCGGAATCCCGGTCGGGCAGGCGCAGGTCGCCAACCACGGTCGCGGCCGCTTCCAGCGGCACGTCACCGGATATGTCGAAATCCAGGGCCACGTCGTCATCGCGGGTTGCCGCCGGCGTTTCCGTAACGGCGCCGAGCACTGGCCTCGCCCCGGCCTGGGGAACACCGAGATCGAAATCAAGACTGTTCAGATCGACCGGTTGTTCCTCAAACGGCTCCGGCTGCACCGTTGCCGGCGGCTCGGCCAATAGCGGCTGACCGAGCACCAGTGTGTCGCGCTCCTCTTCCTCCTCAACAGGGGCCGGTCTGCTCGGTTCGGCGGGGCCGCCCGCCGCAGCCATCTGCGCCAACGCGCCGGCCGCCATGGCTACCGTCGTCCGGCCGGTATCGGCAGGCGCCGCCGCCATCGGCGCATTGGCATCGAAGGCCGGGGCCTTGGCTGCAGCCCCCGAATACAGCGGATTCTGCGGATCGAGACTAGCGCCAAGGGTAGCCACCTTCTCCCACTCGGGGCCAGCGCCGCCGGTCTGCGCGTACAGCTCGCTGGCCAAGGTCTCGAACTGCTTGATGCTGCGCCGGTTGGCATAGATTTCCAGCAGCTTGACATGGATCGCCAGGCGTTGCGGATCCTTTTGCAGTGCTTCGAGCAGAATTTCCTCGGCCTGGGTGTCGCGGCCGTAGGCCATGTATACATCGGCCTCGGCAACCGGATCGACCTCGTCGGTATCGATGGTGCCCGGCCCGGTCTGGCTGAAGTCGCCGGTCTGCGGCGGCGCATTGCCGGTATCGATGCTCTGGCCGCCGGTCATGCGAAACACCGAGTTCGGGCCGAGACTGGAAAGGGCCGGCGTGGATGCGGCTTGCAAGGTCGAATCGTCGACGCGCCGACGGCGATAGAAGAAATAGCCGCCAGCCAGCAGGGCGGCAAGGGCGCCAGCGCCGCCGGCTAGCAGCAGCGGATCGCCGAAAACGGAATCGAGCAAATCAGGCTCGGGCTCGGGTTCCGGCTCTGGCGTCGGCGGCGGAGTCTTGGGCTTTGGTTGTTCCTTGGGTGGCTCCGGCGGCGCCACCGGGGCAACGACTTCCGGCGTCTCGGTGGTGGTATCGGGCATCGGCGCCGTTTCAGCGACCGGCGGCACTTCCTCTACCTTGGGCGGCTCGACGACCGGCGCCGACTCGACTGGTTTCGGCGGTTCAACAGGTTTTGCCGTTTCCTTCTGCGCCGCCTGTTGTTGCATCTCAGCCAGTTGTTGATTCTTGAACTCAAGCAATTTCTGGAGTTCGGCGACATTTCTCTCCAGCATTGCCACGCGCTCCTGTCCTTCCTTGAGCGCCTTGTCGCGGGCGATGCGGTCGGCCTCGGCCTCGGCGGCGGCCTTGCCGGCTGCCGCCGAGGCCGAGGCCGCGTCGGTACGAGCAACCTTGACCTGATCCCTGGCTTGTTCGGCCGGCGGGGTCGTGTCTTCCACGCGCGGCTTGACCGTGCCCCCGCTGGTCTGGCTAGCATCCGCCTCGCTCGGCTGCTGTGCGGCGGCGGCCGCCGCCAGCTTCCGACGATAGGCGTTCCAATCGTTGGCCTGGGTGTTGAACACGCGCCTGGCCTCGGCCTCGGGAATGGCGGCAACGGTTTCCTGGTCGGGCAGGCCGATGATGGCACCCGCCCGCAGGCGGTTCATGTTGTTGCCGGAGAAAGCCTCGGGATTATGGCGGTACAGTCCCACCAGCATCTGTTCGAGGGAAACGCCCTCGTGCTGCATTTCGCTGGCGATCTTGCGCAGCGTGTCGCCCGGTTTGACGACCCGCGTCTGGCCGCTCGCCGCTCCACTCGCCACACCCTTGGGCGCTGTCTCGGCTACCCGCGCCGGCGTCGCCGATGGAGAAGAACCGCGCGGCATGATGGTGCCTGGATCCTCGCTAGCCGCGGCCGGCTTCGCGCTGCCGCCCCGAACCGTCTCGACGACGCGCGTATCGACCGCTGGCGCGCGCTGCTGCGCCTGCTTGACGACCACCTCCGGCGGATCGAGGAGGAAGGTGTATTCACGAACCAGACGCCCGGCCGGCCAATTCAACTCGACCAGGAAATCGAGGAAGGGCTCGTTGACCGGTTTCACCGAGCTGACCTTGACAACCGCTTGGCCACCCGGTCTTTTTTCGAGCGCGAAGTGCAAATCCTGCGGCACGTTGGCGTACTCGACGCCGGCCTGTCGGAATACCTCCGGCGGCGCCAGACGGGCCGTCATGCCGGACAACTCGTCGGGGCTGGCCGAGATCGCCAGCTCGGCGCGCAACGGCTGCCCCAAGCCTGAGAGGATGGTGATCTTCCCCAGGCCCGCCGCCTGAGCGAGCCACGGAGTCAGCGACAGACTGGACGCGACCGCGAGCGCAGCTGCGTGTTTCTTGAATTTTGAACAATTCGTTTCGTTCACAGCGAAACCCTGAGCGTCGGTTTTTAGGACTTTCAAATTAACATCATGGACTTAGCAAAGCAAGCTAAACCCGCTTCTCAAACACGGTTTTTTGCATATTGCCAACAAACGAAAAAACGGGGCCGAAACCCCGGTTTTTGGATCCGGCGCAAGCATTCAGGCATCGAGCAGGATGCGCAGCATGCGCCGCAGCGGCTCGGCGGCGCCCCACAGCAGTTGATCGCCGCAGGTGAAGGCAGCGAGATACTCCGGCCCCATCGCCATCTTGTGCAGACGGCCGACCGGCACGGTCAGCGTGCCGGTGACAGCGGCGGGCGTCAGTTCGCGTTCGGAAATCTCGCGCTCGTTGGGCACGACCTTGGCCCAGGGATTGGCCTTGGCCAGCATGTCGCTGATCTCGTCGAGCGGCACATCCTTCTTCAGCTTGATGGTCAGCGCCTGGCTATGGCAGCGCATGGCGCCGATGCGCACGCACAGACCATCGATGGGGATCGAGCCGGCGCTACGGAAGGCCGGCTTGCCGAGAATCTTGTTGCATTCGGCGCCGCCCTTCCATTCTTCCTTCGACTGGCCGTGCTCGACCGGCACGTCGATCCAGGGGATCAAGGAACCCGCCAGCGGCGTATTGCGGAAATTCTTCTTCGGGAAGGCGTCGGAACGGATGGTCTCGGCAACCTTGCGATCGATGTCGAGGATGGCCGAAGCCGGGTCGGCCAGCAAATCCTTGACCGAATCATGGATGACACCCATTTGCGCGATCAGTTCGCGCATGTTTTGCGCGCCGGCACCGGAAGCCGCCTGGTAGGTCATCGACGTCGCCCACTCAACCAGATCGTTCTGGAACAGGCCGCCAAGACCCATCAGCATCAGCGAGACGGTGCAGTTGCCGCCGATCCAGTTCTTGCCGCCCTTGGCCAGCGCATCCCTGATCACGTTCATGTTGACCGGGTCGAGGACGATCACCGCGTCGTCGGCCATGCGTAGCGCCGAGGCAGCGTCGATCCAGTGGCCGTGCCAACCGGCGGCGCGCAGTTTGGGGAAGACTTCCTTGGTGTAGTCGCCGCCCTGGCAAGTGATGATGATTTCGCAGGCCTTCAACGCATCAATGTTGGCCGCATCCAGCAAGGGCAGCGACGCTTCCTTGCCGCCAAACGCCGGCGCCTTGCTACCGGCGGCGGAAGTGGAGAAATAAACCGGATCGATATGGGCGAAATCGCCCTCCTCGACCATGCGCTGCATCAGCACCGAACCGACCATGCCGCGCCAACCGACCAGACCAACCTTCTTCATGACTTCCTCTCCAAGTGAACCCAATGATTAACGCACAAACCCCACGATCCGTTTACCCCAGCGCCGCCAAAACGGCATCGCCCATTTCCTTCGTGCCGACCTTGTTGGTGCCGCGCTCGTAGATGTCGCCGGTACGATAGCCCTGCGCCAGCACCGTTTTGACGGCGTTTTCGACGCACAGCGCCTCGGCTTCCAGGCCGAAGGTGTAGCGCAGCATCATCGCCGCCGACAGGATGGTGGCCAGCGGATTGGCCACACCCTGACCGGCGATGTCCGGCGCCGAACCGTGCGAAGGTTCGTACAGGCCCTTGTTCTTGTCATCGAGCGAGGCCGACGGCAGCATACCGATCGAACCGGTCAGCATCGACGCCTCGTCGGACAAAATGTCGCCGAACATGTTGCCGGTGACCATCACGTCGAACTGCTTGGGCGCCTTGACCAGTTGCATCGCGGCGTTGTCGACCAGCATGTGGCTGAGTTCGACGTCCGGATAGTCGTGGGCAATCTCGATCATCACGTCGCGCCACAACTGGGTGCATTCGAGCACGTTCATCTTGTCCACCGAGCACAACTTTTTGTTGCGCTTTTGCGCGGCCTGGAAGGCGACATGGCCGATGCGACGGATTTCCGACTCGCTGTAGACCATGGTGTTGAAGCCGATGCGCTCGCCGTTCTCCTCGCGCACGCCGCGCGGCTGGCCGAAATAGATGTCGCCGGTCAGTTCGCGGACGATCAGAATATCCAGCCCGGCGACGATTTCCGGCTTCAGCGTCGAGGCATTGGCCAGTTCCGGGTAAAGGATGGCCGGGCGCAGATTGGCGAACAGGTTCAGATCCTTGCGGATGCCGAGCAAACCACGCTCCGGCCGCTTCTCACGCGGCAGCGCGTCCCACTGGGGGCCGCCGACGGCGCCGAGCAGCACCGCATCGGCCTCGCGCGCCAGCCTGCGGGTCGCCTCGGGATAGGGATCGCCGGCCGCATCGACGGCGCAACCACCGAGCAGCGCCTCTTCCATCTCGAACTTGAGGCCCAGCGCCTTCAACACACACACCGCCTCAGCTGTGATTTCCGGACCGATGCCGTCGCCCGGCAGAACACAAATTTTCATCAAATATCTCCTGGGTTAAACGGTGTGTTGGCGCGACTGACTAGAACAACTATAGAGGCCAGCATTTATCAATAGAGCATGCAGATTGGGAGAAGCGCAACGATGCCCAACATGAAGCCCAACCTACGCGCTACGGGGTCATCACGCATTGCATTGTGGGAACACTAGCCTTGCCTCGTATTTTGTTGAAAACGATGGTGGCCGAAAAAACGTCTTCTTCCGCCGAATGAGCAATACGCACAGCGCATTGCCCGGATTGGCAGTTGCCCTTGATCACGTTTTTCCCGTGGTTCAGGTTCGACATCCACATGGCCAGCATGTCTTTCACGGTTGCTTTTTGCGGCCCATAGTGCCCTTGGCAGGAAGAGCGCGCGGGGAGCTCGGCGTTGGACACTGCAAACAATGCACGTAGCGCCTCGGTTGTCGCATCAGGGTCATGGTCGTTCAGTTCTCCTTCCGCCTGCCCAGGGCGGTCAAGAAGCCTGCTGGCAGTCTCATAGGGCATTTCAGGCTTGACCGGCTCATCTTTTGCCAGCACCGGGCCTGTTGCCGCAACGACCAGTGTACTAGTCACCCAAAATGAAACCCAGCGAAGCCTTCTCATGGGGCCACCCCAAAGAACAGGGAAATATCCTGGCCGCCATAGCTGCGCTTGAATTTGTTATGAAATGCTTCGACCGACTGATCGGCGACAACTTGGCTCTGGCTGTTGGAGAAGTTGAATACTTGGCCGCCAAAGTGAATTCCGACATGCTTTCTAGGGTGGTTGGCCATGACGCCATTCCGGACATTGGCCGCCGAGGTTACGAAGATGAGCAGTCCATCGGCAAAGACGGGCTTGTCCTCCCACTCGCCTTTGGACACTAACCGGTTATAAAGCTCATCGCAACGAATGGAAGCGCCGGTCTTTCGGGTTTCCCATGCCATATCGCCGCACAGCATACCCAATTGAATGCCCAAGGCATGACTCACGAAATGGGCGCAATGGTTCTGCGTCGGCGTCGAAAACCCATTGCTGCAAATATCACCAATGGATTTCCCTACATAGTCCCGAAGAGATACCAGTGTTGTAGCCATATATTCTCCTGTAGGTGTCTTGGATCAATGAAACGATAGGCAAGCAAATTTCCAACTCTTATTGTGCAAACAGCCAAGGCTGTTCAACCCTGCGCTTCTCCTCGAAGGCCTTGATTTTGTCGGCGTGGCGCAAGGTCAAACCGATGTCATCCCAACCATTCAGCAAACACTCCTTGCGGAAGGCGTCGATCACAAACGGTATGCCGTGGCCGTCCGGGCGGACTACCGCTTGCGCCGGCAGGTCGACGACCAGCTTGTAGCCGGGCGTCGTCTCGATCTGGCGGAACAGCGCCTCGATTTCGCCGGCCGGCAGCACGATGGGCAACACGCCGTTCTTGAAGCAGTTGTTGAAGAAAATATCGGCGAAGGATTCGGCCAAAATGGCCTTGAAGCCGAAATCGAGCAGCGCCCAGGGCGCGTGTTCGCGTGAGCTGCCGCAGCCGAAATTGGCGCGGGTCAGCAGGATTTCGGCCCCCTGGTAGCGCGGCTGGTTGAGCACGAAATTGGGATTTTTCGGGCGACCCGTGCAATCCTGTCCCGGTTGCCCGACATCCATATAGCGCCATTCGTCGAAGGCGTTGGGGCCGAAGCCGGAGCGCTTGATCGACTTCAAGAATTGCTTGGGGATGATGGCGTCTGTGTCGACGTTATTGCGGTCGAGCGGCGCGACCAGCCCATCCAGACGAACAAATTTTTCCATTATTCCACCGCCCTCTGTACGGCCTCGCCGCTCTTTTTCAATGCTTCGCCCACGGCTTCGCCGCCCTTCTTGACCGCCTGGCCGACGGCCTCGCCGCCTTTGTGCAGGGCTTCGCCGGTTTTTTCGACGCCGATCTCGGCATCCTTCTTGACGCCCTCCGCCGTGTTGCAGGCGGTCAGGCCCAGCGCCAGCAGGAGAATGGCTATGCGACCAATCATCACGGCTCTCCTCACAAAACTTCGCGCACGTCGGCAAAGCGGCCGGCAACCGCCGCCGCCGCCGCCATCGCCGGACTGAGCAGATGGGTGCGCCCACCCGATCCCTGCCGCCCTTCAAAATTGCGGTTGGAGGTCGAGGCGCAGCGCTCGCCCGGCTCCAGACGGTCGGCATTCATCGCCAGACACATGGAGCAGCCCGGCTCGCGCCATTCAAAACCGGCGGCGATGAAAATCTTGTCCAGCCCCTCGGCCTCGGCCTGCCGTTTGACCAGCCCGGAACCCGGCACGGCCAGCGCCAGCTTGACGTTGGCCGCTATGTGGCGGCCCTTGAGCACGACCGCCGCCTGGCGCAGATCCTCGATGCGGGAGTTGGTGCAGGAGCCGATGAACACCTTGTCGATGGCGATTTTCTGCATCGGCGTATTGGGCGAGAGGCCCATGTATTGCAGGGCGCGTTCTATACCCTCGCGCCTGACTGGATCGGACTCTTTCGCCGGGTCGGGCACCAGGCCATCGATCGCGACGACCATTTCGGGCGAGGTGCCCCAGGTGACTTGCGGCCGGATATCCTCGGCGCGCAGGGTAATAGTGCGGTCAAAGTGAGCGCCAGCATCGGAATGCAGCGTGCGCCAATAGGCCACGGCTTTATCCCAGATTTCGCCCGTCGGCGAGAAGGGACGGCCCTTCAAATAATTGATGGTCGTGTCGTCGACGGCGACGAAGCCCATCCGTGCGCCGCCTTCGATGGCCATATTGCACAGGGTCATGCGCCCTTCCATCGACAGGCCGCGAATGGCGCTGCCGGCGAACTCGATGGCGTAGCCGGTGCCGCCCGCCGTGCCGATGACGCCGATGATCGCCAGGGCCACGTCCTTGGCGGTGACGCCCTTGCCGAGCTTGCCGTCGACAGCAATCAGCATGGTTTTGGATTTTTTCTGCAACAGGCATTGCGTCGCCAGCACGTGCTCAACCTCGGAAGTGCCGATGCCGTGTGCCAGGCAGGCGAACGCGCCGTGCGTCGAGGTATGCGAATCGCCGCAGACGACGGTCATGCCCGGCAGCGTCGCTCCATTTTCCGGCCCGACAACGTGCACGATGCCCTGCCGGGGATCGCGGAAGGGGAAGTAGGCCAGCGCTCCGACGCTCTTGATGTTGGCGTCGAGCGTCTCGACCTGCTGGCGTGACACCGGGTCTTTGATGCCCTCGTCCCAATGGTCGGTCGGCGTGTTGTGGTCGGCCGTGGCGACGATGGAACTGATCCGCCACGGTTTGCGGCCGGCCATTTTCAGGCCCTCGAAGGCCTGCGGACTGGTCACCTCATGCACCAGATGCCGGTCGATATAGAGCAAGGCCGTGCCGTCGGGTTCCTGATGGACGACGTGGTTTTCCCAAAGCTTGTCGTAAAGTGTCTGCGCCATGAAATGCTGTATGAGAGGCCGTAAAACAACAAATTATCGCACAGGATCGGCGTCTTTTCCGTCCGCCGGACGAGCATCCGCCGGCTCCCGCACCCAGCCCCAGACCAGCAGGAAACCGAGCAATCCGAACAGGGCGGCCAGCGTGAATGTCCAGCCCGCCCCCCAGTCATCCCAGGTCTGGCCGCTGATCAATGCGCCGAGCAGGCCGCCAGCGCCAAAAGACAGGCTCGAATAGAGCGCCTGCCCGCGTCCCTGCGCCCGTCCTGGAAACCAGGCATGGACGGCGGAGATGGCTGAAGCGTGGTAAGCGCCGAAAGTCAGCCCATGCAGCAATTGCACGAACACCATCGCGCCAACCGAAGCGACACCCCAGCCCATCAGCAAAAAACGCAGCACGGCGGCGGCAAAACAGGCGAGCAGGATGGCACGCAAGGAATAGCGGCGGGCCAAGCGCCCCATGGCCAGGAAAACGCCGATTTCGGCCAGCACCCCGAGCGACCACAACAGGCCAACCGCTGTCCGGCTATAGCCATTGGCCGCCAGATGGATCGAATAGAAGACGTAGAACGCCCCATGCGCGGCCGACATCGCGAAACACGCCGCCATCAGCGCGGCGACGCGCGGCTGGCGCAGAATCGCCATGATCGGCGGCGCCTCGCGTTGCGGCGGTGACGCGGGCGTCTCCGGCAAGACCAGCGCGCAGGCCAGGATGCCAAGCAGAATGCCCCAGCACACCCACAGCACACCGGACGGCGCCACCCGATCGAGCAAGGCGCCAGCGCCCATGACCGTAACGATGAAGCCGACCGAGCCCCACAGGCGGATACGACTGTAGCGGTTGCGCTCTTCGCGCAAGTGGTCGAAGGTCAGCATCTCGACCAGTGGCAGCGCGGCGCTCCAGAAGAAAGCTAGCAGCGCCATCGCCAGCAGCATGCCGGGCAGCCGGTCGAGCCAGAAGAAGGCGGAAAAACCGGCCAGGGCAATGACCCCGGCCAGACGGATGATCCCCGTGCGGTGTCCGTAGCGATCCGCCAACCAGCCCCAGAGATTGGGGCCGAACATGCGCATCAACTGCATCTGCGACATCAAAAGACCGATGTCCCAGGCCGAGAAATTCAGGGATTGAAGATAGAGCCCGAAGTAGGGCGAGAAGGCGCCGATGAAAGCAAAGTAGAAAAAGTAGTAGCCGGACAGGCGCCAATAGGGCAAAACATGCATCCAGCGATTTTACCGGATGCGTTCTACCCTCCGCCGATCCTTCGCCACGACATATGGGTGATGCCCACATCAACCCGGTCAAAGATACGCCGCACGGGCTTCGGAATGGGCGTTATTGCGAACGCTCCACAACGGGGCGAACGGTCGGCATCAGTGACCAATACCGGTACACAGATCCCTCGTAGTTGTCACACAGACTCGTGAAAACTTCCGGCACGCCATCTTCATCGAGATCGCGGAATCCTGCGATGCATCCTTCGATCTCGCCGACTTGCTCAAGCCGGCCTTCGGTCTCGCGGATAACCGCATACCGGATATCCCAGCCCTGAGGGTATGGAATGAATCCGAGCGCGGAAATATAGATAGCGCCGCCCGGACTCGGGAGTTTGTACCGAGCGCCCCAGTATGGCCGGTAGGCCGCTGTCTTGATGATCTCGCGTTGCATTTCTGTATAGGTCGGTGTGCTCGTATACCCCGCAGCGGCGAGGGCATCGGAATCCTCCTTGAAGCTGCGACTGGCTTCGGCGGCATAAGCCGCTTTCAAGTCTTTCTCGATCTTTTGCAGCCTTGCAATTTCATCGGCAGAGACAGGAAGCGGCTTGACGCGATCCAGCAGCGGCTTCTTCGACACCACGCGATGCCGGAAAGGCGGCTATCTCTACTGTCCAGGAAGATACGGTAGGGATCATCAAAGGGTTTTGATTCGCAGCGGATCGGCGATTTTGACGAGCCGACATAAATGGATCGTGTGCCGTCGCAGTACCGGATAAATTCATTGTCTTTGTCTTCGACGCCCTCTTGAAGAAGCCCTTTTTCCTCTTTGAAGGATTCATCCCCAGTGTGTTCAATGGCACTCAACTCCCACAACTACACACCGGGTATTTCGCTTGAAAAAGACGCGAAGCCTATTGAAAAGGCATACGCAGACCAGAAAGTGGCGGCGGCGATCAGGAGTAGGCGGATGGACATAGGGCGTTGACCGTAGCTGGTCTATCAATCACCGAAATAAACAGCAAACCCGGCGCCGCCTTGCCAGGTGTCGGCATGGCCGCCCAGGCGATGACGCACGCCGATGTCCAGTTGCACGCGCGGCGTGACTTGCCAGACCAGGCCCGCGCCGCCCATGCTGCCGTGGCCGATGCCGTCGAGGTGCTGCGCCGCCGCCTCCATGTACAGGCTCAGCGTGCCCGTCAGCGCGTGGCTGCTGTTGACGGCCAGCATTTGATTGTCGCTATCGCCATGCGTCGCTTCTACGTAAACGCCC
Organism: Azonexus sp.; assembly: GCA_031260295.1. Taxonomy (GTDB): domain Bacteria; phylum Pseudomonadota; class Gammaproteobacteria; order Burkholderiales; family Rhodocyclaceae; genus Azonexus. Next base: position 30,288 of record JAIRKE010000070.1, read on the forward strand.
AGCGCATGATTTTCGCTGCGTTGCCAACTGACACTGGCGCCCAGCAGATATTGGCTTCGTCCGGCGCGAAATGCCCGCGCGCCATCGGTGAACTCGACGCTGCCGAGCAATCCCCAACTCACGTCGCCGGTCGTTTGGGGAGCGAATTTCACGGCCAGCGAGGTATCGGAACGCCCGGTCGTGACGAAACCGGATTCTTTGAGCCGATTCCAGCCCGTGCCGAGTTGCAGTTCCAGCGCCTGGCCGACGCCCAACCGCAGCAGGGTATCGGCGCTGTACTGTGAAACGCCGTTGGCGCGGCTCCAGCCGGGCAGTTCCTGTTCCAGCGTGAAATCGCCGGCTTGCAGCACGGCGGGCGAGAAGCCGAGACCGGGGCGGTCATACCCCGGATTGTTCTGCGCCTCCGCCAGCACGGGCATGCTCACCAAGGCGGCACACAAAACGGCGAGCCAAGACAGGCTCAGATTGAAACAATGACCTGTCAGGCTCGTATGGATCGAAGTTTTGTGCGGCAAACCGCCGGCTAACAAGAAGCGGCTTGCTGGCCGGCGCGGAAGGCCAGCATCAGGTGATACAGCTCGTCCTTGAGCTTGACGCGTTGCTTCTTCATGTCTTCCAGCGTGAAGTCGGCGACCGGCATGTCATGCTCCTCCAGGTCCTCCACCTTGCCGGTCAGGCGATTGTAGGAGGCAAAAAGCTGGGCGAAATGCGCGTTGCCGGATTTGAGGACATCAATGGCGTCCTTCATTTCCGGAAAATCCTGATAAAGATCGTGGTGATCCACTTTCATAGCTGCTCTCCCTCTAACGACAGTTCCACCCGGATGGCGGAAAGATTGAAAACCTTACGGGCGGATACCCGGTATGCGCGGCGTCGCACAGACGACATCACCGCATTGTGCGCGATGGTGCAGGGCATGATCAATCAGCACCAGCGCCAGCATCGCCTCGGCGATCGGCGTCGCCCGGATGCCAACGCAGGGGTCGTGGCGCCCCTCGGTCGCTACCTCGACCGACCGTCCCGCCAGATCGACCGAGCGCCGCGGCAGGGCAATCGATGGGGTCGGCTTGATGGCGATGTTGACGACGATCTCCTGGCCGGTCGAAATGCCGCCCAGCACACCGCCGGCGTGGTTGCCGAGAAAACCCTGCGGCGTCATCTCGTCGCCGTGCTCGCTGCCACGCTGGGCCACCGCGGCGAAGCCGGCGCCAATCTCGACGCCCTTGACCGCATTGATGCCCATCATCGCGTGGGCAATGTCGGCATCGAGACGATCGTAGACCGGCTCGCCCCAACCCGGCGGCACGCCGTTGGCGGTAACGGTGATGCGGGCGCCGACCGAATCGAGCGACTTGCGCAACTGGTCCATGTATTCCTCGAGTTGCGGCACAATCCCGGCATTGGGCGCGAAGAAGGCGTTGCCGTCAATCTCGGCGGCCGACACGAAGGGAATCTCGAGCGGCCCAAGCGCGCTCATCCAGCCCCGAATTTCGACGCCGTAATGTTGCCGCAGCCACTTGCGGGCAATCGCGCCGGCCGCGACGCGTACCGCCGTCTCGCGCGCCGACGAACGGCCGCCGCCCCGGTAGTCGCGAAAACCGTATTTCTGGGTATAGGCGTAATCGGCATGACCGGGCCGGAAAGTCGTGGCGATGTCGCCATAATCCTTGCTGCGCTGATCCTGGTTGCGGATCAGCAGCGCGATCGGCGTGCCGGTCGTCCGCCCATCAAAAACGCCGGAGAGAATTTCGACGCTATCCGGCTCGCGCCGCTGGGTGACGTGCCGCGAGGTGCCGGGCTTGCGCCGGTCCAGCTCAATCTGGATGTCGGCCTCGCTGATTTCCAGGCCCGGCGGGCAACCGTCGACAACGCAGCCGATGGCCGGTCCATGCGATTCGCCGAAGGAAGTTACCGTGAATAGAGTGCCAAAGGTATTGCCGGACATGAAGCGCCAAGAAGCAGACGAAAGGGCTCCAGTCTACCATGCCGGCTCCGGCCGCCCGCCTTCACCGCCGCCAACCACCGGGCCGACCAACTCAGGCCGCGCTGTCTTCCGGCCAGTTCCTGCTGTCGCTCTTCAATATCCGGCTCTCAATTCCTTCCCACGAGGCGGTCGATCAGCGACCATCAGTTTTCGCAAATAACGCTGCCAGAAGGCTTCCCGGCTTTTTCCCACATTTCGGAAAACGCGGGCACAAAAAATATGACGCCCACACTTGCACGGCGTCATAATCACATATACACTTCAACCTATGACCTAAGTAATAGATTGTTAGGATACTTGGGTACCCCATAATATCTTTCCATGGAGAACGCATATGCCTACCGTAAAGACCGGCGAAAAAATCGACGCCCGTGACATCCGCCGCAAGCTCGGCCTGAACCAGCAGCAATTCTGGTCCACCCTCGGCGTTACGCAGAGTGGCGGTTCCCGCTACGAAAGCGGCCGCAACATGCCGAAGCCGGTGCGCGAACTGCTGCGCCTGGTTCACGTCGAGCACATCGACATCAAGTCGATCAAGCGCGAAGACTGGGAAGTTCTGGAATACCTGAAGGCACAGGAGCCGGATCTGTTCAAGTCGCTGAAGAAGTCGGCGCGCAGCCACGCCAAGAAGGCCGCCTGAACGCCGGCCCGCACGGGCCGTTGCCTTCAGCCACGGGCATCAAGGGGAAATGAGTACCCGGATGCCCGTTTTTTCTTGAATTTCGTCAGCGAAGCCAGCCAACTCGTCCGCCGGCAATGCCGTCAGGCGAGCGGCAGAGGGTTGCAGCGACGGCCGCGCCAAGCCATACAGGTGAATGCCGGCCAATCGACCGGCCAGCGGCGCCAGCAAGGCGCAATAAGCAGTGCGGGCAGCCGCGTCGGGCGCTCGACCGTCGAGGGCGAACCAGCAGGTCTGTACCCAGGTCGGCGCCAAGGCAGCGCAGCGGGCAAGATTGGCCGCCACTCTCGCCGGCGCCAGCGGCACGCCGTTGATCTCGGCCATGGCCTCGGGCTGCGCCCGGTCCAGCTTGAACCAGACCTCGCCCCCCAGTTCGCCCAGCCGGCGAATGCCGGCCGCCACCTGCGGCCGATGCACTAGGCTGCCGTTGGTAATCAGCCGCAACATCAGTTTGCCGCCCAGGCCAAAGCCCGCCAGTACCCGGCCGACGCTGTCGACGGCAGCGGCGAACTCAACGGCACTGGTCGGCTCGCCGTTGCCGGAAAAAGCCACATCCATCAGGCGCCGCGCTGCGGGCGGCACAGTGCGGACCATGAAATCGCCGTTGATGGCGGCATCGAGAAACTGCGCCAACTCCCGCTCCAGCAGGGCCAGATCAAGGGGCGGCGGGCCGCCGCGCCGCAGATTGTCGACCTGGCAATAGACGCAGGCCCAGTTGCAGGCGTTGTTGATGTTGAGATTGATACCGATCGAGACGCCGCCCGCCCGCCGCGAGACGACGGGATAGACGTAGCGCAGGTCGGCACTGTCGCGGCGGTGGTCGTCGGTAGTGAGCATGACCCATTGTATAATCCGCGACCGCCTCGTCGAGCCTCTCCATCATGCATATCACCCGCCGCCTCGAATTCGATGCCGGGCATCGCATCCCCGATCACAAGAGCCAGTGCCGCCATCTGCACGGGCACCGCTACGCCATTGAAATCACCCTTTCCGGCAGCGTCATCGACAAGGCCGGCGATGCCGCCAACGGCATGGTGATGGATTTCTCGCAGGTCAAGCAACTGGCCAAAGAACATCTGGTGGACGCCTGGGACCATGCTTTTCTGGCCTTCGCCGGCGATACCACCATCATCGATTTCCTGGCCAGCCTGCCGGATCACAAGACGGTCGTCCTCGACCGCGTACCGACCGCCGAGAACCTCGCCCGCATCGCCTTCGAGCGCCTCGATGCCGTCTATCGCGATACCTACGGCAACCACCTGCGGCTCGAACGCATCCGCCTCTACGAAACGCCCAATTGCTGGGCCGACGCGTTGCGCGCCCGGCTAGATTGAGCGGCCCCCCACCAGTCGGCGATTTCCTCCAGTTATGGGCAGCCGCCCTTGGCGGGGCCGGTGAGATTCGAACTCACGATGCCTTTCGGCACGCCGGTTTTCAAGACCGGTGCATTCAACCGCTCTGCCACAGCCCCAGGGAGGCGCGGATGATAGCATAAAGGCTGGATACATTAACCGACTGTTTTTCCGAGGATTAATTGAAACTTTGGCGGCCGTCCGCTAGTCTTATGGCCATCGTCAACCCTTCGCAAGGATTTAATCGCATGAACATGCCGCAACAGCCCTCCACTTTCGATCATGTCGTTCCGGCCCTGAGTCAGAACCGCGTCCTGCGCAATACCTACATGCTGCTGGCCCTCTCCATGGTCCCGACGGTGATCGGGGCCATGGTCGGCATCCAGTTGCAGTTCAGCTTCCTCGCCGGCAGCCCGTTCATGGCCTTCATGCTGTTCCTCGGCATCGCTTGGGGTTTCATGTGGGGCATCGAGCGCAACAAGAACAGTGGCCTGGGCGTCGCCCTGCTGCTCGCTTTCACCTTCTTCATGGGGCTGTGGCTGTCGCAGATTCTCCAGATTGCACTTGGTTTCTCCAATGGCACTTCGATGATTACAATGGCTGCTGGCGGCACCGGCGCGGTATTTTTCGCGATGGCCGGGATTGCCACGGTCAGCAAGCGCGATTTCAGCAACATGGGCAAGTTCCTGTTCGTCGGCGTGATCGTCGCGCTGCTGGCCATGGTCGCCAACATCTTCCTGCAAATTCCCGCCTTGTCGCTGACCATTTCGGCTGCGGTCGTGCTGATTTTCTCGGCTTATCTTCTGTACGACATCAACCGCATCGTGCGGGGCGGCGAAACCAATTACGTCAGCGCCACGCTGGCCGTTTATCTCGACATCTTCAATATCTTCGTTCACCTGCTGAATCTGATCATGGCCTTCACCGGCGAGCGCGATTGAGCGGCGGCGAATGACTGAATGAGCGAAAGGCGGCCTTGGCCGCCTTTTTTCATGGCTGCTCGAACAAGGCCACGGATTCGACGTGGGCGGTGTGTGGAAACATGTTCACCGCGCCGGCCGCGCGGAAACGGTAGCCCTTGACCGCCACCAGCATGCCGGCATCGCGGGCCAGGGTGGCCGGGTTGCAGGAGACATAGACGATGCGCCGGGGCACGGCGGGGCCGAGGGCCTTGATCAACTCGATCGCCCCCTCGCGCGGCGGGTCGATCAGCATCTTGTCGAAATGGCCGAGCGCGGCCAGCGACACCTCATCGCAAGCGAACAGATTGGCGACGCCGAATTCGACCTGGCCGGCCAGCCCGTTCGCGGCGGCGGCTTCCCGCCCCCGGCGCACCAGACTCTCGCTGCCTTCGATGCCGACCACATCGGCCCCGGACCGGGCAATCGGCAGCGTGAAATTGCCCAGACCGCAGAACATGTCGGCGATCCGCTCGCCAGGCTGGGGATCGAGCAAACGCAGGGCATGGCGGACCAGCACGCGATTGACCGCGTGATTCACCTGTGTGAAGTCGGTTGGCCGGAAGGCGAACTCCAGGCCGAATTCCGGCAGCGAATAGGCCAACCGCGCCCCTTCGAGCGGATGGAAGCGGGTGGCGCTGTCCGGCCCTTTCGTTTGTAGATAGATGACCACACCGTGACGGTCGGCGAACTGTCGCACTAATTCCTCGTCGCGCCGGGTCAAGGGTTGGAGCAGGCGCAGAACCAGGGCCGTACACGCCTCGCCAACGGCGATTTCGACTTGCGGCAGGCGTTCGACGACGGACAGGGCGGCGAACAGTTCGCGCAGCGGCAACAGCAAGTCCGAGACGTGCGGCGGCAGGATCGCACAACTGCGAATATCGGCGATATAGCTGCTGCGCCATTCGTGGAAGCCGATCAGCATGCCGCCCTTCTTCTCCACCCGGCGCACGCCGAGACGAGCCCGGTGACGGTAGCCCCAGGGCGAACCGTGGATCGGCGGCAGGATGTTTTCCGGGCGCACCCGGCCGATATGCCACAGGCTGTCCTCCAGCACCCGCTGCTTGGCCGCCACCTGCGCCCCCGAATCCATATGCTGCATGGCGCAGCCACCGCACACCCCGAAATGCGGGCAACGCGGCTCGACGCGAGCCACCGAGGCACGCTGCACGGCGACCAGATGCGCCATTTCGTAATTCGGCTTTTTGCGAAAACTGGCGTACTCGACGATTTCGCCGGGCAGGGCGCCATCGATGAAAATGGCCTTGCCCTCCTGGCGGGCAATGCCCCTCGCCTCATGATCCAGCGACTCGACGATCCCGATCGGCACGATTCACCCCGGAAAAAGCGCGAATTCTATCAATCGGTTAAACTCAACACTATGGCTCGCGAACTGATTACCTCCTGGAACGACTACCACGCTGCCGTCGACCGGCTGCTGGCCTCGGCCGGCGAAAAGATAGCCGTTTATGACGAAGACATGACCAATCTGCGCTTCGGTTCGCCCAGTCGTCTCGACCACCTGCAACGCCTGCTGACAACCGGCCACGGCCTCGCGCTGCGCATCGTCGTGCGTAATGCCGCGCCACTGCAACGGCAGCAGGAACCGGGACTGTTGAAACTCCTGAGCATCTACGGCCATCGCGCCACGGTGCTGCAAACCCCGGAACACCTGGCCAGCCTGCGCGACAACATGCTGATCGTCGACGACCGACACGCGCTGATCCGCTTCGACCGCGAACAGGCGCGCAGCAAGCTGCTGCTCGACGAAGCGGACGAAGTCCGCGCCTACATCAACCGTTTCGAAGATATCTGGACCGAGGGCGGCGAAGCCGTCAGCGCGACGACGCTCGGGTTGTGAGCACGGGTCGAGCGCCAGATCCCGACCCCATCCTGGGGCTCGCATTCAAACGCCATGTGGCGACACAGCAATTGAACACTTGACGCCAAGGTTTTTGTTATAATCTTCCGCTGATCAGGCAGGCTCTGGTCTAACTATTTCTGCTGCTCTAGCTTTTCGTCGATAAGGATACCCACCCATGACTAAGTCCATTCTCGTTGCCGCCCTGGTTGCCTTTGCTCTGGCCGCTTGCGGCAATAAGGAAGAACCGCAAGTCGCTCCGGCCCCGGTTGCCGAACCCGTTGCCGCCCCGGCTGCTGAAGAAGCTGCTCCAGCTGCTGCTGAAGAAGCCGCTCCGGCCGCTGCCGAGGAAGCTGCTCCGGCTGCCGAGGAAGCTGCTCCGGCTGCCGAAGAAGCTGCCCCGGCCGCTCCTGCTCCCGCCCAATAAGCGAAGCAATCTTCCTTTCTGGACAATAAAAGACGGGGCTTCGGCCCCGTTTTTTATTGTGCGTCTCCCGCAGGAAATTGGCATCCCCTGCGGCAAAATGCTTACTGCAACTGTTCGAGCAGCAGCGACAGAATTTTCTTCGCGGTTTCCGAACGATCCACCCCGCCTTCGCTGGTCAGCACCTGAATCATGCTCTGCTGGCCGGCCTCGCCGACGTGAATCCGGTACTGGACCTTGGCCGCCTCGGGGTCGGTCGAATTCCAGAAGGCCAGCTTCGATAGCCAGCCGCTATCCTTCTTGCGGTTGTCCGCTTCTGGATCGACATAGCGAACGAAGTACAGGCCGCGCGAACGGTCGCGGTCCTCGACGGTGAACCCGACCCGGTCCAAGGCCAGGCCGACCCGACGCCAGGCGCGGTCGAAACGTTCATCGACCTCGAGCGTGCCGGCGCCGTCGTTGGCCCGCGCCAGACGGGCGCGCGGCTCGGCCTTGGCGCTGGCCAACTGGGCCTCGGCGCGCTTTTCTTCGGCGCCCAGACGGACCATCAGCCGGCGCAGCATTTCGGCCTCAAGGTCCGGATCCGGCGCCTTCGGCTGCCAGCGGGTGTCATCCTTGGCCGAAGAGGTATACACCTCTTCCATCGCCCGGTGGCTGATGAAAATGTCGGTCGTCCCCGGCTCTGAGCCTGGCTCGAAGCGGGTTCGGAACTTGTCGCGCTCGCCGGTCGAATAGAGAGAGTCGAGCAACTTGCCGAAGGTCCGCCGAATGAAGTCATCGTTGATTTTGGCGCGATTCTCGGCCCAGTCGGTTTCCATGACCCCGGCTTCACGGCGCTCGACGTTGATGATGAAACCGGTTTCCTGCCAGAAATCCTTGACCGTATCCCACAGGCCATCGGCCGGCATGCCAACGACCAGCCAGCGCTGGTTGCCGGAGCGTTCAACGCGCACCTTGTCGACTTCCGGCAGCAGGGTACTGTTGCGCGCCTGCGCAGCCGGCGTGCGTTCGGCGCTATAGCCCGAGAAAGTGGCGCTGCCCTTGCCGACGGCATCGGGCACCAGATAGCGGTCATCGGGCGCGACTTGCGACAGATCGGGCGGTACTTCCAGGGGCGACGTGGTCTTGGTCGCCGACTTGTAGTCGATCTTGCTGGAGCTGGGGAGCATGCCGCAGCCGGCCAAGGCCAGGGCGATGACGGTCAGGCTGAAACCGGAAAGCTTGCGATTCATGGATTCTCTATTCTTTCAGACAGACAGGCCGGCTTGGCGCATGGCTGCCAGCACACGGGCCTGGCCGGATTCGGACAAGGGCGTCAGCGGCAGGCGGATACCACCGGGTATCAGACCCAGCCGGCTGACGGCCCACTTGACCGGGATCGGGTTGGCTTCGCAGAACAGGTCGCGATGCAGGCCGAGCAGCTTGAAATGGATCGCGCGCGCGCTGGCGACGTCGCCACAAGCGGCGGCGGCGCACATTTCATGCATCAGGCGTGGGGCAAGGTTGGCGGTGACCGAGATATTGCCGTGGAAGCCGAGCAGGATCGACGCCACGCAAGTCATGTCGTCGCCGCTGTACAACGCGAAGTCCTTCGGCGCCCGGGCGATCAGGTCGCAAGCCCGGTCGAGATTGCCGGTCGCGTCCTTGACGCCGACGATGCCCGGCACCTGGGCCAGGCGCAGGATGGTGTCGTTGCTCATGTCGGCGACGGTACGGCCGGGTACGTTGTAGAGCAGCACCGGCAGGTCGACGGCTTCGGCGATGGCCTTGAAATGGCGGTAGAGGCCTTCCTGGGTCGGCTTGTTGTAATACGGCACCACCGACAGCGCCATGTCGGCGCCAGCCTTCTTGGCGAACCCGCTCAGTTCGATGGCCTCCGCCGTCGAGTTGGCGCCGGTGCCAGCAATAATCGGGATACGGCCGGCGGCATGATCGACCGCGACCTGGATCAACTGGCAATGTTCCTCGATATCGACTGTCGGCGATTCGCCGGTAGTCCCCACCACGACGATCGCGTCCGTACCCTCGCGGACATGAAAATCAACCAGATCGCGCAGGGACGGCAAATCGAGACTGCCGTCCTCATGCATGGGCGTGACGATGGCGACAAGGGATCCGGTAATCATGGCCTGCTCATCAAAATGGGAATCCTTTGATTGTAACTGAACGCCATTCGCTGCGGAAAGGCGCCCCGCCCCTGGTTTGTAAATCAAGGTTGCGCCAGCCAGTGCAAGCGACCGCGTGCCGCCCGCATCCGCCCTTCGGCAAGATGTAGTTCCGGGTGCCGGTCCGGACCGGCGCTTTGCAACTGCCGGGTGAACTCGTCGAGGCGGGCCGCGACCGGCACCCGCCAGCCCAGACAACGCAAGCGAAAACGCAGCAGATTTTTCAACCGCCCCGGACTCAGCGTACGCAGTACCGCCAGACAAGCCGTCTCGCCATCAGCCGCCCGCTCCCAGTCGAGCGCCGCCAGTTCGTCGAGCAGCTCGGCGGCTTCGGCAAAATGGACGGCGGCCTGGGCCAGCGTCGACTCGGCCGCTGGGAAGCGCTGTTCAATGATGGGCAACACCCGATGGCGGATGAAATTGCGGGTCAGCCGCGTATCGGCATTGCTTTCGTCGGTAATCCAGCGCAGGCCGTTAGCCCGCGCATAGGCTTCGATGGCGTCGCGCGTCTCGCCGAGCAAAGGTCGCCACAGGCGCAGATGGCCGCGTTGCCGTTCGGGCGGCATCGCCGCGGTGCCGAGTACGCCGGCGCCGCGCAACAGGTTGAGAAGCACAGTTTCCGCCTGATCACCACGGTGCTGGGCCAGCGCCAGACACGCGGCCGGCACCTCAGCGAAAGCTGTGTAACGGGCCTGACGGGCAGCCGCTTCGAGGCCACAAGCGGCATCGCGAGCGACGGAGACATGCCGAATCTGTAACGGAATGCCGAGATCACGACAATAGTCGGCGCAAAACGCCGCCCAGGCATCGGCATTGGGCGACAGTCCGTGGTGGATGTGGATGGCGTCGAGCCGTCCGGACAGATCCAGGCGGCTCAGCAGGTGGGCCAGGACAACCGAGTCGCAACCACCGGAAAGAGCGACGCAAACGCGCTCGTCTGGCGCCAGGCGGACAGCGACGAAGGCGCCGATCCGCGCCAGGAGATCAGGCGGCAGCTTGTTCCTTGAAGCGACCATAGCTCATCAGCCGCTCGTAGCGCGTCGCCAGCAATTCCTCGGTGTTCATCGCCGACAGGTGCTTGAGTGCGTCCTGCAAGGTCTTTTTCAGATTCTGAGCCATCGCCGCGTGGTCACGATGAGCGCCGCCGACCGGCTCGTTGACGATGCGGTCGATCAGACCCAGGGTCTTCAGGCGGTGCGCCGTGATACCCATGGTTTCAGCAGCTTCCGGCGCCTTCCCGGCGCTTTTCCAGAGGATCGAGGCGCAGCCTTCCGGTGAGATCACCGAATAGGTCGAGTACTGCAACATCTGCACAACGTCGCCAACGGCGATGGCCAGCGCGCCACCGGAACCACCTTCGCCGATGATGGTGACGATCACCGGCACCTTCAACTCGGCCATCACGTACAGGTTGCGGCCGATGGCCTCGGACTGGCCGCGCTCTTCGGCGTCGATGCCGGGATAGGCACCCGGGGTGTCGACGAAAGTCATCACCGGCAGGCCGAATTTCTCGGCCAGCTTCATCAGCCGCAGTGCCTTGCGATAGCCCTCAGGACGCGGCATGCCGAAATTGCGGTAGATTTTTTCCTTGGTATCGCGCCCCTTCTGGTGGCCGATGACGACCACTGGTTGGCCGTTGAAACGGGCCAAGCCGCCGACGATCGCATGGTCGTCGGCAAAAGCGCGGTCGCCGTGCAACTCCTCGAAATCGGTGAAAATGTGCCGCACATAGTCGAGCGTGTAGGGCCGCTGCGGGTGGCGGGCGACCTGCGAAATCTGCCACGGCGTCAGCTTGCCATAGATGTCCTTGGTCAGTTGCGCGCTTTTCTTTTCCAGGCGGTCAATCTCTTCCGAAATATCGACCGCCGAATCATCCTGAACGAAGCGCAGCTCTTCGATTTTGGCTTCGAGATCGGCGATGGACTGCTCGAAGTCGAGAAAACTTGTTTTCATGGCAGGCTCGAGTTCTGAATCGGCGCGTATTTTACCCCAAAGGCCGGAAGCCTCGTGGTGGGTATGTGGCAGCGCCGCAAGACGCCCGGCGGGCAATTTTGCTACCATCGGTTGATTCGCGATTCCGACAACACGCCATGCCCTCCTCCGCCTTCCTGTTCATCCACCCCTTGCTCGGCGTGGATGATGCTTGGTCGGGTTACCGCGCCGAACTGAGCACGGCTCCCGCTGGCGACGCCATCCTGCAACACTTGGTCGAATCGCCGCTGACCGACGGTTTCGACCATCGTCACCCCTGGCTGCTGCCAGCCACCACCACGCCGTATCTGCCGGGCCGGCTCAAGCGGCGGGCCGTCGCCGTATTCCCGGCCAACCCAAGCACCGCCGACGTCGCGGCGCTGGCCGGCCAGGAAGCCGCCCTGCGCCAAAACGCTTGCGAGGTAGCCCAGCTCACAGCGACCAACGCGCCGCTGCCGGCCACCGGTGCCTGGCATTATCTGCTGCTGACCGCCAGCCACGCCCGCAGCCTGCCGCCATTCCAACTGCACGGCCTGTCGGCCCGCAGTACGCTGGTGGCCACCGACGTGCATAGCCATGCCGACCGGCAATGGTTCCTCGACAACGCCTGCTCGTTGTCCACCGGCGAATACCTGCTGGCCCGCAGTACCGCCGTGCCAAACCGGGCCGACACCACCCGCCTCAAGCTGCTGGAACTGCTGGCGCTGATCGCCGAGGATGCCGATACGGCCGCCCTGGACAACGTTTTCCGCCAGGAATCAAAACTTTCCTACGGCCTGTTGCGCTTGGTCAATTCGGCGGCCATGGCGCCATCCAGGCCGATCACCAGCTTTACCCAGGCCATCAATCTGCTCGGCCGGCGCCGCTTGCAGCGCTGGCTGCAACTGCTGGTCTATGCCGACCCCAACGACGGCCACCTGCCCAATCCGCTGTTGCAGAAAGCGGCGGCTCGCGGTCATCTGCTGGAAACGCTGGCCCTGCAATTGCACTCGGCCCCGGCCGTGGAAAATCTCGGCGACGCGGCCTTCATGGTCGGCTCCTTCTCGCTGCTCAACGTGCTGTTGAACATGTCGATGCAGGAAATCATGCGTCAACTGCCGCTGGCCAAGGAAATCGTCAGCGCGCTGACGGAAAATTCCGGCCCGCTCGGCAACCTGCTGCGCGCCATCCATACCGCCGAAATGCGCGACCTGGAGGCTGCGGAGGCCAAACTGCAGAGACTGGGCATCGCCCCGGAGCCACATCTCGACGCCCAACTGGCGGCGCTGAGCTGGGCCGCCAAGATTCGCTCGGCCCACTAGTCAGGGACGCCAGCCGCCCCCGTTCAGCCGAAGCGACCACTCAGGAAGGGGTTGTAACGGCGTTCCTCGCCGAACGTTGACATCGGGCCGTGCCCGGGAATGAACTCGACCTCGTCGCCGAGCGGCAGCAGGCGCTCCTTGATCGAGCGCAGCAGCGTTTCGTGATCGCCACGCGGGAAATCGGTGCGCCCGATCGAGCCCTGGAACAGCACGTCGCCGACCTGGGCCAGGCGGCTGGCCGGATGATGGAAGACGACATGTCCCGGCGTATGGCCGGGACAGTGCAGAACCTGCAACTCGATTTCGCCGAAGCGCACCGTGTCGCCGTCCTTGAGCCAGCGCGTCGGCACGAAGGGCCGGCCATCGGCGAAGCCGAACATGCGCCCCTGCTGCGCCATGCCGTCGATCCAGAAACGGTCGTCCTCGTGCGGCCCCTCGACCGGCGCATTGGTCGCGGCGGCCAGCGCGGCGACGCCGCCGACATGGTCGATGTGACCGTGAGTGACGAGAATCACCGCCAGCACCAGATCGTCGGCCGCCAGCGCCGCGCGGATACGCTCGATATCGCCACCGGGGTCGATGACGGCGGTCTGGCGCGTCTTTTCGCACCAGAAAATGGTGCAATTCTGCTCGAAGGGAGTCACCGGAACGATCTTGTAACGCATGGCGGACGGACGAAAGATGGGCGGGCGCCGATTATCGCATGCCACCCCGCTTGCCCGGCGTCGGGCCGCCCCTTACACTCGCCGGACAACAATGCACAACGATTTTTGGAGGGAAGCGCCATGCTCGACCATCCACTACCGGATACCGAAGCCTGGGTCTTGTTGTTCAGCAACAATGCCCTGCCGGTGTTGCGCGTCACCCGGCGCCGTCTCGACGAGATGCGCGCCGATCTCGAGCGGGTCGATACCCGTGAGCTGGCCCACGTCATCCTGCAAGACCCGATCATGACCGTCCGCGTGCTGGCCTACATCCAGCCGCTGCACGGCCGTTCGCTGCGACACGACATCACTACCGTCGCCAGCGCCTTGGTGATGTCCGGCATCCAGCCCTTCTTCCGTCGCTTCAACGAGCTGCCAACCATCGAGGACATGCTCAAGGGCTGCCATCCGCACGCCCTGCTCGGCGTGCTGCAAATCATTCGCCGCGCCCAGCGAGCGGCCGACTACGCTCAGGACTGGGCGGTCCGGCGCCAGGACCTGAGCATGGAGGACATCCGCATTGCCGCATTGCTGCACGATTTGGCCGAAATTCTGGTGTGGTGCTTCGCACCCAGACTCGGCCTGGACATCCAGGCGCAGCAGACGGCCGACCCGACCCTACGCAGCGTAGACGCCCAGTGCCACACGCTGGGCCTGGAATTCCAGGATATCCAGACCGCCCTGTGCAAGGTCTGGCATCTGCCCGACCTGTTGCAGACGCTGATCGACGACCGCCACGCCGACCAGCCGCGCGTACGCAACGTCGCCCTGGCCGTCCGCCTCGCCCGCCACTCGGCACAGGGCTGGGACAATGCTGCCCTGCCCGACGATTATCGCGACATCGGGCAACTGCTCAACCTGACGCCAGAGGCCGTCCGCCAGCAGCTTGGCCTGGAGCCGCTGCCCGGCCGGCCAGCCGTCACCCCGAATTGATTCAGCCCGAAGCAGCGGCCCGCGCCTCGAGCGCCTCCCAGCGTTCGAGTAGGGCCAGCAATTCATCGTCGATGGCCGCCAGACGCTCGGCGGCCCGTTGCGCCGCCTTGGCATCGCGCTGGTAGATCGTCGGGTCTTCCAGCAGCGCTGTCAGCTCGCCCTGCTCGGTCTCCAGTGCGGCAATGCGTTCGGGTAGCGCTTCCAGTTCGCGCTGCTCCTTCCAACTCAGCTTGTCGCCTTTTGCCCTGGCCGCAGCAGCCGGCTTGGCTGCCGGCTTGGCCTCGCCCTTCGTCGCGTTCCTCGCCGGGTCGCCGGCGGCCTCGCGCTGCCCGGCTTGGTAGCCGGCCCAGTCGCTGTAGCCGCCGGCATATTCCCGCCAGCGACCATCGCCTTCGGCGGCGATGGTCTGGGTCACGACGTTGTCGAGGAAAGTACGGTCGTGGCTAACCAGGAACAGCGTGCCTTCGTAGTTCTGCAACAATTCTTCGAGCAATTCCAGGGTCTCGATGTCGAGGTCATTGGTCGGTTCGTCGAGCACCAGCACATTGGCTGGCCGGGCGAATAGGCGGGCCAACAGTAGACGATTGCGCTCGCCGCCGGACAGCGAGCTGACCGGCGAGCGCGCCCGCTCCGGCGCAAACAGGAAATCCTCGAGATAGCCGATGACGTGCTTGCGGGCACCGCCGATCTCGACCCAGTCGGACCCTGGCGAGATTACGTCGGCCAGCGTCGAATCGGGATTGAGCTGGGCGCGAAATTGGTCGAAATAGGCGCTTTCCATTTTCGTGCCCAGGCGCACAGTTCCGGCATCCGGCGCCAGTTCGCCAAGGATCAGCCGCAGCAGCGTGGTTTTGCCGGCGCCATTGGGGCCGATCAGGCCGATCTTGTCGCCGCGCTGGATGCGGGCCGAAAATTCGGCGACGACCGGCTTGCCGCCGAACGACTTGCCGACGCGGTCGAGTTCGGCGACCAGCTTGCCGCTCTTGTCGCCGGCATCGAGTTGCAAAGCGACCTTACCCATGCGCTCGCGTCGCGCCTGGCGCTCGGCGCGCAGCTTGTCGAGGCGCTGGACGCGGAACACGGCACGCGTACGCCGCGCCTCGACGCCCTTGCGAATCCAGATTTCTTCTTCCTTCAACAGCTTATCGGCGCGCGCATTGGCCAGCGCCTCCTCGTGCAGCAAGGCTTCCTTACGCTCCTGGTACTGGCGGAAGCGGCCGGGAAAACTGGCTAGCTTGCCGCGATCCAGTTCGACGATGCGAGTGCACACCCGGTCGAGGAAGGAGCGGTCGTGGGTAACGAAGAACAGAGTCATGCCCGACTCGATCAGCAAGGTCTCGAGCCACTCGATGGCGGCAATGTCGAGGTGATTGGTCGGCTCGTCGAGCAGCAGCACCTCGGGCGCCTGAGCCAACGCCTGGGCCAGCGCCAGGCGCTTCTTCTGGCCGCCGGACAGGCTACCGACGACGGCATCCGGATCGAGGCCGAAGCGGGCAATCACTTTCTCCGCTTGCGCTTCATAAGCCCAGGCACCGCGCGCCTCCAGCTCATGCTGCAGGGTGTCGAGGCGGACCAGCAGCATGTCGTGGTCGCCGTCGCCCTCGGCCATACGGTGCGAAACATCGTGGTATTCGGCGAGCAGCGCCGAGGTTTCGCCCATGCCCGAGACCACCGCCTGGAACACCGACATCGCCGACTCGAACGGCGGTTCCTGCGGCACGTAGCCGACGCGGATGCCGGGCTGTACCCAGACTTCGCCGTCGTCCAACCGTCCCTTGCCGTTACCGGCGGCGAGTGCCGCCAGCAACGAGGACTTGCCGGTACCGTTACGGCCGATCAGGGCGACGCGCTCCCCTGGGTCGAGTTGGAAATCGGCGTGATCGAGCAGCGGCACATGGCCGTAGGCGAGGCAGGCGGCGGAAAGCTTGAGATAGGGCATGGAGCAAAAACGGCACGCCAAGGGCGCCGTGTCAGGAAAACGGGAATTCCAATGAGGGCCGCCACGCTATCACAAGACGCCACAGCCCGGTACAATGCGCCCCGGCTGACACGCCCGATCTGCCTCCATAGTTAAATGGATATAACACGCCCCTCCTAAGGGCGAATTGGTGGTTCGATTCCACCTGGGGGCGCCAGCCAGCCGAGCCGATCATGACCAGACGCAGTTCCACTCCCCGCCACTCCGTCGATATCAGCGAGGAAAGCGGCGTCCGCACCCTGCATTTCGGTTCCGACTGGGTGCAGGGCGCCATGCGCATCGCCCGGCCCTGGGCACTGGAACTGGCCTACACCCGCGACATGATGGCCGGCCTGCTGCTGCGCGATGCCGACAACTGGCCGCGGCGGGTGCTGCTGGTCGGGCTCGGCGCCGGCTCGCTGGCCAAGTTCTTGTATCGCCACCGGCCGGACTGCCGGATCACCATTGTCGAGATCAATCCGCAGGTGGAATTCGTCGCCCGCCAGTTTTTCAAGCTGCCCGACGATCCGCGACGCCTGACCATCCACATCGGCTGCGGCGCCGACTTCATGCTCGGCGGCGACAGCCTTTTTGACTTGATCCTGGTCGACGGCTTCGACGCCGACGCCCGTAGCGGGCCGCTCGACACCTTGCCCTTCTACCAAGCCTGTCGCGCCCGCCTGGCCGCCGATGGCTTGCTGTGCGTCAACCTGCTCGGCCGCAATCGCGGCTTTGCCGCCAGCGTGCGCCGCATCGACCAAGCGTTTGCCGGCGCCATCGCCGTCTTTCCCTCCTGCGCTAGCGGCAACACCATCGTCTTCGCCAGTGGCGGCGAGCCGGTCGACCTGCCGCTCACCACGCTGCGCGAACGGGCAGCGGCACTCAAAAAAGCCTCCGGCCTAGACCTCAGACCGACCATCAGCCGCCTGCAATTGAGCCATCCGCTACCGGACGGCCACCTGCGCATCGGTGGTGGCTCACCTTGATTCGCCTCTCATTCGTGTCTATAAATAAAGAGGTCTCCACCGATAATAACGACAAGGCAGATACACAATAAAAATAACAGAGGGTCACCCCGTCTGTTCATTCCATTCAGCCTGTCAAGGAGGAACCTATGCTTTCCATCCAGGACGTTATTGATTATTGCGATCTCGATCGTGGAGAAATCGAGGCCATCGCCGAGCACGAACACATTCCAATAGCCGTGGCGGCGGAAATGAGCGCTGTGCTGCTGTGCACGCCCGAAGGGGTTTGCCACCTGCACACGATGATCATCGAAAACATGCAGCATGCGCTGGAATCCGGGCGCTACCAGCACGTCAAGGATCTGGCCGAGACCTACCAGCATCTGCAGCGCAGCCACCCGATATCAGCCCACTGAACTTTTTATCCTCTTCTGAGGATCGGCCGGCCGGTCAAGCCGGCACCCAGGCTCCGGCTCCCTCCGCCGGAGCCTTTCTTTTGCCCGGCCGGCTCACGAGCCTTTTGCCTGGCCGAAGCCATGCTCGACGGCGTACAGGGCGACCTGCACGCGGCTGCTCATGTTCAGCTTCTTGAAGATGTTCTGCACGTGAATCTTGACCGTGCTCTCGGCCAGGTCAAGGCGGCGGGCGATTTCCTTGTTGCTCTCGCCGTGCGCCAATGAGGCCATGATGTCGCGCTCGCGCGGCGAGAAGCGGTCGCGCTCGGCCGGCGCGTCGCCCTTGTGCGGCGCGCGCACGCCCTCGATCAGCTTGGCCGTCATCTGCTGGGAAACCACTGACTCGCCTTTGGCCGCGCGGCGGATGGCATCGACCAGCATGTCGGTCTCGATGTTCTTCAGCAGATAGCCGCAGGCGCCGGCGCGCAAGGCGTCCATCAGGTCCTGCGCGTCCTCGGAGACGGTCAGCATCAGCACATGGACCTCGGGAATCTCCTCGACGATCACCTTAACCGCTTCCAGGCCGGAAACACCCGGCATGTGCAGATCGAGCAGGACGACATCGGGACGCAGCGAACGGGCGCGCTTGATGCCTTCCAGTCCGTCACCGGCCTCGCCAACCACCTCGAAATCCTCGTTGCGCTGCAGCAGCGAGCGGATGCCACTGCGGAACAAGGTGTGGTCGTCGACCAGCAGGACACGTATTTTTTTATTCATATCAAACTCCTACCCCTTCCTTGGTTTCCCGCGGCAAGCTGAGCAACAGCCGGCTACCGACGCCGATGCTGGAGACGATGCGCAACTCGCCACCGACGCGGTGTGCCCGTTCGCGCATGATTTTCAGCCCGACGTGACGCTCGGAGCGAACATTCGGCTCGTTTTCGGTATCGAAGCCGATGCCGTCGTCGCGCACTTCGATCTCGGTGCGCGCCGGTTCGCGGCGCACGGTCAGATGCACGCTCTTGGCCTTGGCGTGTTTGCGAATGTTGGACAGCGACTCCTGGACGATGTGCATGATCTGGATCTCGTTGGCTGGCGCCAGCGGCGCTCCGGTGCCGATCCGCTCGAAGCAAGTGGCGATGCCGGTTTGGCCCTCGAATTTCTCCAATGCCGAGGTCAGCGCCGAATCGAGATCGGATTGCAGGAGCCGGGTGCGGAAATGCACCAGCAATTCGCGTACGTCGTCGTAACTTTCCTGCACGCCCTCGCGTAACTGCCCGACGGTCTGCAATGCTTCGTCGTAGCGCCCCTTGTGTAGCGAATCCTGCAGCAACTGGACCTGAATGTTGAGGAAAGCCAGGCCCTGGGCAATCGAATCGTGCAATTCCTGAGCCAGCAGGTTGCGCTCCTCGGACACCGCCAGTTCCATCTCGCGCGATTTCAGGCGCTGGTTCTCGATCGCCACGCCGAGGTGCTGGCCCAGCGTTTCCAGCAGGTTGCGCTCCTGCGACGAAATCGGGCGCGTCTGGCGGTAGTAAAGGTTGTAGACGCCGAGCCGCTGCTTGCCATGCACGATGCTGAAGGCGGTAGCGGTGGCGAAGCCTTCGCGGATACAACTGCGCAACAGCATGCCGGGCGGCGGATTGACGGTATTGAAGACGGCCTGCCGGCCGCTCTGGATGACCTCGCCGCACAGGCATTCGCCGCAGTTCAGCTCATTCTCGCGGGCCACGAACTGTTCGGACAGCCCCTCGTGCGTGACCAGATACAGCTTCTGCGAATCCGGCATGTACAGACGGACCGCGCCGGCATCGGCGCCAAGAGCCGACTTGATGTAGTCGAGAAAACCCTGGCACAGCGTTTCCACCTGCACCTGTTCGGCCAGCAGCGACGTCGCCGCGTAGAGAATGCCCAGCTCGCGATTGCGCTGCTCCAGGCTGCGCGTTTCCGCCGCCACGCGCTCCTCGAGCGTCGCGTACATGGCTTGCAGATGGTCCGCCATCTGATTGAAGCCACGGGCCAGACCGCCCAGTTCGTCGTCACTGTGTTCGGGCAGGCGCACCGCCAAGTCGTTGCCGGTCATCCGTTCCATGCCGGTGTTGAGTTCGCCGATCGGCCAGACCACCAGGCGGATCAGGATACGGATCACCAACACCGTCCCGATTAGCGCGAACAGCGCCAACAGACCGAGGATGGTGCGCAGTCGCGCGGTGTCCTGGGCATAACCGCGCTCCATGGCCAGCACCAGATCGTCGATGCGCTCGACGAACGGTTCGAGTTGCAGGTTGAAACGACCGAGAATGAACGCACGCTCGCTGGGGACGGCCACCAGGAAGGCTCCGATCTCGGGCCGCAGCTCACGCTGCCAGACCTGCTCGACCTCATGCAGCAACTGCCGGACCTGGTCGTTGCGCGGCGAGGCCAGCGGCCGGCTCGGATCGCCGTTGCTGAGTTGCTGCAACACCGTGTCGAAAGTTTGAACTTCGCCAGCGATACGCTGATCCAGGGCGGCCCCCGGCAAGGCCACCGCGCGCGCCATCAGCAGCGCGATCTGATAACTGCGCATGCGCTGGCTGCCGGCGTCGTTGATCGCCGCCGCCGCGCCTTCGAGTTGCCAGGAAATCATCAAGGTCAAGCCGATGGCGCCGGCCAGCACCAGCAGGAAGGCGGCCAGCGTGCCGGCTATCTTGCGCGAGAGCTTGCCCGGGTTGACCTGCATCGAAAGACTTCCGTGATGAAAGCGCCAAACATAGCCGCGCCGTGGCAAAAAAGCCAATGACCTGCATCAAGGCCTCCGGTATGGTGCTCGGGAGCCCCGCGATTTTATGCCATTACTCTCGGCTCGCCTGTTTTTCGACCCATGCCGCCGTGGTCAGCACACAGGGCTCCGGGCAAACTCCAAAGCAGCGGCTTGCACGGCCACGGCGGCCATCGCCCGAATCACCGCCGCGCTTTCGCCAACCACCGGCGCCAGCACGAAGTCGACGCCGGAGTGGGCGGCGCGTAATTGCTCCAGCTTGTCCGGCAGATCGCGCTTCAGGTGCCCGCCCTGGGCGATGAACATCGGCAGCACGACGACTTTCCGGGCGCCGCTGGCAACCAGCCCGGCGGCGCAATCGGCCAGCGTCGGCGCGAGGAATTCAAGGAAGGCCAACTCCACCGGCAGGCCGGGGGCCTGCTCGCGGATGGCCGCCTGAACGCGGAGCAACGGCTCGGCCCAGGCCGGCTCGCGGGCGCCATGCCCGAACAGGATCAAAGCGGTGGTCATGGCGTGCACTCTAGCGGTTCGCGGCCGATGGCGAGACCGGTGGACTCGACGGCGACGATGGCCTTGGCTTGATTGAAGTCCTCGGCGTAACCACTAGCCAACAGTAGGCAGGCCAACTGGTTGGCGATCGGCTTGGGCAGCGGAATCTGCTTGTCGAGCACGCGCTGGATCCACTTGGCGGTGGTCGGCGCATCGTTGCTGTCCGGCAGCTTGGGCAGGGTACGCAAGCTTTCGTGCTCGGCCTCGAACAGCACCTCGGCGGCGCCCTCCCGGATGTATTCCAGGCACGGTCGGCGCTTCGGGTTGGCAAAGGGCTCGCCCTCGGTGCCGCGCAGCAGCAGGCCATGCTGGCCGCACGCCAGCAGCGTGTTACGCATCAGGTCGACAAAGGCCGGATGGGTAGCCGCCGCCACCAGCACCGCGCCGCCACGGAAAGGGTCGAACAGCTTGACCAGGCTGTGGGCGCTGTTGCGCACGCCCATCCGGTCGCGCAATGCCAGCAGGTCGTGCAGCCCTGGGCACAGCACCGACAGCGGCACGAAGGCCAGCCCTTTCTCGGCAAGCACCGCCTGCGTCTGCGTTGGCGTTGTCTGCGGCATGACGCCAAGCTCGCGGAAGACCTGCGCCGACGTTACCCGGCCGAAATCTTCAAGCAGGCCGTGCACCAGCACCGGCACACCAAAGCCTTGCAGCAGCAGCGCCAGCAGCGGCGTCAGGTTGGCCTCCTTGCGGCCGCCATTGTAGGTCGGCAGCACCACCGGCCGCACCCGGCCGTGCGGCATCGGCAATTGATGCGTGCGCTCGTCGATAGCGGCGAGGAAACCGAGCATCTCGTCGAGCGACTCACCCTTGACGCGCAGGCCGAGCAGCAGCGCGCCCAGTTCGAGATCGGGAACGGCGCCGTCGAGCATCGCTCCATAAAGCTGCCGTGCCCGCTCCTGGTCCAGGTCGCGCGAACCCTCGGCGCCACGCCCGATTTCCTTGATGTACTGCTGGAAGTTCATGTATTTCTCCCGCCTTGTCAGGCTACCGCCCCTTGTGTCGGAGCGCATTCTGCCATCAGGCGCTTGATCTCAGGCTGAAGAAAAAAGAGGTTTCCGACTGGAAACCTCTTTTGGAGTGCGCCAAGGCGCCTTATTTGATGCGCTGCAGCTTCGGCCGCCCGCCCTCGGGCAGCGTCGGTTTCGGCGGCGCCTCCGTGGGTTCGGCTGCGCCGCTGTCGATCGCCGGCGCGTCGGCGAAGGCGGCGGCATCGCCAGCCGCGATCTCGAAAGCCATGCCGGCGCCGTTCTCGCGAGCATAGATCGCCGACACCTGCTCGACCGGTACCGACAACTGGCGGGCAACGCCGCCGAAACGGGCTTGGAACTCGATCAGCTCATTGCCCATCTGCAACTTGTTGGTCGCATCCGGTCCGATGTTGAGCACGATCTGCCCGTCGCGGACGAACTCGCGCGGCACGCTGGTGCGTTGGTCGACCTGCACCGCGAGGTGGGGCGTATAGCCGTTGTCGGAGCACCATTCCCAGATGGCGCGCAGCAGGTAGGGCTTGGTGGACGGCAGTTCCACGTTACTTGCGCATCGCCTTTTCCGACGGCGTCAGCGCGTCGATGAAACCCTGGCGGCTGAAGATACGCTCGGCGTACTTCATCAGCGGCGCGGCGGCCTTGCCGAGGTCGATGCCGTAGTGGTCGAGACGCCACAGCAGCGGCGCGATGGCCACGTCGAGCATGGAGAACTCGTCGCCCAGCATGAATTTCTGCTTGTTGAAGATCGGGATGATCTCGGTCAAGCGGGCACGGATTTCCTGGCGCGCCTTGTCGGCGGTCTTACCGTTCTTCTCGATCACATCCATGAAGGAGAAGATCTCGCGCTCCATGCCGACCAGCAATTGGCGGGCGCGGGCGCGCATGACCGGATCAGCCGGCATCAGTTGCGGATGCGGGAAGCGTTCGTCGATGTATTCGTTGATGATGTTCGGCTCGAACAGCACCAGATCGCGCTCGACCAGCACCGGCACCCGGCTGTGCGGATTGATCGCCGTCATCTCGTCCGGCTTGTTGAACATGTCGACGTCGATCACCTGGAAGTCCATGCCCTTCTCGAACAGGACGATACGGCAGCGATGACTGAAGGGGCAGGTCGTGCCCGAATAGAGGTTCATCATTTTCCTTAACCCTCAAAATAAGATTCGGCATCGGGGCCGACCCCAGGTCGACCCGCGATGCCGTCAACTGATTCCCGCAGGATCAGTGAATATCTTTCCAGTATTCCTTCTTCAGTGCGTACGACACCGCGAACAGCAACACCAGGAAACCAAGCACGAACCAGCCCAGCGTGCGGCGGTATTCCTGCTGCGGCTCGCCCATCCAGACCATGAAGGAAACCAGGTCGGAAACCGCCTTGTCGAACTCGGCCTGGGACATTTCCCCGGCAACGGCCAGTTCCAGCTTGTGCGAATCCTTGTTCAGAACCTGCTGGCCCTGCAACTGCCACAGCGGATTGGGCATGCCGACGTTATCGAAGGCGGTGTTGTTCCAGCCGGTCGGACGGTCGTCGTCACGGTAGAAGGAACGCAGGTAGGTATACAGCCAGTCGGCACCGGCGCCAGCATTGCCAGCCTCACCCCGAGCACGGGCGACGATGGTCAGGTCGGGCGGGGTGGCGCCGAACCACAGCTTCTGGTCGTCGTGACGGGCAGCCACCTGCATCAGGCCGCCGATCTTGTCGGACGTAAACATCAGGTTGTCTTTGACCTGCTGCTCGGTCAGGCCGAGATCCATCAGGGTCTTGTAGCGCATGAAGGAGGCGCCGTGGCAGTTCAGGCAGTAATTGACGAACAGCTTGGCGCCGTGCTGCAAGGCCGCCTGGTCCTTGACCGAACCCCGCCACTTGTCGAGATGGATATCGGCGCCGGAGGCAAAGGCAAGCATCGGCGCGCAGAGCAATGCAATCAGGAATTTTTTCATTTTATGCATCCCCTCACTTCATCGTCACACGTTCGGGAACCGGCTTGAACTTGTCCATCCGGGACCACCACGGCATGCCGAGGAAGAAAGCAAAGTAGAACACCGTGCACACCTGCGAGATCAGCTCGCCCATCGGCGACGGCGACAGCGTGCCGAGGTAGCCGAGGATGAAGAAGCAGATCACGAACAGAGTAATCATCACCTTGGCGATCGGACCGCGATAGCGGATCGACTTGACCGGGCTACGATCCAGCCACGGCAGGAAGGCAAAGATGACGACCGAGGCACCCATGGCGACCACACCCCAGAACTTGGCGTCGAGGCCGAAGAAGTTCCAGACCATGGCGCGCAGGATCGAGTAGTACGGCGTGAAGTACCAGACCGGTGCGATATGCGGCGGCGTCTTCAGCGGGTCGGCCGGATAGAAGTTCGGCGTCTCCAGGAAATAGCCGCCGCCTTCCGGCGCGAAGAACATGATCGCCGAGAAGACCATCAGGAAGACGACCACGCCGACGATATCCTTGACCGTGTAGTACGGGTGGAAGGGGATGCCGTCGCGCGGAATGCCGTTCTCGTCCTTGTTGGCCTTGATTTCGATGCCGTCCGGGTTGTTCGAGCCGGTTTCGTGCAGCGCCAGAATATGCGCGGCGACCAGGCCAAGCAGGATCAGCGGGAAGGCGATGACGTGGAAGGAGAAGAAGCGATTCAGGGTCGCGTCGCCGACGACGTAATCGCCACGGATCAGCAGCGACAGGTCGTTGCCGACGAAGGGAATGGCCCCGAACAAATTCACGATGACCTGCGCGCCCCAGTAGGACATCTGGCCCCACGGCAGCAGGTAGCCGAAGAAAGCCTCGCCCATCAGCACCAGGAAGATGCCGACGCCGAACAGCCAGGTCAGCTCGCGCGGCTTGCGGTAGGAACCGTAAAGCAGACCACGGAACATGTGCAGGTAGACGACGATGAAGAAGGCCGAGGCGCCGGTCGAGTGCATGTAGCGAATCAGCCAGCCACCCGGCACGTCGCGCATGATGTACTCGACGGAGGCAAAGGCGACCGGCACGCCGGCTGCGTTCAGCGAAGCATCCGGCTTGTAGTGCATGACCAGGAAGATGCCGGTGACGATCTGGATGACCAGGACCAGCAGCGCCAGGGAACCGAAGAAATACCAGAAATTGAAGTTCTTCGGCGCGTAGTACTCGGAAAGATGCTCCTTCCACAGCGAAGTAGCCGGGAAGCGGGCATCGACCCACTCCAGCACATTGCCGGCGATGGAGCCGTCGGATTTGTATTTCTCGGAATTGCCAGCAGCCATGGTCATGCTCCCTTCTGGTCTTCGCCGATCAGGATACGGGTATCGGACAGATACACGTGCGGCGGCACTTCGAGGTTGGTCGGGGCGGGCTTCGCCTTGAACACGCGACCAGCGAAGTCAAAGGTGGAACCGTGGCAGGGACACAGGAAGCCGCCGAGCCAATCGCCGGGCATGCCCTCCTCGGCGCCGGCCTTGAACTTGGAGGACGGCGAGCAACCGAGATGGGTGCAAATGCCGACGACGACCAGCATTTCCGGCTTGATCGAACGGGTTTCGTTCTTGGCATAGGCAGGCTGCTGCTGTTCCACGTTGGAATGCGGATCGGCAACCTGATCGTCCAACTTGGGCAGCGTATCGAGCATTTCCTGGGTACGGTTGATGATCCACACCGGCTTGCCACGCCATTCGACGGTGATCATCTGGCCCGGTTCGAGTTTGCTGATATCGACTTCAACCGGAGCGCCTGCAGCCTTGGCACGTTCGGAAGGAAGCAAGCTGGAGACGAACGGCACAAGGGCTGCGACTGCCCCCACACCGCCCACGGCCGCGGTTGCGACGATCAGACGCCGCCGCCCGCAGTCCATTTTTCCTTGATTGCTCATAACGCTGACCCCTAGAGGAATTAAATGGGAGTAAAAAAACAAACGCTAGATTATACGCCAACGAAACGGTCGATAAAAGCGCTCAGGTGCCGGAAAAGGCCTTACGCTCCCGCAATGCCTGGGCCAGCGTGCCGCTGTCGACATACTCCAGCTCGCCGCCGACCGGTACGCCACGGGCAATCCGGCTGACCCGCACGCCCTTCGGCTGCAGCATGGCGGTTAGGTAATGCGCCGTCGCCTCACCCTCGTTGGTGTAATTGGTGGCTAGAATCACTTCCTGCACCGCGCCGTCGAGCGCGCGCGCCAGTACGCGCTCAAGTCCGAGTTCGCGCGGTCCAATGCCGTCGAGCGGTGACAGCCGTCCCATCAGAACGTAGTAAAGCCCTTGGTAGGACTGCGTCTGCTCCATCATGTTCATATCCACCGGCGTCTCGACCACGCACAGCAGCGACGGATCGCGGCGCGGTGACAGACAGCGCTCACAGAGATCGCCTTCGGTGAACGTATTGCAACGCTGGCAATGGCGGACCGACGCCAGTGCTTCGAGCACCGCGTCGCCGAGGCGACGGGCACCGTTACGGTCCCGCTGCAGCAGATGGTAAGCCATGCGCTGCGCCGATTTCGGCCCGACGCCGGGCAGGCAGCGCAAGGCTTCGATCAGCGCCGCGAGTCCTGAAGGATTCACTTAGAACGGCAGCTTCATGCCGGGCGGCAAGTTGAGGCCGGCCGTGAAGCCGGCCATCTTCTCCTGGCTGAGCGCCTCGGCACGGCGCATGGCATCGTTGACCGCTGCCGCGACGAGATCTTCCAGCATCTCGCGATCATCCATCACCGAGGGGTCGATGCTGACCCGGCGGATATCGTGGGCGCAGGTCATCTGGACCTTGACCATGCCGGCGCCGGCCTGGCCCTCGACCTCGGTCTGCGCCAATTGGGCCTGCGCCTTCTTCATGTTTTCCTGCATCATCTGCGCCTGCTTCATCAGGCCGCCCAGACCACCCTTCATCATCGCGTTATCTCCGTTAGGCTATAGGTTTAATCGATGCCTCGACCACCGAGGCATCCAGGGATTCGATTACATCGCGCACGAAGCCGTCCCGCGCGATAGCCGCCTCGGCGCGCTCCTGGCGTTCCTGGCGCTCACGACCAGCGGTCGCCGCTGGCGTATCCGCCTCGTTGGCAGCCAGTTCAAAACGCAAGCGCAGTGGCCGAGCGAAATAGTCGGACAAGGCCTGCTGCAAACGTTCGGGCGCCGGCTTCATCTGCAGGTGCGTCTGCGCTGGCGCCAAGCGCAACAAACATTCGCCATCATCCATCCGGCGCAGCTCGCAATGCTGAGCCAGGGTACGCGCCAAGCCGGACAGCGGCAGCGCGGCGACGATGGCATCCCAGTCGTGTTCGCTGACCATCGGGGCGGCTCCTACCTCCGACCGCGGCACCGTTGCGGCGGCAGGAGGGGAACTCGGCGCCGGGGTCGGCGGCACACTTTCCGGACGCGGCGCCGACCGTGGCGTGGCGCTCGGCAGGGGCACCGTTCCCCGCTGCCGACTGGCCGCCACCACATCGGCCACCGAACTCGGCCGGAAGGCATGGAGGCGCAACAAGGTCATCACGAATCC
This sequence comes from Azonexus sp., assembly GCA_031260295.1. Taxonomy (GTDB): domain Bacteria; phylum Pseudomonadota; class Gammaproteobacteria; order Burkholderiales; family Rhodocyclaceae; genus Azonexus. Next base: position 57,711 of record JAIRKE010000070.1, read on the forward strand.
GGCATATTCGTCGGGCGCCGCCGATAGTTCGCTACGCCCGACCAGCGCGATCTGGTAGGCCAACTGAATGAATTCCGGCGAAAACGCGGCGGCGATGGCCAGCAGGCGCTCGCGCTCCGGCTCATCGTCGTCGATCGCAGTAGGAACGCATTGGGCGATCTGAATGCGCGTCAGCAAGGCCGCCAGTTCCTGCAAAGCGGCGGCAAACGACAGGCTGCGCACGCCGAGATCGGCGGCAACGGCCAGCATCGCTGAGGCATCGCCCGCCGCCAGCGCCTCGAGAATGGCGAACAGGTAATCCTGATCGACCGTCCCGAGCATGGCCCGCACCTGCCCTTCCTCGACCTTGCCGGCACCGTGGGCAATGGCCTGATCGAGCAGCGACAAGGCATCGCGCATACTGCCAGCCGCCGAGCGAGCAATCAGCCCCAAGGCCGGCGCGTCATGGCTAATCTCCTCGGCTTGCAGAATATGCGTCAGATGGTTTGTTATTGCCGCCGCCGGCATCTGCTTGAGATTGAATTGCAGACAGCGGGACAGTACCGTAACCGGGATCTTCTGCGGGTCAGTCGTCGCCAGGATAAACTTGACATGCTCCGGCGGCTCTTCGAGGGTCTTCAACATGGCGTTGAAGGCTGAATTGGAGAGCATGTGTACTTCGTCGATCACATAGACCTTGAAGCGACCCCGGGTCGGTGCGTAGACGGCGTTTTCCAGCAACTGGCGCATCTCGTCGACGCGGGTATTGGTCGCCGCGTCAACTTCGAGCAAATCGACGAAACGGCCGCCGTCAATCTCCTGGCAAGCGGAACACGTGCCGCAGGGAGTCGCCGTAACGCCGCTCTCGCAATTCAACGATTTGGCCAGGATACGCGCGATGGTCGTCTTGCCAACGCCACGCGTGCCGGTGAATAGATAAGCGTGGTGCAAGCGCTGTTCGGACAAAGCATGGGTCAAAGCCCGGACCACGTGCTCCTGCCCGACGAGGGTCGAAAAATTGCGCGGCCGCCATTTGCGGGCAAGAACCTGATAACTCATGCGCCCCACACCAAAGCAGAAAAAGAAAGTGGCGAGCCTAACCCCCGGCACTTGCAGTAAATAGCTGTGGCTGCTTCCTTCCGGACCTGACCAGGTTCACCACCCTGCAATGCGGGGAGACCCGCCGCTACGGATTCTAGCACAGTACGCCCCAAGCCCTCTC
>JAIRKE010000013.1 GCA_031260295.1 Azonexus sp.
TGGCTCGTGATTACGAGCGGCTGCCAGAAACCTTGGCTGGATTGCATTACTTCGCCTTTGTATGCCTCATGTTGCCACACCTAAAACAGGCCAGCAGCATGGTTCAGAACATGCTCTAGGTTGACGACCAAGGCTAACCCAGAGAGTTTTTATATTTTCAAACAACTCATCATCGGAAATCCCGATTTTGACCTACTGGGCTGTAGCCCGGCACGCTTTAGTGCATCAGGCCATGACCCAAACCTTCGTTGAAATGTACTTGGATGACCTTTCCCGATTTGTTCATATTCCGCCATTGTGATGGTTTGGCGGTTGAGTGCTTTCGCACTGCTACGCAGATCTTCCAGTAATTCTTCGTCAGATGAACCTCGAAGGGTTTTTTCTAGCTCAAATTTCATATGACCTCGATTATATGGACAGCCTAATGCAGTTTATACAACCTCGACCCGAGCGGCAGAATTAGGCGGGCGATCAGGCCGCCGTCGGGATGGGGCAGTAAATCGAGGTGGCCGCCGTGTAGGCGGGCGATGCGGTTGACGATGGCCAACCCGAGGCCAGTGCCGCCGGGGCCGCTGCGTGCTGTTTCGCGGCGGGTGAAGGGGCGTATTAGGCGCTCGGCCTCGGCGGGCGGAATGCCTGGGCCGCGATCGATGACGTCAATGTTCACGGCGTCGGTGCTGGCCGCCGCTTGCAGCCAGACCTCGCCGCCACCGTACTTGACGGCGTTGTCGATCAGATTGGTGACGGCGCGGACCAGCGCTTTCGGCCGACATTCGAGTTGCGGCAGATCGGTCGGAGCCAGGTGTACCCGGTAGCCGGCGGCGCGCTTGCGTTCGGTGATGTCGCGCAGCAGCGCCGCCAGGTCGGTAGGTATTGGCGTCTCGCCGGATTCGTCGCGGGCGTAATCCATGAACTGCGAGATCACCGCCTCCATTTCCTCGATGTCGGCGATGACGCCGTGACGCGCGTTGTCGTCACCGATGCTCATCTCGGCTTCGAGGCGCAGGCGGGTCAGCGGTGTGCGCAGGTCGTGCGAGATGCCGGCCAGCACTTCCGAACGGTCTTTCTCGTGGCGTTCCAGGCTGCTGGCCATGGCGTTGAAGGCACCGGCCAAGCGGCGCATTTCCTCGGCTCCGCCTAGCGCCAGCGGTTCCGGTATCTGGCCACGGCCGACGGCAGCCGCGGCAGCGGCCATCGCCTGTAGCGGGCGGCTGATGCGCGAGGCGATCAGCCAGGCGACGAGTAGTGCCAGAACCACGGCCAGTAGCCCCCAGCCGAGCAGATGCCCGGCCACGTTACGCGCCGCCTGCTCGCGCGGCAGGATCAGCCAGAATTCATCCTCGTCGCCCTCGTCGAGGCGAAAGCTGATCCAGAAGCCCGACTCGTCGTTGACCTGGGCGGCGACCCGGGTGTGCGGCCCCAGGCTGGCTGCCAGTTCGCGCAGGATCAAGCGGTGGAAGCGGGTGTCGGGCAGGGGTGTCAGCCGGTCGTCGGCTTCGGCTGGCAGTAAACGGATGCCCTCGCGCGATCCCAGTTCCTCGAACAGGCGCGGCCGTTTGTCGGTGGCTGCGGCGAGCAGCGAAGCACGCACCAAGTTGACTGTCGAGGCCGCCAGCCGTGCCGTATCGCGGGCGCGCGGCTCGGCTTCGAGGTAGCGGAACAGGCTGAGCCAAGCGGCGGTGGTCAGCAGGACCAGCAGCGCTAGCAGCAGGAAGGTGCGCGCCAGCAGGGAGCGCGGCATCATGCTTCGTGCTTGCCGCTGTCCGGGATGAAGACGTAGCCGAAGCCCCAGACGGTCTGCAGATAGCGCGGTTGCGCCGGATCGTTCTCGATCAGTTTGCGCAGGCGGGAAATCTGCACGTCGATGGCGCGGTCGAACGGTCCCTGCTCGCGGCCGCGGGCCAGGGTCATCAACTTGTCGCGCGATAGTGGCTGGCGTGGATGCTGCAACAGCACCTTGAGCACGGCGAACTCGCCGGTGGTCAGCGGCAGTGGTTCGCCGTCGCGCCGCAGGGCGCGGGCGGCCAGGTCGACCTCGACGTTGCCGAAGCGGACGGTTTCCGCCTCGCCTTCCGGAGCGCCTGGCGGCCGGTGGTCCTGGCGACGCAGCACAGCGTGGATGCGGGCCAGCAGTTCGCGCGGGTTGAACGGCTTGGGCAGGTAGTCGTCGGCGCCCATCTCCAGGCCGACGATCCGGTCGACGTCGTCGCCCTTGGCCGTCAACATGATGATTGGCGTCCGGTCGCCGGTACCGCGCAGGCGGCGGCAGATCGATAGGCCGTCCTCGCCGGGCAGCATCAGGTCGAGGACGATCAGGTGGAAATGTTCGCGGCTGCGCAGTTTGTCCATCTGCTTGCTATCGGCGGCGGCTTTGACCGCAAAACCCTGTTCGCCGAGGTAGCGGGTCAGTAGGTCGCGTAGGCGGACGTCGTCATCGACGACCAGGAGATTCTGTAGGGTTTCGTTCATGCGCCAAGGGTAACGGGAGACGGCCGGAACGCCACGGCAAATGGTAACAACTAATTGCCGTCTGACTGAGGGAAACATATCCTTACATCTGCTTCCCGAGGCGCGTCCGGCGCCGACGGACAATGGTTTCCTCCTCCTGCCCTGCGCCGCCATGAAATTCCGTGTTTTCCTGCTCCTGTTGCTAGTCGCCCTGTTCGGTGCCGCGGCCCCGGCCGTCGCCCGCAACGATGGCGGCTACGGTGCGATGCGCGGGCCAGGATGGGGCGACAGGCGTGAGCTGGCGCCGGACGAGCGCCGCGAAATGCGCCGGCAGATGCGTGAGCACTGGCGTCAGGAGCACTCACCACGCGCCGACGGCAAACCGCGCTGGCGCAGCATGGACCCGGACGAGCGGCGGCGCTTGCGCGACGAAATGCGCGAACACCGCGGTCGCCCCGATGGCTATCGCGGCGAGCGAATGCAGCAAACAGCTCCGCCCATGTGATCGGATTGGCACCGAATTTGATCGCCCGTGAGCCGGAAACCACGTGGATTCGGTTCATACTCGGTCGAATCACATGATTTGAACGGAGAAAATCAATATGAAACGGACGATGTGCGTTTGCTTCCTCGCCCTTGGCGTTGGCATCGCCAACGCGGGGGATTTCAAACTGGTGAGCGAGGCTTTCGCCAGCGGCAAGCTGGCTTCGGCTCAGTATGCCAACAGCTTTGGCTGTAGCGGCGGCAACGTCTCGCCCGATTTGAGCTGGTCCAATCCGCCCGCCGGCACCAAGAGCTATGTGGTGACGCTTTACGACCCTGATGCGCCGACGGGCTCGGGTTGGTGGCATTGGGTCGTGGCGAACCTGCCGGCAACGGCCTCTGGCTTGCCCGCAGGGGTTTCAACCGCGCAATTGCCCGCCGGCGCGCGCGAAATCAACACCGATACGGGCATCCCCGGCTTTATCGGCGCTTGCCCGCCGGCGGGGGAAGAGCATCGCTATATCCTGACGGTCTACGCGCTGAATGTGGAGCGGTTGGACCTGCCGCCCAACGCCACGCCCGCCATGCTCGGCTTCATGATTCGCGACGCCATCCTCGACCGCGCGAGCCTGACGGCGCGTGGCTCGCGTTAGCGCGATGCGGCGCATGCATGGATAACACCATCACTGTCCGTCCAGGTGTCGGCAACACGGGGCGCATCGTCCAGCGTCAGGCATTGAGGGTGGCGCAATGTTTCATCGAACAGCCAACCTTGGTTGTGATTCAAAACGGCAGCAAACACCTCGCCTGGGCGGGCGGGGAATGCCTGCTCAACGCCGGGCAGGCATTCGTCATTGCGGGTGGACAGCGTTGCGATGTGACCAACCGGCCCGGTCGGAATGGGCAATATGAAGCCTTCTGGTTGGGCTGGGATGCCTCGTTGTTCGACGGCCTGCCCACGGCGCAGGCGGGCTGTGCACCCATCAGCGACTTGCTGGTGATCCGCCCGCCAGACCCGGCGTTTGTGAGCGCTTGCCAACAGGCCTGCGCGGCGGTCCGTGAAAGCGACGCCGTTCCGGTTGCCGTGGCGCAGCATCGCATGCGGGAATTGCTGGCCTGGATCGAGCATTTCGGTGGTTATTTCGTGACGGCGACATCCCCGTCGCTGATGCGCCGTGTGTGGGGGCTACTCGGCAGCGACCCAGGACGGGACTGGAATACCGATGCGGTCGCTCAAGCCATGGCCATGAGCGAAGCGACGCTACGCCGTCGCCTCGCCACCGAAGGCAGCAAACTTTCCGAACTGCTGGTCGACGTCCGCATGACGCGCGCCTTGCAACTGCTGCAATCGACGGGTCTACCGATCAACCAGATCGCGCTCGAAGTCGGCTACGCATCCGCCTCGCGCTTCGCAATACGTTTTCGCCAGCGTTTTGGCTTCGCGCCAACGGCAATTCGTGGCGATCGCGCCGTATTGCGGATACCGGACAAGCAGGGCGCGAATCGCTGATGGCCTCCGGTAAAATGCCGGACCATGCTGATTCTCGCCCTGGAAACCTCGACTGAACTCGGATCCTGCGCCCTCTGGCGTGACGGGGCCGTGCTGGAGCGCCGCTGCCCGGCCGGGCGCTCGCATTCGGAAACCCTGCTGCCGCTGATCCGCGAACTGCTCGGCGAAGCCGGCGTCAGTGTTGCCGTGCTCGATGCCATCGCCTTCGGCGCCGGCCCCGGGGCCTTCACTGGTCTGCGCGTCGCCTGTGGCGCAGCGCAGGGCCTGGCCGTGGCCGTTGGGCGACCGCTGCTGCCGGTGACCAGTCTGGAAGCGATGGCGCTGCAGGCTGGCGACGGCGAGGTGCTGGCCCTGCTCGATGCACGGATGGGCGAAGTCTATGCCGGCCGCTACCGGGTGGCTGCCGGCGATTGCCATTTACAGGGCGAGATCGGCGTGCTGCCGCCGGCCGAATTGCCGCTGCCCGACACAGGCGGCTGGCGGGCCTGCGGCAACGCGCCAGCGGCCTACCCGCTGCTGCGCGAACGCTTGCAGGCGACCGGCATCGCGCTGCTGCCCGATATCCTGCCGACGGCGGCGGCGGTGGCCGCGCTGGCGGCGCCGCGTGTGGCGCGTGGCGAGGGCATCGATGCGGCGCTGGCGGCACCGTTGTACGTCCGCGACAAGGTGGCCAAAACGGTTGCCGAGCGCTTGGGCGAGGGCGGGCGGGCGTGAGCGTTCTGGCGCTGGCGGTGGAATCCTTCCCGATGAACGAGCGTGACCTTGACGCGGTGGCGGCGCTGGAAGCGTCGCTGCAAGCCTTCCCGTGGTCGCGCGGCAATTTCGCCGATTCGCTGGCCGGTGGCCACAGCGTCTGGGTGTTGCGCCGGGGCGGCGAGTTGCTCGGCTTTTCGGTGGTCATGCAGGTGATCGACGAGGCGCACCTGCTCAACATCGGCGTCGCCGCCCGCCATCAGGGCTGTGGCCATGGCGCCCGGCTACTGTCTCAAGCAATGGAGTGCGCCAAGCTGGTCGGCGCGACCAAGCTATTCCTCGAAGTACGACCGTCGAACGAGCGGGCGGTCGAACTGTACCGTCATTTCGGCTTCCGCCAGATCGGTCGGCGCAAGGCTTACTATCCAGCCACCGACGGGCGCGAGGACGCGCTGGTTTTCGACAAGGAGTTGGCATGAGCCTGAGCCGCGAACAGATGCTGGTGGAAATGGGCATTACCCCGCTGTGGGTGCTACGCGACCACGGGTCGAGCGCGAGCCCCGTTCCCCTCTCCCCCGACCCCTCTCCCATGAATGGGAGAGGGGAGGCAAATCTCTCCTCTCTCCCGCTTGCGGGAGAGAGGCTGGGAGAGAGGGGCGGCGATGCGGCACCATCGTCGCTGGTCTCCAGTGTTGCCGGCGAACCGCCGGCATCGGCTGCCACACAAGAAGCAACAGGGGACTGGCCAGAACTGGCAGAGGCGGTAGCCGCCTGCCGCCTTTGCCCGCTGTGCCAGCAGCGCAAGCAGGCGGTGCTCGGCGTCGGCGACCGCCAGCCGGATTGGCTGTTCATCGGCGAAGGCCCGGGTGCCGAGGAGGATGCGCGCGGCGAGCCTTTCGTCGGCCAGGCCGGCAAGCTGCTCGACAACATGCTGGCGGCGCTCGACATCGCGCGCGGCAATCGGGTCTATATCGGCAACGCGGTGAAATGCCGGCCGCCGGGCAACCGGACGCCGGAAGCGGTTGAGATCGCCGCCTGCCGCCCCTATCTGGACCGCCAGATTGCCTTGTTGCAACCAAAGATCATCGTGCTGCTCGGCAAGGTGGCCGTGCACAGCGTGCTGCGCGAGGACAAGTCGCTGGCCTCGCTGCGCGGCCGATGCTTCGAGCATGCCGGGATTCCGGTCACCGTCACCTATCACCCGGCCTACCTGCTGCGCAACCTGCCGGACAAGGCCAAAGCCTGGGAAGACCTGTTGTTCGCCCGCCGCATTCTGCGCACGGCTGGTGGCGGCTGAGTTTTCTGCCTGCCTCCTTGGCAGGCAACGATGATGACGGTCGGCTGGATTGACTTGCTATAGGTGATGGCGCTCACGCGGCAGACGGTACAGGCAATGCAAGCGTAGCGAGCTACCCTCGGGTACTTGAGGATGCTCGAAAGTGCCCGACTCGCGCATGGCGAGCTTTTCCATAACGGCGCGGGATCGTCGATTGCCGACAGCGGTGAAAGACACGATTTCCTGAAAACCGAGCGACCCAAAACCAATTCGCAGGGCTCCCTGCGCGGCCTCTGTCGCCAACCCTTTGCCCCAATGCGGAAAGGCAAGGCGCCAACCGATTTCCACGCACGGGGAGAACGGTAGTTGGGCAGATGGGATGTGGAGGCCGACGAAGCCGATGAACACGCCAGAGTCTTTCAACTCGACAGCCCAGAAACCCCAGCCACGCTCATGTATCAGGGATTCGCAACGATCGGCCAGCGCGTCGCTCTCGGCGCGGGCAAGTGGCGCCGGAAAGAACTCCATCACTCTGGGATCCGAGTTCAGCACGGCAAACGGAGCACGGTCGGCAGGTTTCCACTGGCGCAAGCAGAGGCGCTCGGTTGCAAACTCGATCAGTTCAGCCATTTGCTATGGACCTGGCCAACCGCATGTGAATAAGTGCGACCCGGTTTCCTTTCCTGTCTTTCCGTTCCTCGACCGCATAGGGTTGGAAGCCCAGTTTCGGGTAGAGCAGCAGGCCTGCAAGGTTTTGATTGAAGCACGAGACCGTTATCTCGGCGGCTTGGTATTTTGAGAAAGCCAAGTCAATCATCCGCTCTATGAGATAGCTACCAACGCCGTGTCTACGAGCTGTTGGAGAAACAATGACATTCCCAATGGAGCAAATGCCGCCAACTGCCCAGCGATAAAAATTGGCGAAGGCGACAACTTCACCATCAAGCTCTACTACCGTCGAATCTGAGCGCTGCGCAATGGCATCCTGTAGCTGTGACTGCTCCAACGGAAACGCTGCCTTGGGGAACAAGAAAAACAACTCGTCTTCGCTTTGCGGAAAGCCGCAAATGATTTGAATGTCTTTCTCGGCGATAGGTCGATGAATCAATGACATGCTTGAAGCAACCTAAGGCCGCATGTGCATAATGAAATGGCACATTTGCGATGCCGTACCACGGTCTGCTGCAACTGATTGCTAGCCGCTTGGCACGACGTCAACTTTGTTCTCCCAAAACCCTCGCGCTGCCAACAGGCTGAGCAGTTCAGCCTCGGACTCGGCAGGTGATCGAGCAGCCGTATCAACCACCACCCTCTCCGTGGTCCATGGGTCGTACTCCCGAGATACCACTTCCGACCACGTGGGAAGTTTGAGGCCAGCAACGTCGGCGATCCGCGATTCCACTCTGTCGCGATGTTGCTGGACATCGCTGCATAAGATTTCAATATTCACGTACGGTACGCCAGCATCCAGCGCAAGACCTTCCCATTCCCGTCGAGTGAGCTCAATCGGATTGCACGAGTCGGCAACAACGCTTAACCCCGCGCGTAGGTTATCCGAGGCAACCCGATACGCGAGCCTGTATCCCTCCCCCTCTACATCGACGGCGCACAAATCTCGTAACGCTTGCTCGATCGTATCGATACGAATGTAGGCACCACCGACCCTTTTCGCCACGGCCTTTGCCAGCGTGGTTTTTCCGGTGCCAGGCAGCCCCGAGAAAATGAATAGCGCGCTGCCCTTGCTCATGCGGTTAACGCTCAAGGTAGGCGGCGCACAGAGCAGGAACCTCGTACCTCCGCATCACAACTCAGCGCAACAGAGCCGAAAACAAGACGTTGAACAACGCGGTGGCGCCCAAACTGACGAAGAACAGAATGACCGCTGCGGGAATGAAGGCAATGGTCAGCTTCACCAAGAAGAGAACCATGGTTCCAAACTTCATGTCCACATCGACGACCACTACTTTTTGCTCTTGCTCCATTTCGCGCTCCTCTTGAGAACCAGTCTACCGAATAAAAAGGACAACCCCGTCCCGAGGATGCTGTGGAAGCCGCTGGCAGTGGGAACTGCCATGATCGAGTTGCCGACCTGAATCACTCACTCGAAAGGGGAAGTCCATGAATATTGTCACGGTTGGCATTGATCTAGCCAGAAATTTATTTGCTTCGCATGGCCTTGGCCAGAGCGGACCAGTGGCTCTGGTCAAGGCGAAGGTAGCGCGCAGCCGGTTTTCGGCTTCAATGTACAGGGAGCCACGCGGATCGGAAATGTACGACGCACCATGCTTGCGACAGAACTCGCAATCACAGGCTCTCGGAGCATATCCACTATGTTAGTGTGAGAGTGCTGATAAGGCTGACCAAGCGCCTTCGCCAAGTGTCAAGAATCGCAACCGGCATAGGGAATCGCACAAATGAACGCAAAGGGAAAAATACTAGTCGCGCTTTTGAGCGTGGCGATGATGCTCGCCGCTTGCGACAAGAAAGAAGAATCGGCGCCCGTCGTCAACCCGCCCGTGACGCCGGTAGTAAGCAACGCCGACGACCAATCCATACCCGCTACGCCCACCCCTGTTGAGCCTACCCCCGCTGCGCCCGCAGACACATCGAGCGCGACTGCCGAACTCGGCACCAATCTTCTGTCCTTCGCGAATGGCGCGCTGGTGGAGCGCGCATCATCAAATTACGGCGGCGGCTGGGATGCTTATCGGATGCTGCTTGAGAACCCCAAGTACGGCTGGGCAAACAGGCATGGTGACAAGCCGCCCTTCGAGATCGTCTTTTCGTTTCCTGAGCGCGTGGAAATCCACAGTTTCATGTTCAGCACGGCAGCAACAGAATCGCCGGAGCGCACCGCCAAAGACGTCGACATAGAGATATCGGAAGATGGCAAGACGTTCAGCCCCGTCATGGCGGTCGAACTGCAAACCGGTGCGGATAATCAGTTGTTCAAACCAAACACGCCCGCGACGGGTCGCTATCTGCGCTATGTCGTGCGCAGCAACCACGGCGACAACGAATACTGGGAAATCATGGATACTCGCGCCTTCGGCGTTGAACTGACGAATACGCCCATGCCGAACGTGACCGGGACATATCAGGGTTCGGAATACGGCAAATTCCATCTTTTGCAGGAAGGCGCCCAACTCAGTGGTTGCTACGAATATAACGAAGGGATTGTGCAGGGTGGTTTCGATCAGCATGCCCTGAACCTGACATGGCGCGAGAAGGGCGAAAACAAAGAAGGGCCAGCCATCATGGTGCTGAGCCGTGATCGCAAAAATTTCAAGGGATTCTGGCGCTACGCCAGAGAGGACGGATGGAGCCTGAACTGGGATCTAAAGAAGATCAGCGACGAGGTCGGCTCTTGCCCACACTGGAAGCCTGACACGGCGGACGGCAATCTGGTTGCCAAGGGCCTCGCCAGCGAGGGGCGCGTGCGGCTCTACGGCATCAACTTCGACACCGACAGCGATCGTATTCGCGCGGATGCCCAGCCGACGCTCAACGAACTCATCGCGGCGCTGAAGGCAAATCCTGCCTGGAAAATCATCATCGAAGGCCATACCGATGCCTCTGGTGGGGCCGAACACAACAGAGACCTGTCGAATCGCCGCGCCGCCGCAGTAAAGTCAGCTTTGGCTGCGGCAGGG
>JAIRKE010000060.1 GCA_031260295.1 Azonexus sp.
GGCGAAACCCCGAAAAGCACCAACAAGGCAGCGGCCGCCAACCCGCCCGTAGACGAAACGAACATCCTGGAAGATGCGCAGGCATCCACCAAGCAATATATCGACGACTGGGTTGAAGGTACCGGCTACAACCAAGGGGCGATGGTGGCTGGCGCCATTGCCACCGCCGTCGTCGAAGTCTTCATGCCGACCGCGTGGTGGGAACTGATCCCCATCGGCAAGGCCGGGAAGATTCTGAAGAAAGGCGGTGAGGCCCTCGGAATATTGAAGAAGGGGGAGAAAGCCGTCGAAGCGGCAAAAGATGCAGGGAAAGCAAAGAAAGCCGAAGATGCTAAATCCGGCGGCGGTGGGAAAGATACGCAGGTTAAGAAGAAAGGGATGGAAAAGCACGAGGTGAAGTGCTTCAAGAAAAACGATAAGGGCAACCCCAAGGAATATGACAGGCAACTCGCCGATCAGGAAAAAGGTCTCAACAATCTCAGCGTGAAGGAATATCTGGAAGGCCGTGAACGCTACGCGGAGATTGGGCGGCAGGGTACCGGAGCCGCACAGCAAAAGGCAAGAACTGAGTACTCGCGTGAGTTGACAGATAAGTTCTCGAAAGAATTGAAGGATCAAGGTATTTTCGGCGATGCGGCCAAGGAGAAAGCTGCTGCCATGGCAAAAGAACGCATGAGCACATTGGCCGCATTGCATAACCCGGATATGATTGCCGGTGGAAAAGATGTCGTGACCACGATGGGAGACAAAGGCGTCAATCAGTCCATCGGGTCGCAATGGAAAGACCGTGTCGCAGAACTCGACAAGGCTGCCAAAGAGATACCGGAATCGGAACGTGGCAACACTAAGATGAATGCGAAGCTCAAGCGTTGTAAATAGAAAGGCAAAAGCAATGGATCGGTTTATGGAGGAATTCTTGGGATTCGAGGGATTTGGGCCGCCGATGGCGCGGCGCGATGTTCCCCCCGAGAAGATAAATAAATTTCGCGGCAAGCTGCCGGACAAATTGCTGGAATACTGGCAAGAATATGGCTGGTGCGGCTATGGCAAAGGTTTGCTTTGGACAGTCGATCCGGACGAATGGGAAGACGAATTGGACGCATGGATAGGCGACACGGATTTCATGGAGCAAGACGCCTATTACGTTATCGCTCGCTCGGCCTTCGGCAAACTGATTCTTTGGGGCGAAAGAACCGGACAATCGCTGAAGGTCGTAACCCCATACGGGATGATTTACCCTGCATTTGACGAAGATGAATTTCGAAAACGGGGGGCAGACCGAAGCGTCCAGCTTTTTTTTGCTGCGACCTCAAAAGAAAGTTACGATGAAACAGATATAAACGAGAAACCGCTTTTCGAGCGCGCTTTAAAGAAGTTGGGGCCTCTTGAACACGACACCATGTATGGATTTGTTCCGGTGCTTGCTTTGGGTGGAGAGCCGAATCTTGAAAACCTTCAAAAATTGGATGCGCACGTTCATTTGGACATCCTGTCTCAAGTGACTGAACGGCAAGTCATGCGCGACATCGCCAAAGATGTCCGAGATGCCGGATTGATGTAAGGGGCAAGGGCCGGATCACTTCAGCACGATTAAACGGTTCACTCGCCTTTATTCCCCGATCAACCAAGCAAGCTCTTTAAAAAACCGAACCTGATTCCTCCGCCCGAGCACAGATCGGGCGGGGAGAATCCACAACTCTCTGGGGCATCAGAGAGCCATGACGAAAGCCACTACAACTACCTGCACCGTCGCTGGGAAGCCAAAGGCTGGCACTACTGGTACGAACACCGCAAAGACGGCCACACCCTCATCCTCTGCGGCGACAGCACGAAATCCGACCCGATAGATGGAGGAGGGCAAATCACCTGGCAAGGCACCAGCGGAGTGAACGACTGCGGCATCTGGAACTTTGCCGCCATCCGCACCGTTGCCTCCACCCAATACGCCGCCGCCAGCTTCGACTTCAAAAGCCCCCAACCGCGCACGGCCGAAGTCCCGACCCACAATCGGCAAGGCCTGCTGCCTGGAATGGAAATCTACGAATACGCCGGCGCCTACGGCTACAAAAACCAAAATGACGGGCAAGACTTCGTGCGCCTGCGCATGGAAGAAATCGAAGCGGCGGCCAAATACTTCGATGCTGGCGGCGACGACGACCATGTCCAATGCGGGCGCAGCTTCACCCTGGCGGGCCATCTTGGCCTCAAGGCAGTGGGCGGTGAAGAAGGCGACAACGAATTCCTGATCACCGAAGCCAAACACCGGGCCAGCAACAACTACGAAACCCAGCGCGGCGGCACGGCGGAATACCACAGCACCTTCACCTGCCTGCGCAAGAAAATCCCCTGGCGCCCGGGGCGCGGCTACAACAGCGCCGAACCCAAGATCTACGGGCTGCAAACCGCCATCGTTGTGGGGCCGGCGGGAGAAGAAATCCACACCGACGAATACGGCCGGGTGCGTGTCCAGTTTCATTGGGACCGCGAAGGCTCGCTACCGTCTTTCAGCTCCCCTTTGGAAAAGAGAACATATCCTTCAGTTAACCAGCCGGAATTCGATCCGCCGGTTTTTCGCCCGACCTTCCGCCGTATCATTGCTGGCCACCGGGAAATCCGGCCCGGACCCGACGGCGCCGAGGGTTTCCGCCGGAACCCCGCGCTCGATCAGGTAGTCACGCACACTTCCGGAACGTGCCAGACTGAGACCCACATTGGCCAGGCGATTGCCGACGCTGTCGGTATGACCGATGATCTGCAGACGGGGCATTCCCAGTTCCTTGATCACCACCAGCATTTCGTCGAGAATCGCTTGGCCCTTCGGCGTCAGCATGGCCGAACCGGTTTCGAACTCGATGGTGCGGTTGGACAGCGTATCGTCGAGCCGGTTCTGCGCGCCTCCGGCCGCTACCACTAGTGCGTTGTCGATGCTGTAGGTCGGATTCAGCGCGGTTGCCATATCGCTCGCTACTTGCTGGCGCGCGGCTTCATTGCCGACATTGCCGCGAATGGCAATCTGGGTGCCATTGACGCGCAATTGTCCCTTAGTCACCTGTTTCAGACTCGGCCCCAATATCTTGGTCATGTACTCGGTCCAGTTTGGCGGCGGCACCACGCCGCCAACTTCAAGCCGGTCGACGATATGTCCAGCCCCATACACCTCCCGCAAGCGCCCTAGTACGGCTGCCCGTGATGCTTCGTCGGGAACCGTCCCGGAGACAACGACTTTCCCTGCGTCGGCAGGCTCGTGATCCGCGGCCAGCGCACAGACGTGAACAAGGCATAGCAGCGAAGCGGCAGTCAGCATGCGCAATTTCATTCTCATTCCCCCAGGAAAACTTCGCGGAAAGTAGTGACGGCCTGTTCGAGCGTAATCGCTGGCTGGGCCAGGTAGGACGACAATTTGGCAAGGCCATAGTCGCGGGTGATTTCCGCCTGTTCCTCGATCCACTCCGGATCGAGGAGCAAAATTCGGCGCTCGGTCATGGTTTCCGGCGCCAGTGTGGACAACAGAGTCGACGACGAATCCCCGTTGAAACCGAGTATCAGGTAGGGGTGCTCGGTCCGGCGCTCGATCAGCACCTGCAACTCGACCGTCGTCCGGCGCAGGAAGGCCGATGTCAGGTACAACCACAGACTGGCGACGAGATGGCGATTGCGTTCCTCAGTCGGCAACGGCAGCACCAGATCCTTGTCGATTTGGACGACCCCTTGTCCAAGCACAGGCCGCAGTAGCAGACCAAGCGCCAGGATGATGCGGCGTAGCGCCTCACTGCCATTGCTCAGCGCCAGCATGCCGGCCAAGTTGTCGAGGGTAGTCCGGCGCACGAAATGGCCGAGTGGATCGGCGCCGATGGCGCTGTCGAAATTGGCGGCACAATTCACGGCATCGAGTTCGCTCAGTAACTGGCTGGCTTCCGCCCCGGCAGCTCCGCGCTCGGCGATCCGGGCCAGCGTGGCATACGACTGCTGCAGGCCGCTCGGCCCGCAGCGGAACATCAGGGAATCGTCGCGCTCGACCATGGCTGCCGTAATCAACGGAAAGCGCCGCCCCGAGGAATCGCTGCTGGGCCGCAAGTGGCCGATCACCGAAATCCGGTTGCTGGCCCCGGCAAACAGGAAATCGACGGCACTGGCGCTGTCGTAGGCAATCTTCCAGCGAGAATCTTCCGACAGCGCCTCCATCGCCCGCGACACCCAGCGATCGAGCAGGGTGATCAACTGGTGTTGTCCGGTACCCCTAACGAAATCGCCGCGCGACGGAATCTTGCCGAAGCAGGTCGCCGGCATGGCATTCTCT
Organism: Azonexus sp.; assembly: GCA_031260295.1. GTDB lineage: Bacteria > Pseudomonadota > Gammaproteobacteria > Burkholderiales > Rhodocyclaceae > Azonexus. The sequence continues at coordinate 4,298 of JAIRKE010000060.1, forward strand.
CGGCTCATTGAGCGTTCCCCGCCTGCACCGGTTCGCTGGCGGCTGGTTCCGATGGCGCAGAGCGGTCCGCAGCCCCGGCGAGCATTGCCGAATCGGTGACCACGCTGTTTGGCAGGACGACTCCGCCCAAGCCACGGGCATCGCTGGAAGCCTGAGCCTGAGCGCTGCTCAGTACTTTCAAATCAACGCTGACTTCCTGACCGCCATCACTCCAGGTCAGCCGGAAGGAGCCATCGGCCTGGCGCGAACGCGCCGCCGAATTGATCATTTTCTCCAGACCGAAGCGGCCGGGGAAATTGACCACTTCGACTACCCGTCCCTCGAAGGTCGTTGCCACGATCCGTGCCCCTGGCACGCCGGCGGGATTGGGCCAGATGAAATTGGCCCACTGGGCAGCGCCGTTGCGATAGGAAAGTTTCTGGCCGTCGATCTCGATCACGTAACCCGTCGTCCCTGGCGCCGGTTGCGGGCGCAGCATGAACGCCGTTTGCGCCTGGCCGCCGCCGGAACCGTCGCCGGCGGCTCCGCCTTCAAGCGGCGCCACCCAGCGGGCAAAATTGTTCATGAACTCGGGTTGCAGGCCGAGGCCAATATCGCCCCAGGTCCGCGGTGTGATGGTGTTGCCGCGGCGAACCACCAAGCCATTCATGGCCCCCTCGGTGTACTTGGCGATCGCGCCTTCCGGGCCGAAGACCTGGGCGATCTCGGCCGGCGCCGCCTCGATATTGGCGCCCGGTGCAAATGGATACTTGAGCGCCAGCTTGCGGTTGAAAGGCTCGATGACCTGGGCGCCCCAGGTCTTGTTCAATTCGCCGGCGGCCGGCTTGACGATTGCCGCAAAGGTCTGCTGCAACGGGCGCAGCAACAGCGGGCGCAGCACGGCGCGTTGGTTGTCCGGTGTGCCGGTCAGCATCTGCTCATCGACGAAATGCAGCGTCTCGGCCAGTTCGGAGCCGCTGCCCTCGATCGTTTCGCGCATCAGCTTGAGCGCCCCCGGTCCGGGGTCGCCCTGGTTTTTCAGGCTGTTGAGGCGGGTTCGCACCTTCGACAATTGCCGCAGATAGGTATCGAGCATCGGTTCGGTCTTGTCGCGCGGCGCCACCAGACGGGCGAAGCCGGCGAACTCCTGGCCGATCGGTCCCATCGGCACTTCCATCTGCTTGCCGGAAACATTGACGTCAACCTGCACCCGGCTGGGCGACATTTGCAGGACGGAACGCTTGAACCACTCGATGAACCCCTTTTGCGCCCGCTCCAGGCCGACGTTGGCCATGCTCGGATTGTCCCAGGCGGTCTGGTCGAAAATCCCCTTGATCAGGGTGCCCAATGGAGAATTCTGAGCGTCTCCGAGGCGATTCATCGCCGCTACCGCTTCCGGAAAGCTCTGGAAAGAGGCGACGCTGATGCCCTGCACAAAATTTTTCCATTCATCTGCGTAATCGTTCTTGTACATGGCGACCAACGTCTTCTGGATCTGCTCCGGGCTGCCCTCCAGCGTCAGGTCGGCGTTGTTGGACGCCTGCAAAACCCAGTCGGTGGCTTTCTGTTCGCCGGTTGCCGCCTCCTTGATCGCATTCTGGACATATTCGCGCCAAGCTTCAGCAGTGAAGGCCCCGGAAACCACGTAGCTGCCGGTGACCAGCGCGGCGTTGTCCGGGCCGACCATGCTGGCTACGGTCATCGGCGGGAAACGGGTTGCCGCCCGCGCCTTGATTTCGCCGTATACCCGCTCGGCAGCCGGCATGCCGCGCACGACGCGGCGCAGTTTGTCGCGGACATCGTCGACCAGCACCAGATTGTTGTCGATCAGCGGCCAATCCGGCTGCTGCGCCTGCTCCAGATAAAACGACAAGATCCGGCCGGCCGAGCGGATCATCTGTTCACGCGGCATGCTGCCACGGTTGGCTTCCAGCCAGCCGCGCCAGAAGCGTGTGATCTGGTCGGACAGATGGCCGGCATCGACATGGCTGCGATCAGCTAGCATCAGATAGGTTTTCAGCGCGTTGTAAGCATCCTCGACCCGGGTTGGCGCTGCATCCTGATAGGTGCTGCGCATAGCCACCGCACGCGTGGGTTTCTCTTCGCCGTCATTGGCCTTGAGCCGATCCCCTTGGGCATTGACCTCCATCAGGAAGCCCTCGATCCGTTCCTTGACCGGCCCCAGCATGATGCTGTTGACCCCGGCGAAATACTCCTTCCGCAAGTGCTCGGCCATACGTTCGCCCTGGTACAAACCGAGGCCGATGGACACGGGATGATCGACATTGAAACGGTCGAGCTGCACTAGGCGGTCCTGCAAAATTTCCAGCGCCTCCAAGCGGGATTGCAGGTCGATTCGTCCTTCCTGAACCTTGACTGCCTGGGCTACATCCTGGGCCACATTGTCGAGCAGGGTGCGGTTGTTCAGGTAGGACCAGCTCCATCCGCCCAGCGCCAGACCGAGAATGCCAAGAGCGCCGAACACGGCTGCTTGGTGCAAGCGCGCCTTGGTCCGGGTGGTATGTTGGCGGACCAGGTTGCGATCCGGAAAAATGACCCGGGAAAACAGTTCCTTGAGGAAATAGCCGTGGCTGGGTGCTGCGCGGACCGCCGGGGCGTTGCCGTTGCCGGAGAGGGAGAACTTCTTCAGGATGCGCTCGTTGGAAACCGGCTTGAAATCGCTGCCCTGGATTGCCGACGTGATGTAGAAGCCGCGGAACACCGGCTTGAACTGGAAAGGATTGTCCTCGAACAGCGTGGCGATGAAAGCTTGCAGCACCGGCTTGATGGCGGCGAATTCCGAGGGAAAGGTCAGCAGTCCGGGCACGGTGCTTTCGCCCTGGACCTGGGACAAGCGGGCCACGCTCATCGCCCGCAGCCCTTCGTACAGTTCATCGAAACGGCGGTCGAACAGCGCCATCAATTCGTTGCCACTGGCCTGTTCATAAGGAATAGTGGCGCCCCAGACACGGTCGCGCTCGCTCGCGTCGAGATCGAGGAAGAAATCGTGGAAGCCGGGGATCAGGTCGACCTTGGTGAATAGCACATAGACCGGAGCAAAAACCTCCAGCTTTTCGGTCAGCTCCTGTACCCGCTGGCGCAGGTTTTTGGCCAGCGAGATGGCGAAGGAGGGCGAATTGCCAATCAGTTCGCCGATGCTGACGGTCACGACGATGCCGTTGATCGGCGCCCGCGGCCGATGTCTTTTCAGCAAGCCGAGAAAACCCAGCCATTCGCTGCGATCCTCCTCATGCACCGAGTAGCGCCCGGCCGTATCGAGCAAGATGCCTTCGGTGGTGAAGAACCAGTCGCAGTTGCGCGTTCCGCCGATACCCTTGATGATCGCGTTGCCGCCGTCGTCAAAGGGGAATTGGAGGCCGGAATTGACAACGGCCGTGCTCTTGCCGGCCGCCGGATTACCGATCGTGATGTACCACGGCAGTTCGTACAATGCCTCGGAACCCGAAGTCTGTCCCAGCTTCGAGGTCTTGATGGTTTTCACCGCCGCCTGCATGCGCTCCTTCAGCGCTGCGATTTCGGCTGCCGTGGTGGCATCGGAACGCTTCTGCGCGGTGTCGCCCTGCCGCTCCAGCATCGAACCGATGGCTTCCCCCGCCTGGCGGGCCTTGCGGCGGCGCCACAACCATACCCCGGCCCAGATGACGAGAATGACGGCGCTGCCGATCGCCGCCCAGAGTATTGCCACCTTGAGCGTCTTGGCGCCCAGGAAGAAAAACGCCGTGACGGCGGCGATCCCGACAAAGGACAAGAAGCGGGAATCGGTCAGCAAGCTACGGATGCGAGACATTACGGTGGCACTTCCATCAAGTATTGGGAGGTTCGGATGCGGGGCTGAAACCGGCTGGGCGCACCAGCAGGGCGGCCCGTTCCCGGTCATGCTGATTGCTCAGACACAGCGTCGGCGCCTGATCGACCCGTGCGCGATGACACGCGCAAGCCAGGGCGAGCAGCCCGCCCAGTGGCGTCAGGCAAGCGTTGACCGTGCCGGTGGCCGGACAATCCTTCAGCGGATCGAGATGAGGAAGGGCCGTGTCGAGGCCCTCCAGCATTTCGGTCGAGTGGGCGGAGCGATGATCGGTATCGACCACCGCCGCCTTGATGTCTTCGGCGGCAACACCGGATACCTTGAGGAGATCGGCGAGCAATTCACCGATCAAGACGCCGCGAATCCGCCCGCCGGCATGCAGCGACTTGTCGCGGACCGCATGAGCGACCCGGCTCACCGCCACGCACTCGGTCAAATTCAACCTGGCGCAGGCCGCCTCCGGAGCAAACAGAATCGCTACCGCGCCCTCGCCGGGAATCGACCGCTCTTGATCCTGCGGTGAGAACAAACCGACTGTTGCCTCCCGCTCGGCAACGCTGTCTCGAGTTACCGTCGACATGGCGCCGGCGACCAAGATCAAAAGACGACTCCCATCCTCCTCCCGATTGGCTTCCAGGATCGTCGCATCGACTTGCCGCAGGGCATCGACGTCGCTGGCGACGGGGATGATCTGAATATGCAGTTCAGCCATCTCGCCCGGCGGCCAGTCGAACAATTGCAGCCAGGAGCGCAAGTCGGCGAAATAGCTATCCTTCCATGCCGCAGGCAGCAAGCAGAACAACTGCAATTTCAGTTTGCCGGAAGACGGCTCGGCGGGCTCGGCAAGCTGCCCAATCATCTCGCAAGCCGGCCGTAGTACCTGGTCGAGCAGCCACAAGGCTCGCAATGCGTCATCGCGCTCAAGCAATTTGCGCAGGCCGGGCGGGCTATCGGCGAATGCCTCGGCGGCAGCGGCCAAGTCGAGTTCGGCAGCGGCAGCAAAAACCGGAAAGCCGGCGGCGTCTACCAGTTCCGGTACTGGCTCCGGGCGCTTGCTGGCCTCGACCGCGGCCAGTATTTCATCCGCCGATGCACCGCCCGCCGCAACGACAAAGGTCTCGACCACTGGCAGGGAAAAGAGGCGCTCGGCGGCGGCCGTTTTCGCCCGCGCCAAGGCCAGCGGATCGGCGTCGGCCACCGGGCCGGGCGCGACGGCCTCGTTCTCCGGCTTGGCCTTGAGGCGATCGATGGAGAAGCGCAGCAGCCAATAGCCGCCGATCAGAGCCAACGGCAGGGCCAGCAGATATAGCGCGAGTTCCTCCGAGTCCGGCCGATGGTCGTTCGATTGCCACCAGCCAAGCACCAGCGCCCAGACAATGGCAATCGTCAGAACGACGCCAACGATGCGGAGTGCGTTTGCCGACATGGTGTGCGCGAACTCAGTCGGTCGTCATCGACTGGCCGGCGATCAACGAAGCCCCGCAGGCTGTTTTGTCGCCGTGGCGCGCGGCCGGCCGGCCGTCGATAACCGCTGTTGGATCGCCGGTGACAATCGTCGTCACGCTGCCATGTCCGTCTCTGGGGCAAGTCACCTTGTCGCCGATTCGGGCAATACCCTTGCCGTTGCAATCGGTCGTCCCCGAAGCGGAAATGACAACCCCGCCGTGGTTGGTTTTGTCGCCCAAGACGATGAACGGTCTGCTCATTGATTACTCCTGTGCAAGCCGGCCTTTCAACCGGCGTTAACGTGGGAAACGGTATTGCCGAGGACACCGGGGCGACGCAGTTCGACATGGCCGTAGTCCTGCATGCGCCAGTTTCCGCCCCAAGTCAGGCCGACCTGCTCGGCGAGTTCGCCATACAACTGATAGGCGCGCATCACCCGGGGATCCCGTTCCGAAATAGCGATTCGGCCATCCATGAAAAAGGCGCAATCGGCGGCCAGCCCATGCTGGTGGTAGCTCATATTGGCGCCGGCCCGGGTCACATGCGAGCCTTGCGCCAACAACTGCTCCTGTCGTTGCGGACTGCGATATCCCTCGATCAGCACCATCTCATAACCATGCTGTTCCTTCATCAGCTTGAAGACAATCAGCAGGCGCTGGGTGAATAGCGGATCGAGCAAGCTCCAGTCGCGGCTCGCGGTAGCGATGTCCGGCCGGACCTGTTCCGCCTCGCGGGTCGTGAAAACCTCCGGCGGCAGCGGCAAGGGCGGCATCAGTTGTTCGCCCTCCAGCAGGCGCGCGATCTGGCGGTCAGTCGCGCCGCGATGATCGACCAAATCGAACAGTGCCGGGCCGCGTATCACCAAGACCGCCAGCGGCGGCGTCAGAACGGCCAGCAGGGCGGCTAAGGCCAGCACGCGGTGCCTGCGTACCCAGCGCAAGCCCCCGGCACTGCCGCGCAATGCTCGCCGCCGGGTTTCGCTCAGCCACTCGACCGTGCCTTGCAGCGACCGTGACAATGGCCCGAGCAACAAGGCCAGAAACTGCCCGAAGGCAACCAGCGCGCGGGCGCGTCGATCGGGAAAGACCACCATGACGACGGCGAATGCCACCAGAACGAAATACGCGAAAAGACTAGCCAGGATCACAAGAAAGACGGTCTGGAGATCACGAAATGTTAGTGTCAAACGCCTGGACGGCGGAGCCGGTCACTGGCACGAAGCAAGGATGATAATGCAAACGCATTTGCGATGCTCATGGCGCGGGGTTTTTTTGGCATACTTCAATACTTTATAGGCGTGCGCTTCCAATTCTGTTTACTTCACATCTTGGGAAAACGAGCATGAGCATCTTGAGCGACCTTGATCCGAAAAATAACCGCCTCCAAGCGAATAACCCTCGCGCCTCCTCAGTCTCGCTATGGTGGTTGCTCGTTTTGCCCTTGCTCCTGGCAGGGATTGTCTGGTGGTTATATCAGATGCCCGGAAGCACCGATGCCAACCCTTCCTCCCTTGGCCTTGCGGTTCCGCTGTCTGAAGTCGCGGCGGACACCGCTAGCGCGCCGGCATCCGATTCCGCCGCCGGTCATGCGGAAATGCCCGCATTTCCGAACAAGAACAATAAGGGTAGCGCGGTCATCTTGAGCGGCGAGGGCGGCATGAATAACGCCGATGCCTCCTTGCCGCAGGCCGTTTCCCTGGCAACGCCGGCCGCCTCCGGCGCCGGCCGCCCGTCGTCCTCCATCGTGTTCGCGACGGCTAGTGAAACGAAGACCTCGCAGCCGGCAGCAGTGCCCGTTGCCAAGCATGCGTCGAAGAGCCTCGCAGCCAAGGCCGGCAAGGTGAAAAAAACCAACGCGGCGACCAATCAGCCCCCGCAGGATGCCACTGAAAAAGCCAAGGAGCGAGACGTCGACATTATTTCGGTCATCGTCCGCTAGCGCCTGTTTTCCCGTATCCGACACAACGTATCGCCATACCGAGGCACATCCTATGCCCCCTCTCACCGATCTCCCAGGCTGGACCCAGGATTCGCGTCTATTGACGCTGCATACGCCGCTGGGCGCGGACAAGCTCTTGGCCGAGACGGCAAGCATAGACGAAGCCCTCGGTCCGGTCGGCGACCATGCCGGCTACCGCATCGAACTTACCGCCCTCTCGGCCGACGCCCGCATCCCGCTCACCGCACTCCTTGGTCAGCCGGTGCGTCTCGACCTGCAAACCAGCGCCTCGCGCACCGAGCTTCGTCCCTTCCACGGCCACGTCACCGCCATTGCCAAGCTTGGCGCCAACGGCGGCTTTGCCCGCTACCGGCTGACCATCGAACCCTGGCTCGCCTTTCTGGGGCACAACCAAGACAACTACCTCTTTCAAGACAAAAGCGTCATCCAGATCATCGACGAACTGCTGGGAGACTGGGCGGGAGACAGGGCAGGGGGCAAACTCATCCCCGCCTGGCGCTGGAACCTCGCCGACGCCTCGATCTACCCCCAACGCGGCATGACCGTCCAGTACCAGGAAAGCGACCTCGCCTTTTTGAAACGCCTGTTAGCCGAAGAAGGGCTGTTCTTCTGGTTCGAGCACAGCAAAGCCGAAGACGACAGCCTGGGCAAACACACGCTGGTCATCGGCGACCACAACGGCGCTTTTGCTGCCAACCCACAAACCCGTATCCGCTACACCCAGGCTGGCGCGACGCTGGGCGAAGACAGCCTCGACCGCTGGCATGGCCGGCGTCGGCTCGACACCACCGACAGCCATGCCGCCAGTTGGGACTACCGCAGCCTCTC
>JAIRKE010000018.1 GCA_031260295.1 Azonexus sp.
CGATGGTGGTCGTCACGCCCGTGGGCAATTTGTTCATCGACCTGTATTGGGGGGCCTTTTCCTTGGGACAAAACGGGGAAAGCGGGCCGTTCGTGGCCTTGGCCGCCATGACCATTTTCACGGTCATCCTGATTTCCCTGATGCATAAAATCTTTTCCCTGATTCACGTCATCCCTGACCAGATCCTGCAATGGATGGGCGGGCCGTCGGGCAACCTGGGACAAACGGCCAACCAGTTGGGCGAAGCAGGCGGTCGCAACGCCGCCGCCGTGGGTGGCGTGGTGGGTGGCTTGGCCGGCCATATGACGTCAGGGCTTAATAGCAAGCGTCAGATTGACGCTGCCCGAGACGGGGCCAAGGCGCAGCGAGAAGGCAACTTCCAGAACAACGAAAGAGCACTTGGGCAGGGCATGGGCGCGGCTGAAGCCGCCGCCAGTAAAAAGCCTTGGGGCAAACCTGGGTTCATGGACAGCAGGGCGGACCAACAAAACCGTCGAGAAAAAGCCTACAACGCACAAATGGCCGAAAAAGGCATCGGCGCCGGCGTGGACAAGGACAACAACCCCCAATCGGCGTTTGAGCGTCGGGAAGATTTTGCCAACCGCATGGCTGAACGTGGGCACGCCGGCCTAGGCGGAGCCGACTACGACCAAATGCAACACGCCTTCAAGTCGGTCACTGAAAAGGGAGGTGCGTTCGACATGGAAAAATATGCAGATGCGGTAACTAGCCGTAAAAATGGCGGCAATGCGGGCAGCACCACAAATAACTCTGAGCCAACCACGGGTCCCATCGCACAGAACAACGGTGGCGAGGGTGGTGGAACGACGCAAAAACCACCAATCGAATAAGAAAAACGGCCTAGTGAATAGGCCGTTTTTAATCAGAGTGGGGGATATTCATACGGTTTGAGACCACGTTTTATTCGCCCTTCGGTTTCGTGTTGCCTGCGATGTAGCGTGGTTGCCTTGTCGTCCTTTCCAAACTTGTGTGCTTCTTCGTTGGGGCACGCTTTGATTTCGTCCCGCAAGGTCTGGGCCAAATCCTTCCACGCTTCCATCGACGCCTGCCAGTCAGCAATCAGGGCTTGGGATTCGGCCAGTTGTTGCCTCAATTGGGCGTTTTCGTCTGTAATCCTGGCCACATGCTGTTGTACTTTGTTCTCCTGCCTTTGACGGGAGTATTCGATTCCTGCCGCAATGTTCAAGCCCTCTTGCTTGGCGATGTTCGCCTTTTGAAGTTCGATGTTGATGGCTTGTTGGCGAAAAGCATCCCAATTGGTCATGGCGTTCCTTGATGGAGGTGTTCGAACTCCTTTCACTCTACAACAAAAAATACTTATAGTCAGTGTGTCGATAGGCCGTGTTTCGTTAGAACGTGGGTGTTTTCATACTATTTTTGTTTTTCAGCACGCGCCAGCCAACCTTGTAAAAACCCATCGAAGTGGCTCTTGTTGTAGTGCCGGGGAAGGTTGGGCATGGGTTGCCCCGTGGCTCGACTCCGTTCGGCGTCAAGGTTCAGTTGCAACGCCAGTAGGCGGGCTTGGGCGGGGTCTTTGGTGCCAAGGCTACGGACGGCTTCGCGTCGTTGGCCTTGATCGTCGGTGTAGATGAGGCGAAAGCAAAACACGCCGTGGCGGTTCTGCTTCAATCGGGGGGTGCGAATGGTCATGGGTGGTGTCCACGGGTGGGACACCAACGACCAAAACCACGAAAAACCTATGCAAAATCAACCGTCTGCGAAACCCGGCTGCAATGCAATGTTAGGCATTGCCATTAGGAAGCTCTGGAAAATATGAATCAATTGGAAATTCTTCCTCATCCAAAAACAACCTGCCGCCTTTTCTTTTGAAATCGTGCAAAAGAACAAATGCGAGCCGGGTGGCCAAACAAAGTGCCTGCAACGAATCCACGCCAGCAATGTCCGCTAGCTTCTCGTATAAAGGGTGTACGGCCACGGGGCAGCGCCAAACCGAAGGGTCGGCCAATTCCTGATATGGACAAATATTCGCCCGCCGCAGTAATGCCCGTTATGGTTGTTGTCGCTATGTTCATACGCCTAGCCGCCAATAAACATCACCGCATCCGCCTCGACCAGCGCCCCGCGCGGCAGTTCCTTGACGCCGACGGCGGCGCGGGCCGGGAACGGCTCGCTGAAATAGCGGGCCATGACCTCATTGACCTTGGCGAAATGGCCGAGATCAGTCAGGAAAACGTTGAGCTTGACCACGTCGGCAAGCGTTCCGCCGGCCGCATCAGCGACGGCCTTGAGATTCTCGAAGACGCGAACGATTTGCCCGTCGATGCCGTCTACCATCTGCATGGTGGCCGGATCGAGGCCGATCTGCCCGGACAAGTACATGGTGTCGCCGACGCGCACGGCTTGTGAATAGGTGCCGATGGCGGCCGGAGCGTTCGGGGTGGCGATGATGGTCTTGGCCATGTTATTTTCCTATGCAGGATGTCGAAAGCCTAATTGTAGACCGCAAGCCCATGAACCCACGCATCGCATCCCTGGAGAAAATGCTCGACGGCCCGCGCGACGGCGCTTTACTCCGCTTTTCGCTGGGCAACGAATACCTGAAAGCCGGCGAACTGGCGCGCGCCAGCGCCTGCTTCCGCGCCGCCGTCGACCGCGACCTGAGCTACTCGGCAGCCTGGAAGGCCCTCGGCAAAGCGCTGGCCGAGGCCGGCGACCACGCCGAGGCGTTGGCCGCCTTCGAGCAGGGCATAGCCGTCGCCGAAAACCGGGGCGACATCCAGGCAGCCAAGGAAATGCAGGTTTTCGCGCGGCGCATCCGAACCGCCCTGACGGCTGGGTGAAGGGTCAGCGTCGCCCGGCAGCCGGCGCGATTAGGATGGTCTGAATGCCCAATTCCTTGAGCCGCGCCTGGGCCGCTTCCGCTTCTTGGCGGGTATGGAAGGGGCCAACCTGGACACGGGTTTCGACGCTCGACGGCACGCCGCTCAGGGTCAGCTTGGCACGCAGTTCCTCGGCCAGTTGCGGACTGGAAAATACGCCGGCTTGCAGCACGAAGCCGGAGAAGAGCCGCGCCGTAGCGGACGGTTTGACCGGGGCGGCGGCCGGCGCGGGCGGCGGCGCAACCGGTTGCGGCGAGGCGGTTTCCTCGATCACCGGCACTGGCCGGGCAACCGGCGGCGGACGCGGCGGCGTGGCGGGCGTGCTGGCCGGACGCTGGCCGACAGGCGCCGATTCAAGTTCGCTCCCAGTCCCGGCCGTCGGCTTCAGCTCGACCACCGGCGCTGGCGGTGCCTCGGCAGTCGGCGTGCCGTCATCGGCCGGTAGCTCGTCGGGCTCGGTCGGCGTGACCGGCTGCGACACTTCCTTGTGCGGCGCTACCGGCACCGGCTCGGTAAACACCGGCGCTTCCGGTTCGTCCGGGACGCTGGCCAAGTGGTCGAAGAAAGCCAGCACGCCAAGCAGGATGGCGACCAGCACGCCGGCCATGGCCAGCCGCCGCATCAGAGTGCCACGTAGTTCGGCCGCGTTGTCGTTGTCAGCCGTCGTTTCGTCGTTGTCCGCCATCCCGTCCTCACCGTTCCTGATTTTTCACCAAGGCCACCATCAACTCCGCTTCGGCGCGGGCGATGCCACAACGCTCCGCGATCGCCGCCGGATCGTAGCCGGCCGCCGCCATCTGCGCCGCTTCGCCGTAGATCGGCGATATCGCCTGGGCGGCCCGCAGATGCGCCAGCTCCTGCTGCATGTCCTGGCGCAGGGCGGCCAGCTCGCCGCGCAAGGCATCGACTTCGTCGCGCAACTGGAACACCTCGCGCTCCAGGCGCTGCCGTTCAAATTCCTCGGCCGTCGCGCGCGTCGCCTGTTCCTGGCGCGTTTCGGCGCTTGGCGGCGGTTCCGGCATATCCAGCGGCGCCAGTTCTCGGACCGGCGCTGCCGAGGCTACAGCCGCTGGCGACAACGGCGCCAACTCGGTTGCTGCCGCTGCCTCCGTTTTCGGCGGCTGGCGGCGCAGGCCGAGCATGCGCAGGACGACGACGACGATGTAGAGCGCGACCAGCGCGATCAGCACGATCACGCCTTCGCGCATGCCGATCACCCAGCCGTCGATTTCCATCGCGGACGCCTAGAAGCCGAGCGAGTACTGAACGCCGACGATGTGCATGCCGTTTTCGTATTTGCCGCGCAACAGGTTGGCGTCGCGGATCTGGGCGATTCTCGCGTCCCTCATCAGCAGGTAGGAGTAACCGGCGTCGAGGCGGCCCAAGGCGCCGAGCAACCACTGCCCGCCGAATGACAGGCGCAGGCTGTTGCTGTCCGGCAGGCGGGCGGTGCGGCCGTTGTTGCCGATCGGACTGCGCTCCCAGGCCAGGCCGAACTTGAATTTGAAGGCATCGCTGACCCGGTAGGCGGCGCCCCAGGCCAGGCGCCAGGAATTGCCGGAGCTGAACGGCTCGCTGGCGAGCAGCACGCCGCTGCCGCGTTCGATGAAATCGACATGCTTGAGCGTATTCCAGCGCGTATAGGACAGATCGCCCATGGCTTCCCAGCGGTCCGACACCTGCTGCCAGACCGACAGGATGGCGGTTTCCGGCAGCTTGACAGTGGCCCGCGCGGCGCTGCCATCGACACGAGCGTCGAGCTTGTGTTCGATGGCCGAGCGATAGGAGAGGCCAACGCGCATCGCCGGCGACAGCGTGAACAGCACGCCGGCATTCCAGCCCCAACTGCCGTCGTCGCCCTTGAGGCGCTGGCCGGCGCGGCTGAAATCGAGATCGATGGTCTGGTAATTGACGCCGAAGCCGAGCGCAACGCGGTCGCTGACGCGATAGGCGATGGCCGGGTTGATATTGACGGTGCGGATTTCCGAGCGCTGCGCCTGGACGCGGCCGAGCCAGTCGGCGTCGTAGTCGAGATCGAGGGCGAACGGCCGGGTGACGCCGATACCCAGCGCCAGATCGGAACCCAGATGCCAACTCGCGCTGGCATTGGGGGCGGCCAGCCAGCGGCCGGCATCGCCGCCGTCGCCAGCGCCGAGGCCCGGCCCGCTCGAACCCCGGTCATTGAATTCGACGACCGGGCGCAAGCCAGTAAAGCCGGCGGAAAACTGCACGCCGTCGAGGCGCGTGAGGCCGGCCGGGTTGTAGTAGAGACCGGCCGCCGAATCGGCGATGGCGGCCGAACCGGCATGGGCGACGCCGATACCGGCGGCATCCTGCTCCCAGTTCTGAAACGCGGCGGCGCCGGCGGTAGCGCTGAAGACCGCGCACAGGAGAACCGGCAGGGCGCGCCACGGCAGCGTGTTCATGGCTTTTTTCATGGCAGGCTGAATATCTTGCATAACCGTGTGATTCTATTACATTTCGCCCGTCATTTCCGGCGGTATCGGGCGTTTGTTACCGTCGTCATCGATAGCGACATAGGTCAGCTCGGCCTCGGTGACCTTGACGGCGATCGGCGCGTGATGGTGGCGCTCGGCATAGACTTCGACGCGGACGGTGATCGAGGTGGTGCCGACGCGGATGATCTTGGCATAGAAACTAACGATGTCGCCGACCGAGATCGGCTGCTTGAACAGAAAGGAATTGACCGAGACCGTGACGATCCGGCCCTGCGCCCGACGCCAGGCGGGGATGGCGCCGGCGACGTCGACCTGGGCCATGACCCAGCCGCCGAAGATATCGCCGTTCTGATTGAGGTCGGCCGGCTTCGGCACCAGGCGAAGCGCAAGCTCACAGGACGGCAGCGAGCAGGATTTTTTGGTCATGCGGATTTCCAATCGCAAAATAAAAGCGGATTGTCCCGGAAAGTGGCGGCTTTTCATATACTGACACCCCATTTGTCCCCCCTCCGCCATGCGCCGCTCCACCGTCCTCGCCAAACCGCCCGCCGGCCAGCCTCTGCTCGAATCGCACGTCTGGCTGACCTTGCGCACCCTGTTCCCCTATCTCTGGCGCTATCGCCTGCGCGTCGTGCTGGCGCTGGCCTGCCTGGTCGGCGCCAAGGTCGCCACGGTCGGCGTGCCGATATTGTTCAAGGAGATGATCGACGGCTTGGCGCCGAGCGGCCAGGCGCTGGCCCTGCCGGTGCTACTGCTTCTGCTCTACGGCGCGCTACGCTTCTCGTCGGCCTTGTTCACCGAACTGCGCGAACTGCTGTTCGCCCGCGTCACCCAGCGCGCCGTCCGCCAAGTGGCGCTGGAGGTATTCGGTCATCTGCACGCGTTGAGCCTGCGCTTTCACCTCGAACGCCAGACCGGCGGCGTGTCGCGCGACATCGAGCGCGGCAGCCGCTCGATCTCCAGTCTGATTTCCTACACTCTGTACTCGATCCTGCCGACCCTGGTCGAGATCGGCCTCGTGCTCGGCGTTCTGTTCGTCAAATACGACGCCGGTTTCGTGCTGATTACCGCCGTGTCACTGGCGGCCTACATCGTCTTCACGGTCAAGGTCAGCAACTGGCGCATCGACATCCGCCGCCAGGTCAATGAGAGCGATTCGGCGGCCAATACCCGCGCCATCGACAGCCTGCTCAATTACGAGACGGTCAAATATTTCAACAACGAGGCCTGGGAAGCGCAGCGCTACGACGAGCAGTTGCTGCGCTGGGAAGAGGCGGCGACGCACAGCCAGAAGACGCTGGCCTACCTCAACCTCGGCCAGCAGGCGATCATCGCCCTCGGCGTCACGGCCATGATGTGGCGGGCCGCCGCCGGCGTCGTCGACGGCCACATGAGCATCGGCGACCTGGTGCTGGTCAATGCCTTTCTGATCCAGTTGTACGCGCCGCTCAATTTTCTCGGCATCGTCTATCGCGAAATCCGCCAGGCGCTGGCCGACATCGAGCGCATGTTCAAGCTGCTCAAGGAACACCGTGAGATCGCCGATACCCCGGATGCCCGCAACCTGCCCGACGGCCCGCTGGATATCGAGTTCGCCGCCGTCGATTTCGCCTACGAGGCCGACCGGCCTATCCTGCACGACGTCAGCTTCC
The DNA here is from genome assembly GCA_031260295.1 of Azonexus sp. Classification (GTDB taxonomy): domain Bacteria; phylum Pseudomonadota; class Gammaproteobacteria; order Burkholderiales; family Rhodocyclaceae; genus Azonexus. The sequence goes on from JAIRKE010000018.1 coordinate 6,973, forward strand.
GCATTCCAGCCGGCCGTACCGTCGCCGTCGTCGGCCATTCCGGCGCTGGCAAATCGACGCTCTCCAGGCTGCTATTCCGCTTCTACGACATCGGTGGTGGCGCCATCCGCATCGGCGGCCACGACCTGCGCCAATTGCGGCAGGGCAGCCTGCGCGCGGCGATCGGCATCGTGCCGCAGGACACGGTACTGTTCAACGACAGCATCTTCTACAACATCCAATACGGTCGGCCGAGCGCCAGCCACGACGAGGTCATCGCCGCCGCGCGGCGCGCCCAGTTGCACGAATTCATCGCCTCGTTACCGCAAGGCTACGAGACGCGCGTCGGCGAACGCGGCCTGAAGCTATCCGGCGGCGAAAAACAACGCGTCGCCATCGCCCGCACCCTGCTCAAACAGCCGCCGATCCTAATTTTCGACGAGGCCACCTCGGCCCTCGACTCCGCCACCGAGCGCGCCATCCAGGCCCAACTGGAACGAGTGGCGGTCGGCCACACCACACTGATCATCGCCCATCGGCTGTCGACGGTGATGAATGCCGACCAAATCCTGGTCATGCACGACGGCCGTATCATCGAGCGCGGTCGGCATGGCGAGTTGCTGGCTGCCGACGGCGCTTATGCGCGCATGTGGCGCTTGCAGCAACAGGAGGAAGTTGGTGGTGGCACCGTGGTAGGATGACCGCCACCGCGGGGTCGGCGGCAGGGAGAAGCGGCCGGTTTTCAATCCGGCTTGGCTGGGCGACCGGAGAAAAACAGGGGGGTGTCGATGAGCAATCACGGCGGCAAGATGAAAATCCTGGCGGTCGACGATAACCGGACCAACCTGCACATCCTCCAGGTCTTCCTGAACAGGCTCGGGCACCAGGTGGTCCTCGCTGAGAACGGTGTCGAGGCTGTCGAGCGTTTTGCCGCCGAACAGCCGGACCTGATCCTGCTCGACATCATGATGCCGATCATGGACGGCTTCGCGGCAGCCCGCCTGATCAAGGCGATGAACCAGGAGCGGTGGACGCCGGTGATCTTCCTGTCGGCCCTGAACCGCGAGGAAAACCTGGTCGAGGGCCTCGACGCCGGCGCCGACGATTACCTGGCCAAACCGATCAATTTTATCGTGCTCGAAGCCAAGCTGCGCTCGATGCAACGCTCGCTGGCCCTGCAACAAACCTCGGGCGACGCGCTGGAACGGATCAGGGCGATTTCCAACAGCGTCCTCGACGCCATCGTCACCCTCGACGAAAGCGGCACCGTCATCGCTGGCAACCGGGCAAGCGAACGCATCTTTGGCTGGAGCACGACGGAACTGGTCGGATGCAACATCGACCTGCTGCTGCCGGAACCGCAAGCCAGCGAGCACGACAGCTTTCGCCAACGCTACCTCGGCGGCGACAACGCCCTTGGCGCCAACCGCGAAGTCGTCGCCCAGCGCCGCGATGGTCAGCGCTTTCCGGCAACACTCGGCGTCACCGAGGCAACGCTCGACAACCAGCGCATCCTCGTTGGCGTCATCCGCGACATTTCGCAGCAAAAGGCCGCCGAGCAAAAACTGCGGGAAAGCGCCCGGCTGCTGCAGGCCTATTACGATCAGACGCAGAACGAGCAGCAGTTGGCCGCCCAACTGATGGAAATGCAGCTGCATCGCACCGGCCTCAAGGATCCGCGGCTGCACTGCATGGTCATTCCAGCCGCCAGCTTCAGCGGCGACATCATCGCCGCCGCGCGCTCAAACCACCGCTTCTACGCACTGCTGGCCGACGCCACCGGCCACGGCCTGACCGCAGCGATCAGCATGCTGCCGGTGCTGGCCTTGTTCTACCGCATGGCCAAGCTCGACTTCCCGGTGCGCGACATCATCGGCGAACTCAACCAGCAGTTGAAGGAATCGATGCCGGTCGGCCGCTTCGTCGCCGCTACCCTGCTCTGTCTCGACGAAGAGCGGCGGCATGGTGAAATCTGGATCGGCGGCACGCCGGAAGCCTTCTTGTTCGACCGCTGGGGCCGCTGCGCCCGCAGCTTCCCGTCGGCAAACCTGCCGCTCGGCATCCTGCCCAGCGACGAGATCAATTGCGCGCCAGTGGAGTTGAACTGGGAGCCGGAAAGTCAGTTGATTCTCTGCTCCGACGGCCTGCTCGAAGCCACTGACGCAGCCGGCCGCCAATTCGGCAGCGCCGGGATCAGCGCCGCCGCCGCCAACATTGCGCCGGCGCAACGCTTCCGGCAGATCGAGAACGCCCTGGCCCGGCATCTGGCAGGCGCCCTGGCTACCGACGACATGTCGCTGATGGTGATCGACTGTCTTTGATCGGCCGGCCCTTGCCGGAGCGTAAAAACAAAAAGGCCGGGACAACCCGGCCTTTTCATTCGCTGCCTTGCGGCAAACTGAGCTGAACTTATTCGCCAGCCGTTTCCTCGACTTCCACAGCCTCAGTCGGCTCCGGACGATCGACCAGTTCGACGAAGGCCATCGGCGCATTGTCGCCAACGCGGAAGCCACACTTCAGGATGCGCAGATAGCCGCCCGGACGGGTGGCGTAGCGCGGCCCGATCTCGGCGAACAGCTTGACCACGATGTCGCGGTCGCGCAGACGGTCGAAGGCCAGACGCTTGTTGGCCAGGGTCGGGGTCTTGCCGAGGGTGATCATCGGCTCGACGACACGGCGCAGTTCCTTGGCCTTCGGCAGCGTGGTCTTGATGGCCTCGTGCTTGAGCAGGGAAACGGTCATGTTGCGCAGCATCGCCAAGCGATGGCTGCTGGTGCGGTTCAGTTTGCGAAGTCCATTACGGTGACGCATTTCAATTTCCTTTTATGCGGCCTCCGCGCAATGCAAGCGGCCGGTTGATTGTTTTTCGTTGTGGGTTGATTAACCAGAAGCTAGAGATTAGGGGTTAGAGGTTTTTAGCCTCTAACCCCTGCTTTCTTTAGACCTTCTCCAGGCCAGCGGGCGGCCAATTTTCCAGTTTCATGCCAAGCGTCAGGCCGCGGGCGGCCAACACTTCCTTGATCTCGTTCAGCGACTTGCGACCGAGGTTCGGGGTCTTGAGCAACTCGTTTTCGGTGCGCTGGATCAGATCGCCGATGTAGTAGATGTTCTCGGCCTTCAGACAGTTCGCCGAGCGAACGGTCAGCTCAAGATCGTCAACCGGGCGCAGCAGCACCGGATCGACCTGGGCCGGCTTCGAGGCCTCGGCAACCGGGGCGGTACCTTCCAGGTCGGCGAATACCGAGAGCTGTTCCATCAGCACGCGAGCGGCGTAGCGGATGGCTTCTTCCGGCTCGACAACACCGTTGGTTTCGATATCGACGATCAGCTTGTCGAGGTCGGTGCGCTGCTCGACGCGAGCGCTCTCGACGGCATAGGCGACGCGACGGATCGGACTGAACGAGGCGTCCAGCACGAGCTTGCCGATGGTCTTGGCATCGCCGAGATTGCGCACGTTGCCAGGCACGTAGCCGCGACCCTTCTCGACCTTGATCTCCATGGCCAGCTTGCCGCCGGGAGAGAGGTGAGCGATCACATGCTCGGGATTGATGATTTCCACATCGTGCGGCAATTCAATGTCGCTGGCACGGACAACGCCGTCGCCTTCCTTGCTCAGGTTCAGCGACACGGCATCGCGGCCGTGCAGCTTGAAGACGATCCCTTTCAGGTTGAGCAGGATGTCAACGACGTCTTCCTGCACGCCGTCCACGGTCGAGTACTCGTGCAGCACGCCGTCGATGCCGACTTCCGTCGGCGCGTAACCCGGCATCGACGACAGCAGGATACGGCGCAGCGCATTGCCGAGGGTATGGCCATAACCGCGTTCGAACGGTTCCATGACCACCTTGGCCTGCACGGGCGACACGCTATGCACGTCGATGATGCGGGGTTTTAGAAGTCCACTGCTTGGCATGGGCTGATTTCCTCTGCTCAGTGCTTACTTCGAATAAAGTTCGATGACCAGGCCTTCGTTCAGGGTCGGCGACAGCTCGGAACGCTGCGGCATGGCCTTGAACGTACCCTTGCCTTCCTTGACGTCGACCGCGATCCACTCCGGGAAACCGCGCGACTCGGCGGCCTCGAGAGCGGCCTTGCAACGCAGCGAGGCGCGGGCACGATCGGTCAACTGGACGACATCACCGGGCTTGACGATGTAGGACGGGATGTTGACACGCTTGCCATTGACCAGCACGCCGTTGTGACGGACGACCTGGCGCGATTCGGTACGCGAGGCACCGAAGCCCATGCGGTAGGCAACGGAATCGAGGCGGGCTTCCAGCAGTTGCAGCAGGTTTTCGCCAGTCTGGCCCTTGCGGCGCTCGGCTTCGGCGAAGGTCTTGCGGAACTGGCCTTCGAGCACGCCGTAGACGCGGCGGATCTTCTGCTTGGCGCGCAGGTGGACGCCGTAGTCAGACAGGCGAGCGCCGGACTTCTGGCCATGCTGGCCGGGTGCGTAGGCGCGGCGCTCAATGGCGCACTTGTCGGTAAAACACTTTTCGCCCTTCAGGAACAGCTTTTCGCCTTCGCGGCGACACTGACGGCATTTCGGATCGAGATTACGAGCCACTTGTCTTTCTCCTTAGATGCGGCGCTTCTTGGGCGGACGGCAGCCGTTGTGGGGGATCGGCGTGACGTCGGAAATCGCGGTGATCTTCATGCCCAGCGCGTTCAGGGCGCGGACGGAAGATTCGCGGCCGGGGCCGGGGCCCTTGATGCGCACTTCCAGATTCTTCACGCCGCATTCCTGGGCAGCCTTGCCGGCAGCCTCGGCGGCGACCTGGGCGGCAAACGGGGTGGACTTGCGCGAGCCGCGGAAGCCGGCACCGCCGGAAGTCGCCCACGACAGGGCATTGCCCTGGCGGTCGGTGATGGTGATGATGGTGTTGTTGAACGAAGCGTGGATGTGGGCGATGCCCTCGGCGACGTTCTTCTTGACCTTCTTGCGAACTTTGGTAGCAGTCTTAGCCATGTTCTGTCCCTATTACTTCTTGCCAGCGATGGCCTTGCGCGGACCCTTGCGAGTACGGGCATTGGTGCGGGTGCGCTGACCACGGCAGGGCAGGCCCTTGCGATGGCGCAGGCCACGGTAGCAACCGAGGTCCATCAGGCGCTTGATGTTCATGGTAACTTCGCGACGCAGGTCACCTTCGACGGTGAACTTGCCCACTTGGTCACGCAGACGGTCCATATCCGCATCGGACAGGTCCTTCATTTTGGTGGCACGACCAACGCCGGCAGCGTCGCAGATCTTCTGCGCACGCGTACGGCCGATGCCGTAGATCGCGGTCAGGGCGATCTCGGCATGCTGATGGTTCGGAATGTTTACCCCTGCAATACGGGCCATTGAGTCACTCCACTATTTCTTAAAAATTGACAAATGCCGGACTCGTCGGGGAATCAACCCTGACGCTGCTTGTGACGCGGGTCCTTGCAAATGATGCGCACGACACCCTTGCGACGGATAACCTTGCAATTGCGGCAGATGCACTTCACCGAAGGTTGAACTTTCATTTCTTACTCCTCGTCTGCGAGAGCTTGGAAGCAGCCGTGATTCCTTGCCCTGCGGTTTATTGCGTAGAGACTGTTTACTTGGCGCGGAAAACGATCCGGGCCTTGGTTAAATCGTATGGGGTCAGCTGGACGGTGACCTTGTCGCCGGGCAGGATGCGGATGTAATGCATGCGCATCTTGCCGGAGATGAAACCGTGCACGATGTGCCCGTTTTCCAGCTTGACCTTGAAGGTTGCATTCGGGAGGTTCTCGACCACCTCCCCTTGCATCTCGATGTAATCTTCCTTGGCCATCGCGCCTTACTTGAGCATGGGGGCACCCTTGAAGTTCGCTTTCTTCAAGAGGCTTTCATATTGATGGGACATGATGTAGGCCTGTACCTGAGACATGAAGTCCATGGTCACGACCACGATAATCAGCAGCGAGGTACCACCGAAGTAGAACGGCACGTTCCACTTCAGGATCAGAAACTCCGGCAGCAGACAAACCAGGGTGATGTAAGCGGCGCCAACCAGAGTCAGACGCATCAGGATTTTGTCGATGTAACGCGCCGTCTGCTCGCCCGGACGGATGCCCGGCACGAAGGCGCCGCTCTTCTTCAGGTTCTCGGCGGTTTCCTTGGAGTTGAAGACCAGGGCCGTGTAGAAGAAACAGAAGAAAATGATCGCCGCAGCGTACAACATGACGTAGATCGGTTGACCGGGCGACAGCGTGCCGGCGACATCCTTCAACCAGGTCATCGATTCGCTGGAACCGAACCAGCCGGCGACCGTCGCCGGGAAAAGAATGATCGACGAGGCGAAGATCGGCGGAATAACGCCCGACATATTGAGCTTGAGCGGCAGATGGGAACTTTGGCCGCCATAAATCTTGTTGCCGACCTGGCGCTTGGCGTAATTGACCAGAATCTTGCGCTGGCCGCGTTCGACGAAGACGACGAAGGCGGTGACCAGAACGACCAGGATGCTGATGAAAATCGCCGACAGCGGGTGCATGGCGCCGGTACGGACCAGTTCGAGCAGGCCGCCAACAGCATTCGGCAGACCGGCGGCGATACCGGCGAAAATGATGATGGAGATGCCGTTGCCCAGACCGCGCTCGGTGATCTGCTCGCCCAGCCACATCAGGAACATGGTGCCGGTCAGCAGCGTAGACACCGTCGTCACCCGGAACAGAAAGCCCGGGTTATTGACCAGATCCGGCTGCGCTTCCAGCATGATGGCGATGCCGATGCCCTGGAACAGCGCCAGCACGACTGTGCCGTAGCGGGTGTATTGCGTGATCTTGCGCCGTCCGGCCTCGCCTTCTTTTTTCAAGGCTTCGAGTTGCGGACTGGCCACGCTCATCAACTGCATGATGATCGATGCCGAGATGTACGGCATGATCCCCAATGCGAAGATGGTGAAACGCGACAGGGCACCGCCCGAGAACATGTTGAACATGCCCAGGATGCCGCCCTTCTGCGAATTGAAGAGGTCGGCCAGAACGTTGGGATCGATCCCTGGAACCGGAATATGGGCGCCGATGCGATAGACGACCAGCGCGCCGAGCAGGAACAACAGCCGACGCTTGAGATCGCCGAACTTGCCGCCCTTGCCAACCGCGCCTTTGCCAACAGTTTTCGGATTTGCTGCCAACGTTCTAACCTCTTCCTGGCTTACTCGGCGATGGAACCGCCAACCGCCTCGATAGCTGCCTTGGCGCCCTTGGTGGCGCCGATGCCCTTCAGCGTGACCTTACGCGTGATGGCGCCGGACAGAATCACCTTGGCCGACAGCGCGTCGGCCGGCACGATACCGGCGACTTGCAGCGACAGCAGGTCGATCTCGTCAACCGGCAGGCGCTCCAGATCGGTCAGGCGCACTTCGTAATTGCGGGCGCGGGTCAGCGAATTGAAGCCGCGCTTTGGCAGGCGGCGCTGCAGCGGCATCTGGCCGCCTTCGAAACCGACCTTGTGGAAGCCGCCGGAGCGGGATTTCTGACCCTTGTGACCACGGCCACAGGTCTTGCCGAGGCCCGAACCGATGCCGCGACCGACGCGCTTGGCGGCTTTCTTGGAGCCTTCAGCCGGCTTGATGGTATTCAGACGCATGGCTTAACCCTCAACCTTGACGAGATACTGCACCTTCTGGATCATGCCGCGGACTGCCGGCGTATCTTCCAGTTCGGCACAGCTGTTCAGCTTGCGCAGACCCAGGCCGCGCACGGTGGCGCGGTGGTCCTGCTTGGTACCGATGATGCTCTTGACGAGCCTCACCTTGATCTTCTTGTCAGCCATCGCTTACCCCAGAATCTGTTCCACCGACTTGCCGCGCTTGGCAGCAATCTCGGCCGGCGTATTGACCTTCGACAGACCGTCGATGGTGGCACGCACGATGTTGTAGGGATTGGTCGAGCCATGCGCCTTGGCAACCACGTTGGTCACGCCGACGACCTCGAACACGGCGCGCATGGCGCCGCCGGCGATGATGCCAGCACCTTCCGGCGCCGGCTGGATCATCACCCTGGTCGCGCCGTGGCGGCCGATCACGGTGTGATGCACGGTACCGTTCTTGAGGCTGACCTTGGCCATCTTGCGCCGCGCCTCGTCCATTGCCTTCTGGGCGGCAACCGGCACTTCGCGGGACTTGCCCTTACCCATACCAATGCGGCCATCGCCGTCGCCAACCACGGTCAGCGCCGCGAAACCGAGAATACGGCCGCCCTTCACCACCTTGGTGACGCGGTTGACCGCAACCATCTTTTCACGCATGCCGTCGTCGCGCTCTTCAGCGTGTTGCGGCTTCTTGTTTCTTTCAGGTTTAGCCATTTTCTAACCTAATCCTTTGCGATCAGAACTTCAGGCCGGCTTCACGCGCGGCTTCCGCCAGCGCCTGAACGCGACCGTGGTACTGCAGCCCGGAGCGATCAAAAGCCACCTGCTCGATGCCGGCGGCCTTGGCGCGCTCGGCGATCAGCTTGCCCACGGTCGTGGCGGCAGCCTTGTTACCGCCGTTCGGGACGTTCGTGCGAACGTCCTTGTCCAGCGTGGAAGCCGAAGCCAGCACCTTACCGCCACAGGGCGAGATGATCTGGGCGTAAATGTGGCAGTTGGTGCGGTTGACGCACAGGCGCACCGCTTTGAGCTCGGCGATTTTGGCCCGGGTTTTGCGGGCACGGCGCAGACGCGCTTCTTTCCTGTTAAACATATGCCACCCTTACTTCTTCTTGGTTTCCTTGATAACCACCACTTCGTCCGCGTAACGCACGCCCTTGCCCTTGTACGGCTCCGGCTTGCGATAGGCGCGCACTTCGGCGGCGACCTGGCCGACCTGCTGCTTGTCCGAACCCTTGATCAGGATTTCGGTCTGCGTCGGGCACTCGACCTTGATGCCGGCGGGCATCTTGTGCGCCACCGGATGCGAGAAGCCCAGCGACAGGTTCAGGACTTCGCCCTGGGCCTGGGCGCGGTAACCGACGCCGACCAGTTGCAGCTTACGCTCGAAGCCTTTCGAGACGCCGGTGACCATGTTGTTCAGGTTGGCGCGCATGGTGCCCCACATGGCAGTGGCGTTGACCGCCCCGTCAATCTTGGACACCTGGATGTTCTGGCCTTCGACGGCAACCTTGACCGACGGATGGGCAGCGGTCTTGAGCACGCCGAGCGGGCCCTTGACGACGATCTGCTCACCGACGGTGATTTCGACACCGGCCGGCAGAACAATGGGATTCTTACCAATACGAGACATGCTTCCTCCTTACGCCACGATGCAGAGGACTTCGCCGCCAACCTTGCTGGCGCGAGCCTTGCGATCAGTCATGACGCCCTTCGGGGTCGACACGATGGCGACGCCCAGACCGTTCATGACACGAGGAATATCTTCGCAGCCCTTGTAGATACGCAGGCCCGGCTTGGACACACGCTCGATGCGCTCAATGACCGGACGACCGGCGTAATACTTGAGCGCGATATCGAGCGTCGGCTTGCCTTCGCCATCGCGGACAGCAAAATCTTCGACATAACCTTCGTCCTTGAGCACGGCGGCGATAGCCACCTTGAGCTTGGACGAGGGCATGGAGACAGACGCCTTCTCGGCGAGCTGGGCGTTGCGGATGCGGGTCAGCATGTCCGCGATCGGATCGCTCATAGCCATTTCTGAATCTCCTCTTACCAGCTAGCCTTGACAATCCCCGGGATTTCGCCGTTGAAGGCAAGCTCGCGGATCTTGTTACGGCACAGGCCGAATTTACGGAAAACACCACGCGGACGGCCGGTCAGCTGGCAACGGTTGCGCAGGCGCGACGGGCTGGAGTTGCGCGGCAGGGCCTGCAGCTTCAGACGGGCGTCGTAACGCTCCTGGTCGGAAAAGCTCACGTCATTGATGATCGCTTCCAGGGCGGTACGCTTCTTGGCGTACTGGGCGACCAGCTTGCGGCGCTTCTCTTCGCGGTTGATCAGAGCAAGTTTTGCCATGATTGCCTCAATTCTTGAACGGAAACTTGAACGCGGCGAGCAGGGCT
>JAIRKE010000015.1 GCA_031260295.1 Azonexus sp.
CCGTCACGGCGGCGCTATAGCCGCAGAAGCCATTGCCCAAGGCTGGCCCAATCCACGCAAAGCGCGGCTTGGCGTGCTCCCCAATCTCCGTGACCAACTCCCTGGCCAGATCGAAAACTTTGTCGTTGCGTGTTGTCGCCGACCGGAAATTGAGCCATTTTTTGGGATAGTGCCGAAGTAAAAGTGAGCCAGGTGTTCAACCTACCCTGCTGTTTTTTTAAGCGGCGGGGTTCGAGGAGTGATCACCATGGACATGATTGGCAAGATCCGACGGCTGCACGCAAGGGACAAGCTGTCGGGACGCGAGATAGCGCGCAAGACGGGACTGTCTCGCAACACGGTATCGAAGTGGCTGCAAGGGCCAGTGAACGAGGAGCCGAAGTACCGGCGCGAAGCGCGCCCCAACAAGCTCAGCGCGTTCGAAGGGACGCTCAAGCAGGCGCTGACGGCCGATGCCAGGCGGCCCAAGCACGAGAGGCGCACGGCGCGTGCGCTGCATGCCGATCTCAAGGCCGCGGGCTACACCGGCGGGTACTCGGGCGTCACTGATTTCGTGCGAGCCTGGCGCCAGGGCGAGGGACAGGCGGTCAACGTCACGGCCTACGTCCCGCTGAACTTCGAACTGGGCGAAGCCTTCCAATTTGATTGGAGCGAGGAAGGCCTGGTCATCGGTGGCATCTACTACCGGGTGCAGGTGGCACACCTGAAGCTGTGCGCGAGCCGTGCATTCTGGCTGGTGGCCTACCCGAGCCAAGGCCATGAGATGCTGTTGGATGCTCACACCCGGTCGTTTGCCGCGTTGGGAGGCGTGGCACGCCGGGGCATCTACGACAACATGCGCACCGCCGTGGACAAGGTCCACAAGGGCAAGGGCCGCACCGTCAACGCGCGCTTCTCGGTGATGTGCGCGCATTACCTGTACGACGCCGACTTCTGCAACGTGGCCTCGGGCTGGGAGAAGGGGCGCGTGGAGAAGAACGTGCAGGACAGCCGTCGGCGCATCTGGATCGAAGCGGTCCGGCGCCGCTTCGGCTCCTTCGCCGAGCTCAACGCGTGGCTGGGCGAGCGCTGCCGGGCGCTGTGGGGTGAGATTGGTCATCCCGAGCACAGCCAGTTCAACGTGGCCGAGATGCTCGAGCACGAGCGAGCGCACCTGATGCCCATGCCCGAACCCTTCGACGGCTACGTGGAGAAGCCCGCACGCGTGTCCAGCACCTGCCTGGTGTCGGTGGCACGCAACCGCTACTCCGTGCCGTGCGAGTTGGCCCGACAGATGGTCAGCACACGGCTGTATCCGGGCAGTGTCGTGGTCGTCGCCGATGACGCGGTAGTCGCCCGCCATGAGCGCCTGAGCTGCGAAGGCCAGACGGCTTACGACTGGCAGCACTACATCCCGCTGGTTCAGAGAAAGCCTGGAGCCTTGCGCAACGGTGCGCCGTTTGCGGACTTGCCCGCTGCATTGCAGCAACTGCGCCGGGGCCTGTTGCGCGAGAGCGGGGGTGATCGCGTGATGGCCCAGGTGTTGGCCATCGTGCCCAAGGCCGGACTGGAAGATGTCCTGGTGGCGGTGGAATTGGCCATGGAGAGTTGCCCACCGTCTGGGCGCGTCAGCGTGGAGCATGTCGTGAACGTACTGGGCCGGCTCAACGCACCGGCGGTGCCTGCACTGAACGCCGAGACGGCGCTGCAGGTGGCAACACCGCCGCAGGCCAACACGGCGCGCTACGACAGCCTGCGCGGCCAGGAGGTCAGCCATGCGTGATGTGATGGTCGAACTCAAGGCATTGCGCCTGCACGACATGGCCGGCGCCCGGTGCGATCTGCAGGAGCAGGTCCCGGCTTCGGGTCTGGAGAGTGCGCGCTGGCTGGTCGAGCACCTGCTGGCTGCCGAAGCCACAGACCGCGCGATGCGTTCGGTGCAGTACCAAATGACGTCGGCACGCTTCCCCGTACACCGGGACCTCGCGGGTTTCGACTTCGATGCCTCAGTGGCCGATCGCAAGCTCATCGAGCAACTGGCGACCCTGGAGTTCACCGAGGCCGCGCACAACGCCGTGCTGGTGGGCGGACCGGGCACGGGCAAGACCCATCTGGCCACGGCTATTGGGGTCTCGGGCGTCACGCGCCATGGCAAGCGCGTGCGTTTCTACTCGACCGTCGATCTGGTCAATGCACTGGAACAGGAGAAGGCCCAGGGCAAGGCCGGGCGCATTGCCGGCGGCTTGCTGCGCATGGACCTGGTGATCCTCGACGAGCTGGGCTACCTGCCGTTCAGCCAGGCTGGTGGCGCGCTGCTGTTCCATCTGCTGTCCAAGCTGTACGAGCACACCAGTGTGGTCATCACCACCAATCTGGACTTCGCCGAGTGGTCCGCGGTGTTCGGCGACGCGAAGATGACCACCGCCTTGCTCGACCGCCTCACGCATCACTGCCACATCGTGGAGACGGGCAACGAGAGTCATCGCTTCCTGCACAGCAGCGCCGCGGCGAAGAAACGGATCAGGGCCAGGGAGCAGGCCCGCAAGGGCGGCAGCAAGGCCGACCCGACGGACAGCACCGATTGACGGTCGCCGCGCGTGGCAAGGCGCTGCGGGCTACGCCCTTCGCGCCTTGCCACGCGCATCCACCACCACGATCAGGAGGTCAACCAACCACTCAGGACATACACTTATCCACAGCCGACCATCACTGCGTCGGCTTCCACCCCTGGCTCACGATTCAAGCGGCACGGTGGCTCAGTTTTACTTCGGCGCGGACAAAACCGCCGCGACCTCATTGGCTGCCTCGTTCATGCGCTTTAGCAATCGCACACCCTTGCTGGTGATCACACTATTCAGCATCAAGTCAAGCCCTCGATCGATATATTGATCCACTGCCATTTTGGTGGTGAAGTTCCAAGCTTTTAGGGCCCAGGCGTG
>JAIRKE010000020.1 GCA_031260295.1 Azonexus sp.
CTCGACATGGTGCGGGTGATGGCCAAATAAGGGCCAAGGTAGTAGCAAGGTCAAAGCCCTCCCCTTCAAGGGGAGGGTTTGGGTGGGGATGGGGTAAGGCCGCGCCAGGGCAAAACGGAGTCCGCGCCTCCCGATTTCCTGCCGATAAACCGGGTTTGCCGTGCGCTTCTCAAGCAATCAAGCATGGAAGGTGAATACAATCGTGGCGCATAACAGCACTGCGCCCTATCCCCACCCAACCCTCCCCTTGAAGGGGAGGGCTTCAGGGGCAGCCCTGAAGCAATAAAGGAATCCCCGTCATGAAATTCAAGCGTCTCACCGATTTCGCTCTCCAGGGCAAGCGCGTCTTCATCCGCGCCGATCTCAACGTGCCGGTCAAGGATGGCAAGGTCACCTCCGACGCCCGCATCACCGCCTCCATGCCGACCATCGAGCATTGCCTGAAAGCCGGGGCCAGGGTGATGGTCACCTCCCACCTCGGCCGCCCGGAAGAAGGCGTGTTCACCGAAGAAAACTCCCTCCAGCCGGTGGCCGACGTCATGGCCGCCAAACTCGGCCGGCCGGTGCGCCTGGTGCGCGACTGGATCGACGGCGGTTTCGACGTCGCCCCCGGCGAAATCGTGCTGCTGGAAAACTGCCGCTTCAACAAGGGCGAAAAGAAGAACGTCGAAGCGACGGCCAAAAAATACGCCGCCCTCTGCGATCTTTTCGTCATGGACGCCTTCGGCACCGCCCACCGCGCCGAAGGCACTACCTACGGCATCGCCCAGTTCGCCCCGGCCGCCTGCGCCGGCCTCCTGGTGGCCGAGGAACTCGAAGCCCTGTCCAAGGCGCTCCTCAACCCCGCCCGCCCCATGGTCGCCATCGTCGGCGGCTCGAAAGTCTCGACCAAGCTGACCGTACTCGAATCGCTCGCCGAGAAGGTCGATCAACTGGTGGTCGGCGGCGGCATCGCCAACACCTTCCTCAAGGCCGCCGGCAAGAATGTCGGCAAATCGCTGTGCGAACATGACCTGACGCCGACCGCCCAGGCGTTGATGGACAAAATGCGCGAGCGCGGCGCTTCCATCCCGCTCGCCGCCGACGTCGTCTGCGGCAAGCAATTCGACGCCGCCGAACCGGCGGTACTGAAAAACGCCGACGCCGTGGCCGACGACGACATGATCTTCGACATCGGCCCGAACAGCGCGCAGGAACTCGCCGACATCATCATGAAGGCCGGCACCGTGGTCTGGAACGGCCCGGTCGGCGTTTTTGAATTCGACCAGTTCGGCGACGGCACGAAAAAAATCGCCGCCGCCATCGCCGCGACGAAAGCCTTCACCCTGGCCGGCGGCGGCGACACCATCGCCGCCATCCAGAAATACGACATCTACGACAAGGTATCCTACATCTCCACCGCCGGCGGCGCCTTCCTCGAATTCCTCGAAGGCAAGACCCTGCCGGCGGTCGCCATTCTGGAGGAAAGGGCGAGAGGCTAGCATTTCGTTCCATTAAAATATTTACTTAAATTCTTATCTCTGCGATCATATCTTTCCAGCGCAACAGACTGGAGAGGGCGATGTCGAGGCCCACTTCGAGAGCAGCCTTGATCCTGAGCGACGAGCACCATTCGATGCTCAGTCAGTTGGCAGTCTCGCGCACGGCGCCACGCCGCGAAACTGAGCGTGCAGCGATATTGCTGGCCTATGCCGCTGGCAAGTTGCCCACCGAAATACAGCGCACCTTGGGCATGTCCAAGCCGACGATCTACAAATGCATCGACAAGGCACTGGCCGCCGGAGTCGAGGCTGGGCTGAAGGACCGCTACCACCGCCCCTATGAGCCACAGATCAGTGAGGCGGCCAAGGCATGGGTGGTCGATTTGGCCTGCCGCAAGCCCAAGGATTTGGGCTTGGCCGCCGAAATGTGGACACTGGCCGCACTGGCCCAATATGTGCTCGCTCATGCCGAGCAGGCCGGTCACGCCCGGCTGGCGCGTTCGTGCAAGATCACAGTATGGCGAATTCTCCAAACGCACGAACTCAAGCCCCATCGCGTGCGCTACTACCTGGAGCAGCGCGACAGGCAGTTTGAGCGCAAGATGGCCGAGGTGCTGATGGTCTATCACGAGGTCAACCTCTACCGCGCCGAGGCGACGCACGATGCTCGGCTGCAACCGATCTACACCGTCAGCGTGGACGAAAAACCTGGCGTGCAAGCGCTTGGCGCGAGTGCGCCGGATTTGCCGCCGGTGGCGGGCAAACATGCAGGCATTGGACGTGACCATGAGTACGTTCGCCACGGCACCTTGTCGATTCTTGCAGCGTTGGACCTCCACACGGGCCAGATCATCGCCAACGTCGAGCCGCGTCACCGCAGTCGAGAGTTCGTCGGCTTGCTGCAGCGCCTGCATGAGCACTATCCCAGCGATGCAATCATCCGCGTCGTGCTGGACAACCACAGCGCCCACATCTCCAAGGAAACCATGGCCTGGCTGGCCACTCATCCGGGGCGCTTCGAGTACGTCCATACACCCAGGCATGGTTCGTGGCTCAACCTGGTGGAGTCGGCCTTCTCCAAGATGGCGCGCAGCTTCCTGCGCCACATCCGGGTCGCATCGCTCGATGAGCTCAAGCAGCGCATCCTCAAAGGCATTGACGAGATGAACGCTCAACCTGTTCGCTTTCAATGGAAAAAATTCGACTTCAAGATGACTTGATT
>JAIRKE010000064.1 GCA_031260295.1 Azonexus sp.
TCATGGTGATCATTCCCTTTGCCCCTGCCTAAAAAATAAGCAGGTTGGATTGAACACCCTGGTCAATTTTCAACGCGCACTTCACGCGTTTGATGGTCAATTTTCTGTGCGCAACAACAGTCATGGATTTCACTGGCGTTTCATAGCGCGGGATTTGACCCGCCATTTCCGGGATCGGGATTCAACGGCGAGGCGACGGGGAATTCTGCCCATGCGGGTCATTGCCAAGAATACCTCGGCCAGCAGTTCGGTATCGAGCAACGCGCCGTGCCGGGTGCGGCTGGAATTGTCGATCTGGTAACGCTCGCACAACGCATCGAGGCTGTTGCGCTTGTCGGGGTGCATTGCCCTGGCCAGCTTGAGCGTGTCGATCACGCCGTTGCAGATGCTTTCCACCGGCACACGGTCGAGACGGCACAACTCGGCATTGAGAAAGCCGAGGTCGAACGGGGCATTGTGGATGACCAGTTCGGCGCCTTTTATGAAGGCGAGAAATTCGTCGACCCCATCGGCGAATTTTGGCTTGTCAGCAAGAAAATCCAACGTGATGCCGTGTACCGCTTGAGCGCCTTCGTCGATCTCGCGCTCGGGGTTGATGTATTGGTGCAGATGGCGGCCAGTCAGTCGGCGATTGACTATCTCGATGCAGGCGATTTCGATAATGCGATGGCCCTGGCGAGGGTCGAGGCCGGTGGTTTCGGTGTCGAGTACGATTTGGCGCATGTCAGTCTTTCCGTTGTTGAAATGGTATCGGCAGGATGGTTTGCCTGAATCCGCTCGCACCATCATGCGACAACAAGGCGACAGATCATGTCGCACTCTGCTTGGGTATGGAGGCGTATTCACGTCAGTTCAAATTGCGGGGTATGAACCTCGCTTTCCCAGGCGGCCGATCTTTGATCGGCCTTCGCCGCAAGCGACGGGGAATTCGACCCGAAGAGATTAAAAAATTCGCTGCTGGCCGTTTGGTGGACAAGAGCAATGGTGGACAAAATTGTATTGCAGAATACAATACGATTGGTAGCTTTCAGTGAGACATGAAACATGCCGATAGCAGCCCAACGCAAGGAACATCCGTTATCAATGCGGCTACCGGATGCCGATATTGCCATCATTGACCGTGCTGCCCGGCTTCGAGGGCGTTCCCGCACGGATTTCGTGCGGGATGCGGCGGTGCGCGCAGCCGAGGATGTGTTGATGGCGACATCGCCGCTCCGCATGAGTGCGGAAGGCTTCGACGCATTCATGTCCGCCGTGTCTGGTCCCGCAGTGGTTGTTCCTGAAATGGAAGAACTGTTCAGCCGAGCAGCGCCTTGGGAAACCGGTAACGCAGCAAGCGGGAACTGACCTTGGCAATCTCCAGCCCGGAGCCGCTGACAGCAGCGCATGATGTGTCCGCTTTCTCCTGCGGCAAGCCCGCGCTTGATCGCTGGTTACAAACGCGGGCGCTCGCCAATCAGGAAAAGGGTTTTACCGTCGTCATGGTTGTCCATGAAGGCGGTCGGGTGATCGGCTATTACGGACTGGCCCCGACTTCAATCATCCCGGCACGACTTCCCCGCACCATTCGCACAGGGCAACCTCCCGATCCAGTCCCTTGCCTGCTGTTGGGACAGCTTGCTACGGATCAGGATTGGGCAGGCAAAGGCATCGGCGCCGGTCTGCTCAAGCACGCACTGTACCGTTGCGTGGTGGCGTCACGGCTCATCGGCGGACGCGCTTTACTGGTCAATGCGGTGGACGATGACGCCGCGACGTTTTGGCGGCGGTGGGGATTTCGCCCTTCCATGGACGATCCGCTAACCCTGTTCCGGTCGATTGCGGACATCGCGGCCTCTATCAGAAGCGGTTCAGCGTAGCCAACTTTGACGCCATAAAATCACCACAAACCATGCTGCGATGCAGCAGCGGATGATAAAATCTTGCCTCTCATTTTTCAGGCAAGCCCTTTCATGTCCGCCCGTCCCATCCGCAATATCGCCATCATCGCCCACGTCGATCACGGCAAGACCACGCTGGTCGACCAGCTGCTCCGCCAGTCCGGCACCTTCGCCGCCCACCAGCAGGTGGACGAGCGCGTCATGGATTCCAACGATCTGGAACGGGAACGCGGCATCACTATCCTGGCCAAGAACACCGCCGTCGATTACAACGGTATTCACATCAACATCGTCGATACGCCGGGTCACGCCGACTTCGGCGGCGAGGTCGAGCGCGTGCTGGGCATGGTGGATGGCGTCGTGCTGCTGGTCGATGCCGTCGAGGGGCCGATGCCGCAGACCCGTTTTGTGACCAAGAAGGCGCTGGCACTGGGCTTGCGCCCGATCGTGCTGGTCAACAAGGTGGACCGCGACGGCGGCGACCCGGACAACGCGGTCAACCTGACTTTCGACCTGTTCGATAAGCTGGGCGCCACTGACGAGCAACTCGATTTCCCTATCGTCTATGCCTCCGGCCTGAACGGCTGGGCGGTGCTGGAACTCGACCAGCCGCGCGTCGACATGAAGCCGCTGTTCGACATCATCCTGTCGCACGTGCCGGCGCCGGACGCCGATGTCGACGCGCCGCTGCAATTCCAGATTTCTGCTCTCGACTACTCGTCCTACGTCGGCCGCATCGGCGTCGGCCGTATTAAGCGCGGCAAGGTCAAGCCGGGCCAGAACATCATGGTCATGTTTGGCACCGAGGAAGAGGCAGCCGAGCACGAGCGCCAACCGGTCAAGGCCAGAATCGGCCAAGTGTATGGCTACAAGGGCTTGAACAAGGTCGAACTGGAAGCAGGCTGCGCCGGCGACATCGTCCAGATCACCGGCATCGAGGATCTGGTCCTCGGTTGCACCGTGACCGATCCGGACCAGCCGGAAACCCTGCCACTGCTGAAGATCGACGAGCCGACGCTGTCCATGCAGTTCATGGTCAATACCAGTCCGCTGGCCGGCACCGAAGGCAAGTTCGTGACCAGCCGCCAGATTCGCGATCGCCTGCACAAGGAACTGCTGACCAATATGGCGCTGCGCGTGCACGATACCGAGAACAGCGACATTTTCGACGTGGCCGGTCGCGGCGAGCTGCATCTCGGCATCCTGCTGGAAAACATGCGCCGCGAAGGCTACGAACTGGCGGTCGGCCGGCCGCGCGTGGTCAAAAAGGTCGTCGACGGGGTCGAATGCGAGCCGTATGAAATGCTGACTGTCGACGTCGAGGAAGAACACCAGGGTGGCGTCATGGAGGCGCTCGGCCTGCGCAAGGGCGAGATGCAGGACATGGTGCCGGACGGCCGCGGCCGCGTGCGCATCGAATACCGCATTCCGGCGCGCGGCCTGATCGGCTTCCAGGGCGAATTCATGAACCTGACCCGCGGCAACGGCCTGATGAGTCACGTCTTCGATGAATATGCGCCGGTCAAGGAAGGCCAGGTCGCCGAACGCCGCAATGGCGTGCTGATTTCGCAGGACAACGGCGAAGCCGTGGCCTATGCCTTGTGGAAATTGCAGGATCGTGGCCGGATGTTCGTCAGTCCCGGCGAAAAGCTGTACGAGGGCATGATTATCGGTATCCATAGTCGCGAGAATGACCTTGTGGTCAATCCGATCAAGGGCAAGCAACTGACCAACGTCCGCGCTTCCGGCACCGACGAGGCGGTGCGCCTGGTGCCGCCGATCCAGTTGAGCCTGGAGGCTGCTGTCGAGTTCATCGCCGATGACGAACTGGTGGAACTGACGCCGAAGTCGATCCGCCTGCGCAAGCGCTACCTGACCGAGATCGAGCGCAAGCGGGCGCAGCGGGGCCTGTGAGCGGCCGGTGAATTTTCGCCGACTCTGCCGGGAGCAGATTCTGCGTCATCGAAAGGCGGCCCGTTGGGCCGCCTTTTTCATGATCCTGGCTATCTTTTTCACCTTGCTCGGCTTGGTCAGCGAACCGGTGACCGGTGTCGGTTTCTGCCGGGTCTATCCTTGATCCGGGCTAGCCGCCGGTCATCGACATGAAGCGCACCACCTGGGGTGCTTCCATTTGCTGCGTGAAATCGTGGCCGAGCGGCTTGATGCCCATGCCGCCGACGATAGCCTGGCGCAGCGCGTCGTCGTCGGCGCCAGAGCGCAGCACTTCCATCAGGCTGACGGCATCGTTCTGGCCGAGGCAGGGATAAAGCTCGCCGCGGGCAGTGATGCGCACGCGGTTGCAGTTGTCGCAGAAATTGTGGCTGTGCGGCGATATGAAGCCGATTCGGGTCGTGCTGCCGGGAATGCGCCAGTAGCGCGCCGGTCCGCCGGAATCCTCGGTCGATGGGAGCAACTCGAAACGCTCGGCCAGCCGGTCGCGGGTTTCGTCGGCAGAGATGTAGGACTGGCTGCGGCCGTGGATGTCGCCGAGCGGCATTTCCTCGATGAAAGAAATGTCCAGTTCATTGTCCAGCGCGAACTGCACCAGGTCGATGAATTCGTCGTCGTTGGTGCCGCGCATCATCACGACGTTCAGCTTGGTGCGGCGGAAACCGGCGGTGCGGGCAGCGGCGATGCCGTTGAGCACCTTGTGCACATCGCCGATCCGGGTGATCTGGCGGAAGCGTTCGGGCCGCAGCGTGTCGAGGCTGATATTGATGCGCTTGACACCGGCGGCGAACAGCGGGCGGGCGAAACGGTCGAGCTGCGAACCGTTGGTGGTGACAACTAGGTTATTCAGGCCGGGCAGGGCACCCAGGCGTTCGATCAGCCACAGCGCATCCTTGCGCACCAGCGGCTCGCCGCCGGTGATGCGCAGCTTGTTCACGCCCAGGCCGACGAAGACGCGGGCGACGCGCAGACATTCCTCCAGGCTCATCACGGCGTTGCGCGGCAGGAAGGTCATTTCCTCGGCCATGCAGTAGGTGCAGCGGAAATCGCAGCGGTCGGTGATCGACAGGCGGACATAGGTGATGCGCCGGCCGTGCTTGTCGACCAGCGCTCCCTTGGCCGATCCGCGCTGAACGGGTTGGACGAGCGGCCGGAAATTGACCAGTTCGTCCGGTGTGGACTCGGGGCGCAGGGTTTCGTTGTGCATGTCTGACCGCTCGGCGGGGAAACCGGAAAGGTGAAGTGACAGCGATTATCGGCATGGCCGATCTTCCGGACTATAAGAAATATCAATAAGCGAATAGTTCGGTCCGGCAAACGGAGGCCGGCGCGTAGGCGGGGAATGTCTGGCGCCGCTGTCGGCGAAGGGGCGGGCTGGGGTAAAATTCCGGATAATTACGGTCACCCACTGATGGTGATGCCGCGATTGATTCGGGGGCGCGCAATGACCAGTTTGAGCAGGAAAATGTCGGATTCGGAAGGGCAAATGAAAACGGCCCGCACATGTGCGGGCCGTTGCAATGCTGGCTCCCCGACCTGGGCTCGAACCAGGGACCTACGGATTAACAGTCCGGCGCTCTACCGACTGAGCTATCGAGGAACAGAAGCGAGCATTCTAGTTGGCAAATCCGCTTGTGTCAAGCGTTTCGTGAATATTGGACAATAATTTCGGGGATATGGATTCCACTCTCATCTACGCGAAAACCCCGGCCGGGAACGAGGCCGTGCGCCAGAGCACGCGCGTCGTGCAGCGCAATTTGCGCATGGTCCTGCTGCAGGTTGACGGCACGCTAACTATCGGGCAACTGGTGGCCAAGATCGGCAATCAGCGCTTGGTCGAAGGCGCCTTGCTGGAATTGGCGGAGGGCGGTTTCATCGAGATCGCGACGGAGCCGGCAAGACCCCGGAGCGAGCCGGCGGCGGCGCCGGCGGTCGAGTTTTCGGCCATTTCGCAATTCTCAACCTTCGGTTCGCGCAGCGCCGTACCGCCCAGCCTGAGCGGCAGCTCGGCGAGCAGCGCCATGTCGGCTTTCGGCCAGTCGTCGGCGCCTTTCTCGGCCAGCCCCATGATGGCGGACAGGCGTCCCCTGCCGCCGCCGCCAGTGGTCGACAAGCCCTTGCGTCCGATCCGGCGGATTGAGCTGGGCCGCTGGCTACGGCGTGGATTCGTCTGCATGCTGCTGCTGGCGCTGGTGGCTCTGCTGTTCTATCCCTATAACAACTTCCGGCCCGCCCTGGAGGCCGAATTGTCGCGCCAGTTGGCGATGCCGGTTCGGGTTGGCGAGGTCAGCCTCGGCCTGCTGCCGCGCCCGCGTCTGTTGCTGGCCGATGTGGTGATCGGGGCTGGCGGCGAAGGGCGCATTGCCTCGCTGGCGATCGCCTCGCCCTATCTGCTTCTCGGCACGGACGGCAGCTTGCCCGAGGTCGAGGCCAGCGGCGTGCGTTTGACGGCCAGTCGTCTGCTCGATTTGCCGATGTTCGGCGGAGCGGTCGTGGCTGAGAGCCAGTTTCCGGTTCGGCTGCTGCGGATTGCTGGCGCCACGGTGACGCTCGGTGATCTGGTGTCGCCCGAATGGCATGGCGAAGTCCATTTGTGGACCGACGGCAGCGTGGACAAGGCCAGTTTCCGCGCCGCCGACGACAGCCTGCGGCTGGAAGCGAGGCCAACGGCGCAAGGCCTGGCGCTGACCATCGAAGCCACGCGCTGGGAGCCGCAGGGCTTGCCTTTCGGTTTCTCGGCGCTACAGGCCAGCGGCTTGTTGCAGAAAAACCAGTTGCTGTTGCAGCAGGTCGACACGCATTTTCTTGGCGGCCGGCTCAAGGGCAACGGCTTGCTCGACTGGAGCAACGGCATGGCGATGAACGGCGAGGCCGGCCTGTCGCGGCTCGACGCCAGCCGCGTGACAGCCGCGCTGGCGCCGAACCTGAGGCTGGCGGGCGAATTGAACGGCGCCATGCGCATGCGGGCGACGGGAAGCGGCTGGCAGGACATGCTCGGGCGCATCGAAGCCAATCTCGATGCCCATGTGGTACGTGGCCTGCTGACCGGGATCGATCTTGGCGAACTGGCGCGGCAAGGTTCCGGCGCCGTGGTGCGCTCTGGATCGACGCGCTTCGAGACCCTGGAGACCAAGCTCGACATCGCCAAGGGGCGGGTCGTGGCGCGCCCGATCGAGCTCGATGCCGGCCTGATGACGGCCAGCGGCCGGGCCACGGTCAATGCCGACGGCCAGGTCGAGGGCAGCGTCATGGTGCAGGCCCGCTCCTCGGTGTCGAGCGTGCGCGTGCCGGCGCGCCTGAGCGGTAGCCTGCTCAACATGGTTCTGACGGCGACCGACTGACATTTGGCAAATAGCGCATGGCGTAGGTCGTGGTGAGCGCAGCGACCGGCGAAGCCGAACAACCGCGACGGAAATAGGTTGATGCCGTGGGTATCCTGCCGCGGTTCGCTACGCTCACCGCGACCTATAGGCTTTCCGTAAACAAAAAAGAGGCTGCCGGTTGGCAGCCTCTGACGGCGACACGTGGTGGCGCGCTGGCGCCGCCCTGGATCAGGCCTGGGTGACGGCGGCGATGGCCTTGGCGACGTAGCCGATGTTCTTGCTGTTCAGCGCGGCCAGGCAGATGCGGCCGGTGGACACGGCGTAGATGCCGAATTCCGCTTTCAGGCGCTCGACCTGGGCGGCCGACAGGCCGGTGTAGGAGAACATGCCGCGCTGCTGGACGACGAAGGAGAAGTCCTGCGCCACGCCAGCGGCCTTGATCGCGTCGACCAGGCCGGTGCGCATGGCGCGGATACGGTCGCGCATGCCGGCCAGTTCGGCTTCCCACTGGGCGCGCAGCTCGTTTGATGCGAGCACGCCGGCCACCAGCGCGCCGCCATGCGTCGGCGGGTTGGAATAATTGGTGCGGATGACGCGCTTGACCTGCGACAGCACGCGGGCGGCTTCGTCCTTGGAAGCGGTGACGACCGACAGGGCGCCGACGCGCTCGCCGTACAGCGAGAAGTTCTTGGAGAAGGAGCTGGAGGCGAAGAATTGCAGGCCGGACGCGGCAAAGGCGCGGATGGCCACGGCGTCGGCCTCGATGCCGTCGGCGAAACCCTGGTAGGCCATGTCGAGGAAGGGCACCAGACCGCGTTCCTGGCAGATACCGACGACTTCCGCCCACTGGGCATCGGACAGGTCGGCGCCGGTCGGGTTGTGGCAGCAGGCGTGCAGCACCACGACGGAGCCGGACGCCATCTTGTTCAGGTCGGCCTTCATGCCGGCGAAATTGACGCCACGGCTGGCGGCGTCGTAGTAGGCGTAATCCTCGACAACGAAACCGGCGGCCTCGAACAGGGCGCGGTGGTTTTCCCAGGAGGGATTGGAGAGATAGATCTTGGCCTCGGGGTTCAGACGCTTCAGGTAGTCGGCGCCGACGCGCAGGGCGCCGGTGCCGCCGAGGGCCTGGGCGGTGAGCACGCGACCGGCGGCGAGCAGCTCGGAGTCCTTGCCGAACAAGAGATTCTGCACGGCGGTGTTATAGGCGGCGGCGCCTTCGATCGGTTGGTAGCCGCGCGGCGGGGCGGCCTTCAGGCGGACTTCCTCGGCGGCTTTGACGGCGGCCAGCAGCGGAATCTTGCCGTTGTCGTCGAAGTACACGCCAACGCCGAGGTTGACCTTGGTATCACGCGCGTCGGCGTTGAAAGCTTCATTCAGACCGAGGATCGGGTCACGCGGGGCCATTTCCACCGCAGCGAAGATCGAAGAGGACATAACGACTCCGTGAAATAATAGGGTTGGGTTCAACCATAACGCACGATACCGTGCGCGAGCAGACAAAACCTTGTAATTCTATCATGACAGTCCCGCCGACCGAGAATATCGTCAATTTTCCCGATAGTCCCTACCGTCTGCACCAGCCCTTTCCGCCGGCCGGCGACCAGCCGGAGGCGATTGATAAACTGGTCGAGGGAATCGCGGATGGCTTGTCCTTTCAGACCTTGCTCGGCGTGACCGGCTCGGGCAAAACTTATACGATGGCCAACGTCATCGCCCGCACTGGTCGGCCGGCGCTGGTGCTGGCCCCGAACAAGACGCTGGCGGCGCAGTTGTATTCGGAATTCAAGGAGTTCTTCCCGGAGAATGCCGTCGAGTATTTCGTATCGTATTACGATTACTACCAGCCGGAAGCCTATGTGCCGTCGCGCGACCTGTTCATCGAGAAGGACAGTTCGATCAACGACCACATCGAGCAGATGCGGCTGTCGGCCACCAAGAGCCTGATCGAGCGGCGCGACGTGGTGATCGTCGCCACCGTGTCGTGCATCTACGGCATCGGCGACCGCGACGAGTACCACAACATGATCCTGACCATGCGCGTCGGCGACCGCATGGATCAGCGCGACATCGTCAAGCGCCTGACCGACATGCAGTACGAGAGGAACGAACTGGATTTCCATCGCGGCATTTTCCGCGTGCGCGGCGACGTCATCGACATCTTCCCGGCCGAGCACGCCGAGCACGCCATCCGCGTCTCGCTGTTCGACGACGAGATCGAGAACCTGCAATTCTTCGATCCGCTGACCGGCCAGTTGTTGCACAAGGCGCTGCGTTTCACTGTCTTTCCCGCCTCGCATTACGTGACGCCGCGTGCCACCGTGTTGCGCGCCATTGAGGCGATCAAGGAAGAATTGCGCCAGCGCATCGCCTTCTTCAGCCAAAACAACAAGCTAGTCGAGGCCCAGCGCATCGAGCAGCGGACCCGCTTCGATCTCGAAATGCTCGACCAGATCGGCTTCTGCAAGGGCATCGAGAATTATTCGCGGCATTTTTCCGGGCGCCAGGCCGGCGAGCCGCCGCCGACCCTGATCGACTACCTGCCGACGGACGCTCTGATGTTCATCGACGAATCGCACGTCGCCATCGGCCAGGTCGGCGGCATGTACAAGGGCGACCGCTCGCGCAAGGAAAATCTCGTCGACTATGGCTTTCGCCTGCCCTCGGCGCTGGACAACCGGCCGTTGCAGTTTGCCGAGTTCGAATCGCACATGAGGCAGACGGTATTTGTTTCGGCAACGCCGGCCGATTACGAAAAACAACACGCCGGTCAGGTCGTCGAGCAGGTGGTGCGGCCGACCGGGCTGATCGACCCAGAGGTGCGGGTGCGCCCGGCCAGCACCCAGGTCGACGATCTATTGGGTGAAATTAACAAACGGGTCGCGGTCGGCGAGCGGGTGCTGGTCACCACGCTGACCAAGCGCATGGCCGAGGATCTGACCGATTTCCTCGCCGACAACGGCGTCAAGGTACGCTACCTGCATTCGGATATCGACACCGTCGAGCGCGTCGAGATCATCCGCGACCTGCGCCTGGGCCAGTTCGACGTGCTGGTCGGCATCAACCTGTTGCGCGAGGGGCTGGATATTCCCGAGGTTTCGCTGGTCGCCATTCTCGATGCCGACAAGGAGGGCTTCCTGCGCTCCGAACGTTCGCTAATTCAGACCATTGGTCGGGCGGCGCGGCATATCCATGGCACAGCCATACTCTATGCTGATAGACTCACGGACTCCATGCAGCGGGCAATCGCCGAGACAGAGCGGCGGCGCGAGAAGCAGGTCGATTTCAACCGCCTGCATGGCATAACGCCGCGAGGCGTCTCGAAGAAGATCAAAGACATCATCGACGGCGTATACGATGCGGAGTCGGCGCAGATCGAGCTGAAAGCGGCGCAACAGCGCGCGGCCTACGAAGTAATGGATGAGAAGACCGTGGCCAGGGAGATCAAGCGGCTCGAAAAGCAGATGCTGGAGTGCGCGAGAAACCTGGAATTCGAAAAAGCAGCGGCTGCCCGCGACGAACTATTCCGGCTCAGGGAGCAGTTTTTCGGCGCGGCGCAGCATGATCTGAATGAGGATGAAAGAAGATGAGCTATCGCGTGCTGCTGGTCTGCATGGGCAACATTTGCCGTTCACCCACGGCCGAAGGCGTGCTGCGCGCATACATCCAGGAGAACAGACTCGACGACAAGGTCGAGGTCGATTCAGCCGGCACTCACGGCTACCACGTCGGCGAGGCGCCGGACGCGCGCACCCAGCGGGCGGCGATGGCGCGTGGCTACGACCTGTCGCAACTGCGGGCACGCAAAGTGGCTCACCAGGACCTCGACTATTTCGACCTGATCCTGGCCATGGATCGGAGCAATCTCGACAATCTTCAGCGCATGGCGACACCCGAGCAAAGCCAGCGCATCAAACTGTTCATGGAGTACGCCAGGAATTTCGAGGACGACGAAGTGCCCGACCCCTACTACGGCCTCGGCCACGGTTTCGATATTGTCCTCGACATGGTTGAAGACGCGGCGCAGGGGTTGATCGAGGAGGTCAAGCGGAAGCTGGGGCGGAATTGAGCGCCGCTGTAACGAAAAGGGCGCCCGGAGGCGCCCTTTTTTATTGCGGAGACCGGCCTATTTGTCGGTTTCGACCATCATCAGCGGTTCATCGGCCACCTGGCCGGCACCGGCTTTCGGCTTGCGCGGGCGGCCGAGGCGGACCGGCGGTTCTGGCTGCTGGGCGATGGCGGCAGTCGCGGTTTGAACCAGGACCAAGCCGCTGTCGGCCAGCGTCTGTTCCAGATCGGCCGCGGCGACGGCAATCGGCGCCACGGTAACGGCCGGCGCTGGCGCACTGGCCGGGGCTTCGTCGGCCACGGTTTCGGTGTCCGTCGTCTCGATGGCGGTGATGACCGCCGGAGAGGCGGGGGCGATCACGGGTTCCTCGGCGGCTGTCTCGATGGCCGGGGCCGCAATCGCAGCGGCCGGTTCGGCGGCAGGGGGGGCTTGAACAGGCTCAACGACTGCCGAGGTATGTTCCGGCTGAGCGGCAACGGCCGGGGTGATGATGACAGGCAATTGCGCCTCGGCGATAGGCAGCGGCAACTGCGCGACAATGGCTTCCGCCGGAGCGGCGATGCTGGCATCGGGCAGTGGCGCTGCTGCTTCAACAGCGTTGATCGACTCCTCGGCGGCGACTGGCGTGGCCAGGACTTCACTTTCCTGGCGTCGACCTTCGCCGCGGCCGCGGCCGCCGCGCCGGCCGCGCCGGCGGGTCGTTCCTTCCTCGCCGTTGGCCGCTTCCTGAATGTCGGTGCCAGCGGGCAGGGTGGTCAGGCTGGCGGTTTCAGCCGGCAGTTGGTTTTCACCGGTTTCCTGTGCTGGCCGCTGTTCGGTTTTGTCGCGCCGCTCGCCGCGAGGACGGCGCTCCTTGCGTTCGCCATTGGTGGCCGGGGTCGGGGCGGTAGCCTCGTCGCGCGGGGCGCGCTCGGCTTGGCGTTCGCCACGGGTGCCACGCTCCTCTTGGCGACGATTGCCGTTGCGTCCATTGCGGCGACTGTCGTTACTACGGCTTTCGCCGCGCTCGCGGCGGCCTTCGCGCGGCTTGCGTGCTGGTTCCGCAGCCGGCGCTGGCTGTTCGGCTGGCTTCGGGCTACCGCGGAACCAGGAGGCGATTTTGGCGAACAGGCCGGATCCTTCCTGCGGTGCCGGGATGACGGCAGTTGAGGTCGCCTTTTCGCTGACCACGGGGGCCGGTTGTTCCGGCGAGATGCCCTTGACTACGGCTTCCTGGCGGGGTTTGGCGGATTCTTGCTGGGTCGCCAGCTTGATCGCTTCTTCCATTGGGGCGTCGACCATTCGGTAGGAGGGTTCGCGGGAATCCTCGTTGTTCAGGTCGTCGTGGCGCAGACGGGCGATCTTGTGGGCCGGCGTTTCGAGGTGGATGTTGGGGATCAGCAGGATGTTGACCTTGTGCCGCAGTTCGATGGCGGCGATGTCCGGGCGCTTCTCGTTGAGCAGGAAGGTGGCGACGTCCACCGGCATTTGCACATGCACGGCACCGGTGTTTTCCTTCATCGCCTCTTCTTCGAGGATACGCAGAATGTGCAGGGCCGCCGACTCGGTGGAACGGATGTGGCCAGTACCGGTACAGCGCGGGCAGGAGATGTAGCTGGTTTCGGCCAGGGCCGGGCGTAGCCGCTGGCGCGACAGTTCCATCAGGCCGAAGCGGCTGATCTTGCCCATTTGAACGCGAGCACGGTCGAAGCGCAGGCCGTCGCGCAGGCGGTTCTCGACTTCGCGCTGGTTCTTGCTGTTCTCCATGTCGATGAAGTCGATGACGATCAAGCCGCCCAGGTCGCGCAGGCGCAACTGGCGGGCCAGTTCCTCGGCCGCTTCGAGGTTGGTCTTGAAGGCCGTTTCTTCGATATCGGAGCCCTTGGTGGCGCGGCCGGAGTTGACGTCGACGGCGACCAGCGCCTCGGTGTGGTCAATGACGATGGCGCCGCCGGAGGGCAGGTTGACCTGGCGGGCGAAGGCGGTCTCGATCTGATGCTCGATCTGGAAGCGCGAGAACAGCGGCACGTCGTCGCGGTAGCGCTTGACGCGATTGACGTTGCCCGGCATCACCGTGCTCATGAAGGCCTTGGCCTGCTCGTAAACTTCGTCGGTGTCGATGAGGATTTCACCGATTTCCGGTTGAAAATAATCGCGGATGGCGCGAATCACCAGCGAGCCTTCGAGGTAGATCAGGAAGGCGCCGCTCTGCTGCTTGGCAGCTCCTTCGATGGCGCTCCACAGTTGCAACAGGTAATTCAGGTCCCACTGCAATTCCTCGGCCTGACGGCCGATGGCGGCGGTGCGGGCGATCAGGCTCATGCCACCCGGCACTTCAAGCTGATCCATGACCTCGCGCAGTTCGGCGCGTTCGTCGCCGTCGACGCGGCGCGAGACGCCGCCGCCGCGCGGATTGTTCGGCATCAGGACCAGGTAGCGGCCAGCTAGCGAGACGTAAGTGGTCAGCGCCGCGCCCTTGTTGCCGCGTTCGTCCTTATCAACCTGGACGATCAATTCCTGGCCTTCCTTCAGGGCCTCGTTGATCTTGGCCTTGCTGGCCTCGACACCCGGTTGGAAATAGGCGCGGGAGATTTCCTTGAACGGCAGAAAGCCGTGGCGCTCGGCACCGTAGTCGACGAAGCAGGCTTCGAGCGACGGTTCGATGCGGGTGATGACGCCCTTGTAGATGTTGCTTTTGCGTTGTTCCTTGGTGGCGGATTCAATGTCGAGATCGATCAGTTTCTGACCGTCGACAATGGCGACACGGAGTTCTTCCGCCTGTGTCGCATTGAAGAGCATGCGTTTCATTGTATTCGGGCTCCAGCGCGCTTTCGCGCACGGCAACGAAACGCCCATGCAGGCAGCGACAGTTTCAGTTCTCGGTTTGCGTCATGAAAGGAGGCATCGGCGATGGTGAAAGTGCTGGTTCAAAACGAGGGCCGCGGGGCATTCAGATGGTCGAAGACGCGGCCCGGGAATTCCTGCAACGGGCAATCCGTGCGTGCTTGAAGCGGGCTAATCCATTAACATCACTACTTTTGGTGAGTGAACTTAACCAGTCGAATCACGTTGGTCTGGCTTGCACCGGTCGCGCAAGTGAGATCCCCAAGCCTGCCGCACAGCGGCCGCACAAAACGATGCGGGGGCGGACGGTCTGACGGTTTCGAGTCTCTTGCAAACCGAGACGTAAAACAAAGGCAGTATATTAGAAAATGATTCGTGCTGGTAACAATTCCGTCACCCATCTGGTGGTCGGTGACGAAGCGCAGGGCCAGCGCCTCGACAACTTCCTGATCCGCCACTGCAAGGGTGTTCCCAAAAGCCACCTGTACCGCATCCTGCGCAGCGGGGAAGTGCGGGTCAACAGCGGCCGGGTCGATGCTACCTATCGGTTGTGTGCCGGGGATAAGCTGCGCATTCCACCGATTCGCCTCGCCGAGCGGCCGCAAAGCGACATCGACGAAGCCGCCCAGCAGCGGGTCGAGTTGCCGATCCTCTACGAGGACGAGGCGCTGCTGGTCATCGACAAGCCCGAAGGCATCGCCGTCCACGGCGGCAGTGGTGTCAGCTTCGGCGTCATCGAGGCGTTGCGCCGGCAGCGGCCGCAAGCGAAGTTCCTCGAATTGGCGCATCGGCTCGATCGCGAGACCTCCGGCATCCTGCTGGTGGGCAAGAAGCGGCTGGCCTTGACCGCTCTGCACGACATGTTTCGCGAGCACGGTGCCGGGGCCGACAAGCGCTATCTGGTACTGGTCAAGGGGCGCTGGCTGAACGCCAAGCAGCATGTCAAGGCGCCGCTGCACAAGTATCTGACCGAGAGCGGTGAACGGCGGGTGGCGGTGCAGCCCGAGGGCAAGGCCGCGCATACGGTGTTTCGCCTACTTGTCCGCTGGCCGACGATGAGCCTACTTGAGGCCCAGTTGAAGACCGGGCGGACGCACCAGATTCGCGTCCATCTGGCGCATCTCGGTTTCCCGATTCTCGGCGATGAAAAATATGGGGATTTCGCACTCAATCGCCAACTCAAAGGGCAAGGACTCAAGCGCATGGCCCTGCATGCCTGGCGGATGGCTTTCCGGCATCCGCTGACGGCGGCGGCGCTCGAATGCATCGCGCCGCTGCCGGACGGTATCCGCACCGCCATTGCCGCGGCCGATGTCGGCAACGCGCGCGAGTTTTCCGCCGACAACCTCGAACAAATTTTGTCCCAACCATGAAATATCAACTGATCGTCTTCGACTGGGATGGCACCCTGCTCGATTCCGCCGCCGCCATCGTCCAGGCCATCCAGGCCGCCTGCCGCGACCTAGAACTGCCGGTGCCGGACGATAACCAAGCCCGCCATGTGATCGGTCTCGGTCTTGCCGATGCGATGCGGCACGTCATGCCCGATTTGCGGCCGGACCAATGTCAGGCGATGGTCGACCGCTATCGCCATCACTATCTGTCCGGCGACCACAAGCTGACTCTGTTCGCCGGCGTGCGCGACATGCTGGTTCGCCTGCAAGCCGCTGGGCATGCGCTGGCGGTCGCCACCGGCAAGAGTCGCCTGGGGTTGGAAAGGGCGCTCGACCATTCCGGCCTGCGCCCGTATTTCCTCGCCTCGCGCTGCGCCGACGAGTGCCATTCCAAGCCGCATCCGCAAATGCTGCAAGAACTGATGGCCGAGTTCGCCGTCGCCGCCGAGACGGTGGTGATGATCGGCGACACCTCGCACGACCTGCTGATGGCCAAGAATGCCGGCGTCGATGCCTTGGCGGTGACCTATGGCGCGCATCCACCCGAGCATTTGCTCGAATGCGCGCCGCTGGCAGTGCTCGGCAGCGTGCCGGATCTCGACCGCTGGCTGCGGGATCACGGCTGATCGGCACTTCCGTCGTGGCGGGTGAAACAGGCCCCGACCCGAGTGCGCGTTTGGAATATTTATCTGGCGATTCCACGCTATACTTTCCCGACTCGATCCGTAGCGCATCTACGTTCCGGAGTCGGGAAAGTGTCCCGGCGGGCCCTGTCACGGCAATCAACTGAAACCTCCGGTGATTTCCGGGGTCAAAAGCAACATTAATCTGGAATCTGGAACGGCAAGACGACTATGGATAATCCTCAATCCTCAAACCAAACACCCGGCTGGGAGCGTCAAACGCTCGAAAAGCTGGCTTTCGCGTCCCTGCAGGAGCAGCGGGCGCGGCGGCGCTGGGGCGTGTTCTTCAAGCTGCTCGGTTTCGCCTACGTGGCCTTCATCCTGGCCGCCGTTGTCAATTGGGGCAGCGAAACCGATCAGCAGCAGCGGCATACCGCCCTGGTCAATCTGAACGGCGTCATCCAGGCCAAGGGCGAAGCCAATGGCGAAAGGCTCGTCGAAGCGCTGAACAGCGCATTCAAGGCCGACAATGCTGTTGGCATCATTCTGCGCATCAACAGCCCTGGCGGCAGCCCGGTCCAGGCGGCGATCATCCACGACGAAATCCGGCGGCTGCGCGGCAAGTATCCGGACAAGCCGCTGTACGCGGTGGTCGAGGACATTTGCGCTTCCGGCGGCTATTACGTCGCGGTGGCGGCCGACAAGATTTACGTGGACAAGGCCAGCATCGTCGGCTCGATCGGCGTGCTGATGGACGGCTTTGGTTTTACCGGAACGATGGACAAGCTGGGCATCGAACGGCGCCTGTTGACGGCCGGCGACAACAAGGGCTTCCTCGACCCGTTCTCGCCCCAGATGCCGCAGCAGCGCGAACATGCCCAGTTGCTGCTGAACGACATCCACCAGCAATTCATCGAGGTGGTCAAGAATGGGCGCGGCGAGCGCCTCAAGGAGGCGTCGGATACCTTCTCCGGCCTGATGTGGACCGGGCGACAGAGCGTCGAGCGCGGCCTGGCCGATGGCTTCGGCAGCGTGGACACGGTGGCCCGCGATGTGATCCAGGCCGAAAAGGTGATCGACTATTCGGTCAGGGAAAACTTCGCCGAGCGTTTCGCCAGGCGCTTCGGGGCCAATACCTTCACCAGCTTCTGGAACGGATTTTTCGAGTCGGCGACGACGGCGCCGCCGTTGCGCTGAAGTTTGGGGCGCCTTGGTATATCCTGCTAGAGTAAGTCACGAAAGGCACCCCGCCTCCGCTTGGTGGCGGGAACTGTAATCCGCGCTGTAAGAAAGGAGATGGCATGAACATTTTCAAGAGAGATTCTTCCTTGCACAATTTCCAGTGGGAAAACTTGGGGGATATCAAGGAAGGCCGTGGCGATCTGGGTGAAGATATGCCAGTTCTCGTGTACAGGCTGATGCAGTACACGATGCTGGATATCCTTACCAAGGATTTCGGCGCGGATAAGGCCAACGAATACTTTGTACGTGCTGGACACTTGGCTGGAGAGGAATTCACCAAAAATGTCCTGGATACCTCAGCGGATTTCGATACATTTTTTGCCAGCCTGCAAAAAACGCTCCAGGATCTCAGGGTCGGTATCTTGCGCATGGAAGCTTTCGATGCGGAAACCGGCAATATCGTTCTTACGGTGGGCCAGGATCTGGACTGCAGTGGCTTGCCCATCACCAACGAGACGGTGTGCAATTATGATGAAGGCTTCATCGCAGGTATTTTGTATACCTATACCGGCAAGAAGTATTTCGTGAAAGAGGTCGACTGCTGGGCCAATGGAGACCGGGTCTGCCGGTTCCACGGTTCCATCGTCACTTGAGGTAGCGGCTGCCGGCCAGGGAACAGAGGAGTCAGAGAAGATTTCACACCCAATCGCTGACCAGCTCTTTGGCTATTTGCGCGATGTTTTGTACTACCCAAACCGCGCGCAATTGGATCCTGCCTCCCTCCCCGAAGATTTCCGGGAATTCGGGGAGGGACTGGTTTTCTTTATGGAAATGCTTAATGAGACCAGGGCGCTGGCCACAGCACTTGCCCGTGGCGATCTCTCTTGCCCGCTGCCAAAGCCGGACAATGAATTAGCGTCCAATCTGAAGTCTCTCCATGCCACGCTGAAACATCTGACCTGGCAGACTCGCCAAGTGGCAAACGGCGACTACAAGCAGCGCATCAGGTTCATGGGCGACTTTGCCGATGCCTTCAATCAGATGGTCATCCAACTGAAGGAGCGTCAGGATGCCCTGCTGGGTGAAATCGAGACCATCCAGAAGCAACGGCGCGATCTGGAACGCAGCAACAACCTCTTTGAAATCATTACCGACCGGCTGTCCGAATGGATCGTCGTGTTCGACCGGAATACAGGGGAGCGGCTTTTCACCAACCATCCTGTCGGAAATTTCCTGACCAATACCTCCCTTGAGTCCAGGCTTTATGATGTTTTGCTGGACCATACCCAGCAAAAAGAAGAGAGCGATGTTCA
Organism: Azonexus sp.; assembly: GCA_031260295.1. GTDB lineage: Bacteria > Pseudomonadota > Gammaproteobacteria > Burkholderiales > Rhodocyclaceae > Azonexus. The sequence goes on from JAIRKE010000064.1 coordinate 18,558, forward strand.
AAAGTCCATGGTATTTTCCCTGGGCGACGATGAGGTGATTCAGTGGTTTTCAGCCACTTTCTATCCTCTGCATTGGTATGGGTACGATGCCATGGCGGCCGTGTTGTCGGATATCACTGCGAGTAAGGCCGAGATCGATAAACTGGAGGGCGTTGCCTACCGGGATGCGCTGACCGGGAAATACAATCGGCATTACGGCATGAACCTGTTCAATGAGTGGATCGAGCAGCGTCGCCGCTTCGTGGTCTGTTTCATCGACATCGACAAGCTTAAATACGTCAACGACGTTCTTGGCCACGCGGAAGGCGACCGCTACATTCTGCAAGTGGCGAAATTGTTGGAAGCATTTTCCGAGAATGCCTGTCTTTGCCGACTTGGTGGGGATGAATTCATGATTCTGGCTGCCGACATCGATCAGAAAGCAGCAGAAGATCGCCTGGAAGCTTTGCGCGATGGTCTTGTCGCTGAGGAATTGACGACGCAAGACGGAATATCCTACAGAGGCAGTTTTAGCTACGGCATCGTTGAAGTCGCGACGGACAATGCGTTGCCGTCCAGCGAGATACTGTCCCAAGCGGATGAAAGAATGTACGTTTATAAAAAGGCGCACAGAATGGAGCGCCGTGACACGCCGGCTTGAGCAGGCGTAAGCGTCTTAAACTGTCGTACCCCGGACAATCATCGCCGAAACCTTGGCGCTCGATCCGTGCTCAGGCCAGCAGCAGGAAAACCGTGGGGCGCCGCTCGAAATCGGGCGGCGTTTGTTTTTTCCACTCGGCGATGCGCCGGGTGCGCACCGATTCGCCGGGCAAGGTCAGATCGGTTGCCACGCACAGCCGAGTGCTTGGCTGGCAGGTTTGCAGGATGGCCTCGAATAGCGCCCGGTTGCGGTACGGGGTTTCGATGAACAACTGGGTTTGCAGCCGCTTACGCGATTCGCTTTCCAGGTCGCTCAGTGCCTTGCGCCGCTCGGCCTCCTTGGCCGGCAGGTAGCCGTGGAAGGCGAAGTGCTGGCCGTTCAGGCCCGAAGCCATCAGCGCCAGCAGCAGCGACGATGGGCCGACCAGCGGCACAACGCGGATGCCCTCGTGCTGGGCGAGGGCTACCAGATTGGCGCCGGGGTCGGCGACGGCCGGGCAGCCGGCTTCCGACAGCAGGCCGACATCGTGGCCGGCGCGCAGGGGGGCGAGCAGGCGCTCGATGTCCACAGCGCGGGTATGCTCGTTGAGCTCTTCCAGCACCAGTTCCTGCAACGGATGGTCGGTGCCGGCGGCTTTCAGGAAGGCGCGGGCGCTCTTGGCCTGCTCGACGACGAAATGGGTCAGCGGCCGGATCGTTGCCAGGATATTCGGATGCAGCGCGTCGGCCGGTTGCCCCGGTCCGAGCGGCACCGGGATCAGGTAAAGGGTGCCGCTCATCCGAGAACCGCGATGCCCTGCCGGCGCAGCATGTCGCACAGGGCGATCAGCGGCAGGCCGACCAGGGCGTTGGGGTCGTCGCCGCGCAGGCTGTGCAGCAGGGCGATGCCGAGTCCCTCGGATTTGGCGGAGCCGGCACAGTCGTAGGCCGGCTCGCGGCGCAGGTAGTTTTCGATTTCGCCGTCGGTCAACTGGCGGAAGGTGACCAGGGTGGGCACGCCGCGGACGTCGGCTTGGCCGGTGCGGGCGTTGTACAAGCAAAGTGCGGTGAAGAAGTTGACCGTCTTGCCGGAAAGGGTGCGCAATTGCTCGACGGCGCGCTGATGGTTGCCCGGCTTGCCGTAGATTAGACCGTCGACGGTTGCCACCTGGTCGCTGCCGATGATCAGGGCTTGCGGATGCTCGCCGGCGACGGCGCGGGCCTTTGCTTCTGCCAGACGCAAGGCCAGTGCTTCGGGCGTTTCGTCGGGCAGCGGACTTTCGTCGGTGCGCGGATTAGCCACGGTGAATGGCAGTCCCAGCCGGGCGAGCAGTTCGCGGCGATAGGGCGAGGTGGAGGCGAGGATCAGCGGTTGCATCGGAAAGTGTCGTTGCGCCAAGCGCTTACATGGACGTCTTGCGGCAGCGCTTGGTTTTGACTTGGTAAGCCAAAAATAATATCATCTATCGTTTTAGTCGCAACAGCTACAGATTGAAGAGGATCAACGACGCCTTCGCTTTTGCCCGCGATTCGCGCGTTCTCGAAGGAACGCTGGCGGTCGCCGAGCTTGAGCGCCTGCATGATTTGCTGGCCGAAGTGAGCGGGGCGGTTTCCTGGCATCTCGAAGGGTTCAAGGGGGCGCGTGGAGAGCCTCTGCTGCGGCTGACGGTTGGCGGAAAGTTTGCGCTTGCCTGTCAGCGTTGCTTGGGGGCGGTTTCGTTCGATCTGGATATCGACAGCCTGCTGGAGGTTGTTCCGGTTGGCGCCGAATTGTCGCAAGACGAGCTGGAAGACGACACCCGGGATTTTCTGCCGGTGGAACGCGAACTGGATGTGGTCGAATTAGTGGAGGATGAGATTCTCCTGGCCCTGCCGGTGGCGCCGCGGCATGAAAAATGTGGTTTGCCGGGGGTTGCCGATGCCGGCGAGCGGGTCAATCCGTTCGCGGCGCTGGCCGGCCTCAAAGGCAAGCCGAACTGATTTTTTTGGAGTAACCAACATGGCCGTTCAACAGAACAAGAAGTCCCCGTCCAAGCGTGGCATGCATCGCGCACACGATTTTCTGACCGCTCCCCCGCTGGCCGTCGAGCCGACCACCGGCGAGACGCATCTGCGCCACCACATTTCCCCGAGCGGCTTCTACCGCGGCAAGAAAGTTGTCAAGGGCAAGGGCGAATAATCGTTCCGGAAGGGGCAGGCGGTTCCGCGTGAACCGCCTGCCTTTTCTTTTGCCATGACAACCCGCGTTGCTATTGACTGCATGGGGGGGGACCACGGTCCGTCAGTGACGGTACCGGCGGCGATCCGTTTTCTCGCAGAGCATCCGGCAGCCCATCTCGTCCTGGTCGGTCAGGAGGATGTGCTGCGTCCCTTGCTGGGCGCCGAGGCCAAGAATCCCCGTTTACGCGTCGTCCATGCCACGGAAGTGGTCGACATGGATGAATCGCCGGCGCTTGCCCTGCGCAACAAGAAAAATTCATCAATGCGCGTCGCCATCAATCTGGTCAAGGCCGGGGAGGCGGACGCTTGTGTGTCGGCCGGCAACACCGGGGCGTTGATGGCGATGTCGCGCTTCGTGCTGAAAATGCTGCCCGGCATCGACCGGCCGGCAATCTGCACGTCGCTGCCGACTGCCAAGGGGCATACCCACATGCTTGACCTGGGCGCCAACGTCGATTGCGAGCCGGAGCACCTGCTTCAGTTCGGCATCATGGGCGCCATGCTAGTCGAGGCCTTGGAGCACAAGGAGCGGCCGACGGTCGGCCTCCTCAACATCGGCGAGGAAGAGATCAAGGGCAACGAAATGGTCAAAGCCGCCGCCGACCTGTTGCGTGCCTCCGGACTCAATTTCGTCGGTAATGTCGAGGGCGACGGGATTTATCAAGGCGAGGCCGACGTCATCGTTTGCGACGGCTTCGTCGGCAACGTGGCCTTGAAGACCTCCGAGGGGCTGGCACAGATGCTGGGTTCGGCGCTGAAGAGCGAATTCAAGCGCAACTGGCTGACCAGGCTGACGGCTTTGATCGCCATCTCGGTGCTGAGCAGGGTCAAGGAGCGCTTCGATCACCGCCGCTACAACGGCGCGATCCTGCTCGGACTCAAGGGCGTGTCGGTCAAGAGCCACGGTTCAGCTGATGTGCTGGCCTACGGCTATGCCATTGCGCGCGCTTACGACGCGGCCGAGAACCGTGCCCTGGAGCGCATCTCGGCGCGCATGGCGCAATTGACCGCGAAGTTGACCGTAGCTTCGGCCGTGGCCGAGGAGGGTTCCTGAATGTATGCACGCGTGATCGGTACCGGCAGTTGTTTGCCGGGCAAGCCCGTCAGCAACGATGACTTGGTGGCACAGGGCATCGACACCAATGACGAATGGATCGTCACCCGCACCGGCATCCGCAGCCGTTATCTCGCCGAGCCGGGCACCCTGTCGAGCGAACTGGGTTTGATCGCGGCGGAGCGCGCGCTGGAAATGGCCGGTATCGCCGCCGCCGAGCTTGATCTGATCATTGTTGCCACATCGACGCCGGATTTCATTTTTCCCAGTACCGCTTGCCTGATCCAAGGACGCCTGGGTAACAAGGGTGCTGCCGCCTTCGACGTACAGGCGGTGTGCAGCGGTTTTGCCTATGCGCTGGGCATTGCCGAGAAATTCATCGCTTCGGGCAGTCACAGGAAGGCGCTGGTCATCGGTGCCGAGGTGTTTTCCCGCATCCTCGACTGGAACGATCGCGGCACCTGCGTGTTGTTCGGTGACGGTGCCGGTGCCGTGGTGCTGGAAGCCGCCGAGCGGCCGGGTATCCTGGCCACTGCGCTGCATGCCGACGGCAGCCAGAACGGTATTCTCAATGTGCCGGGCCAGGTCTGCGGCGGTCAGGTGACCGGCGACCCCTTCCTGCGTATGGACGGCCAGGCCGTGTTCAAACTCGCCGTGCGCGTGTTGGTGGATATCGCCGAGGAAGTTTGTGCCGCCGCCGGTATCCAGACAGCCGACGTCGACTGGCTGATTCCGCATCAGGCCAATATCCGCATCATCGACGCTACCGGCAAGAAACTGGGCATCGCGCGCGAACGGGTGATCGTTACCGTCGATCGCCATGGCAATACTTCGGCGGCTTCCATTCCGCTGGCCCTCGACGAAGCGGTGCGCGACGGGCGCATCCGGCGTGGCCACAAGGTGTTGCTTGAAGGCGTCGGTGGCGGTTTCACCTGGGGCGCGGCCTTGCTTGAGTTCTGAATCAGGAGGCTTTGAAGATGTCTTTTGCTTTCGTATTTCCCGGCCAAGGCTCGCAGAGCGTTGGCATGATGGCCGCTTACGGCGATGCCGCCGTGGTCCGCGCCACTTTTGATGAGGCTTCCGCTGCCCTCGGCGACGACCTGTGGGCGCTGGTCGCCGACGGTCCGGCCGAGGCGCTGGCGCAAACCGTCAACACCCAGCCGGTCATGCTTACTGCCGGCATTGCTGCCTGGCGTCTGTGGCGCGAGAAGGGCGGCAAGCTGCCGGCCGTCGTCGCCGGCCACAGCCTGGGCGAATACTCGGCGCTGGTCGCTGCCGGCGTGCTCGATTTCAAGGATGCCGTGCCGTTGGTCCGCCTGCGTGCCGCGGCGATGCAGGAGGCTGTGCCACTCGGTACCGGTGCCATGGCCGCCGTGCTCGGCCTGGACAATACCGATATCGCCGCCGCCTGCGCCGAGGCGGCCCAAGGCGAAATTGTTGAGCCAGTCAATTTCAATGCCAATGGCCAGACCGTCATCGCCGGTCACAAGGCTGCCGTCGAACGTGCCATGGAAGCTTGTAGGGCGCGCGGTGCCAAGATGGCCAAGGCTTTGCCGGTGTCGGCGCCGTTCCATTCTTCGCTGATCCGGCCGGCTGCCGACAAACTGGCTGCCCGCCTGGCCGAACTGAAGCTGAAGGCACCGGCCATTCCGGTGATCAACAATGTCGATGTCGCCATCGAGAACGAACCGGCACGCATCCGCGATGCGCTGGTGCGCCAGACCTACAATCCGGTGCGTTGGGTCGAGACGGTCCAGAGGATGGCGGCCAGCGGCGTCACGACGATTGCCGAATGCGGTCCGGGCAAGGTCCTGGCCGGCCTGACCAAGCGTTGTGCCGACGGCGTTGCCGGCATCGCGTTGGCCGATGCCGCAGCGATCGAAGCCAATCTCGGTCTGGAGTGAGTGCCATGCTGAATGACAAGATCGCGCTCGTCACCGGCGCCACCCGCGGCATTGGCCGCGCCATCGCGCTGGAGCTCGGGCGCCAGGGCGCCACAGTGATCGGCACGGCGACCAGCGAGGCCGGAGCCAGCCAGATTTCTGCCTATCTTGCCGAGGCTGGCGTCAAGGGGAAGGGTGTCGTGCTCAATGTTACCGACACCGCCCAGAGTGATGCCGTGCTAACCGACGTGGCCAAGGAATTCGGCACCATCGGCATTCTGGTGAACAACGCCGGTATCACGCGCGACAACCTGGCCATGCGCATGGGCGACGACGAGTGGGATGCCGTCATCGATACCAACCTGAAGGCGGTCTTTCGGCTGTCGCGTGGCGTCATGCGCGGCATGATGAAGGCGCGCTTCGGTCGCATCGTCAATATTTCCTCGGTGGTTGGTTATTCCGGCAATGCCGGCCAAGCCAATTACTGTGCCGCCAAGGCCGGCGTCGCCGGTCTGACCCGTTCGCTGGCCCGCGAACTGGGTAGCCGCAACATCACTGTCAACTGTGTCGCGCCAGGCTTCATCGCCACCGACATGACGCATGCCCTGACCGAGGAACAGAAGGCCGCCATGCTGGCTTCGATTCCGCTGGCCCGCGCCGGCACGCCGGAGGATGTGGCCGGCGCCGTCGGCTTCCTGGTTTCTCCCGCTGCCTCGTATGTCACCGGTACCACGGTACATGTCAATGGCGGTATGTTCATGGATTGATTTCACCAAGCTGCCGCTTTTGGTAGAATCGCAACGTTTTTTTCGTACCCCTGAGGGGAAGGAGC
>JAIRKE010000021.1 GCA_031260295.1 Azonexus sp.
CTGGCCGAGCGCCTGCGGGCGGCTCAAGGCATCGCCGACATCGCGCCGCCGGCCGGCCTGCGCTTGTCCCTGCGCCCGTACCAGAAGGAGGGCTTGGCCTGGCTGCAGTTCCTGCGCGCGCAGAACCTGTCCGGCATCCTGGCCGACGACATGGGCCTGGGCAAGACAGCGCAGACGCTGGCCCACCTGCTGCTGGAAAAGGAAGGCGGCCGCCTCGATCGGCCGGCGCTGATCGTCTTGCCGACCTCACTGATTTTCAACTGGAAAAGCGAGGCAATGCGCTTCGCCCCCGACTTGCGCGTGCTGTCGCTACACGGCCCGGAGCGCAAGAGCCGTTTCGCCGAGATTCCGACGCACGACGTGGTGCTGACCACCTATCCGCTGCTGTGGCGCGACGCCGAGGAGTTGATGCAGCACCACTACCACCTGCTGATCCTCGACGAAGCGCAGACGGTCAAGAACGCCCAGAGCCGTAGCGCCGAGGCAGTGCGCCAAATCGACGCGCGCCACCGCCTGTGCCTGACCGGCACGCCGCTGGAAAATCACCTGGGCGAACTGTGGAGCCAGTTCGACTTCCTGCTGCCCGGCTTCCTCGGCACCGCCAAACAATTCACCCGCCATTGGCGGACGCCGATCGAGAAACAGGGCGACACACAGCGCGGCCGCCTGCTGGCCCGGCGCATCCGGCCCTTCATCCTGCGCCGCAAGAAGGAGGACGTGGCCGAGGAACTGCCGCCGAAGACCATCATCGTCCGCAGCGTCGAGCTCGAAGGCAGCCAGCGCGACCTCTACGAGACAGTGCGCGCAGCAATGGACGCCAAGGTGCGCGACGAGATCGCCCAGAAGGGCTTCGCCCGCAGCCAGATCGTCATCCTCGACGCCCTCTTGAAGCTGCGCCAGGTCTGCTGCGATCCACGCCTGGTACGGGCGCAAGCGGCCAAGAGAGTCAAGGAACGGGCCAAGCTCGACCTGCTGATGGCGATGCTGCCGGAACTGGTGGATGAAGGCCGGCGGATTCTCGTCTTCTCGCAATTCACCAGCATGCTGGCGCTGATCCAACAGGATCTCGACGCCGTCGGCATCACCTATGTCACGCTGACCGGCGACACCGTCGACCGCGAAACACCGATCCGCCGCTTCCAGGACGGCGAAGTGCCGGTCTTCCTGATCAGCCTCAAGGCCGGCGGCGTCGGCCTCAATCTGACCGCCGCCGATACCGTGATCCATTACGACCCGTGGTGGAACCCGGCGGTCGAAAACCAAGCCACCGACCGCGCCCACCGCCTCGGCCAGGACAAGCCGGTGTTCGTCTACAAACTGATCGTGCGCGGCAGCATCGAGGAAAAAATCCTCGCCCTGCAGGAGCGCAAGGCGGAACTAGCCGCCGGCATTCTTTCCGAAGACCGCGGCATCGAGGTCAAGTTCGGCAACGACGACTTGGCCGCATTGTTCGAGCCATTGCCGGAATAATTGCCTTTCCGGCAATCATCACGTGCCGCAGAAAGTCCGATAGGTGGCAGTAAACGAGCGGGGCGCTGGTTCGGCAAAGGCGGCGAATTCGCCTGCCTCGTCATCAGGATGACGTAGCGCCGCCAACAGCCGCTCGAATGGCGCCAGATCGGCGGCATCGGTAGCGGCGGCCAGCGCCCGTTCGACCTGGTGATTGCGAGCAATAATCGCCGGGTTGGCCACACGCATACGCCGTATACGTTCCGCCGGCGATAAGCCACTGGCCGCAAGGTCGTGCTCGCTCAGGGCGCGCCAGCGCGCCAACCACGATGCAAGTGCTGGCGTGTTGGCGAACAGCGAACGCAACGGTGCCTCATCGCCGGCGGCGGCATTGACCAGCCGCCGCCAGCCGAGCGTGAAATCGACGACATGAGCGTGCAGCAATTCGAGCCAATCGTCGGCCAAACCGGCGACCTCGGCGGCGACGGATTGGCTCAAACCAAGCTTGACCCGCTGCCCGGCGCGCCAGTGTGCGTCGTACCAGGAGGTAAAGGCGTCGATGACGGGCATGACGCGGTCGATGGCGGCCTTGGCATCGTTGTGGCGGACGTGATCACCATCGCCGTCGTCAGCGATCAAGGGCAGCAGCGCCTCAGCCAAGCGCGCCAGATTCCAGCGCGCGATGGCCGGTTGATTGCCAAACGCATAGCGGCCTGCTTCATCAATACTGCTGAACACCGCATGCGGGTCATAAGCTTCGATGAATGCGCACGGCCCGTAATCGATGGTCTCGCCAGACAGCGTCATGTTATCGGTGTTCATCACGCCGTGGATGAAGCCAAGATTCATCCATTGCGCGACCAGCGCCGCCTGGCGCTGCGCCACCGCGCGCAGCAGGCCGACGTAGCAGTCGGGATCGCCGAGCAGCGCCGGATCATGCCGGGCGATTGCATAATCGGCCACTTGGCGCAGCGTATCGATCTGCCCGCGCGCCGCGAAAAATTGCAAGGTGCCGACGCGTAGATGGCTGGCCGCGACCCGCGTCAGCACAGCACCGGGCAGCCTACGCTCGCGTTGCACCGGCTCGCCCGTAGCGACCACCGCCAGCGCCCGCGAGGTCGGCACGCCCAGCGCGTGCATCGATTCGCCGAGCAGCGCCTCGCGCAGCATCGGCCCAACCGCCGCCTTGCCGTCGCCGCTGCGTGCGAACGGCGTGCGCCCCGAGCCTTTAAGCATAAGATCACGCCGCCGACCGGAGCGATCAACGATCTCACCCAGCAGCACAGCCCGGCCGTCGCCCAGTTGCGGCGAGAACCCCCCGAACTGGTGACCGGCATACGCCTGCGCCAGCGGCTGCGCGCCCGGTGGAACGGTGTTGCCCGCGAAGATCGACACGCCTTCGAGCGAATCAAGCCCCTGTGCATCCAGCCCAAGTTCGTCAGCCAGCGCCCGGTTGAAGAACAGCGGCCGAGGAGCTGGCGCGGCGCTGGGTTGCCAAGCCACATAGGCATCGGGCAGATCGCGGGCGTAGCTGTTGTCGAAGCCGATGGGGGTCATGGTTCCTGGATATTCAGCGCGGCGGGGATGATGTGCAACGAAATTTCAGCCGTGGACAATATATGCCGGGATTCTGCTTTGTTTCATACCTACCTGCCGCACTGTTTGAGCTGCAACCAGAATAGTGGATTCAAGCCAGCAGCGGACTCGCTTCCAGTCGCTGCCATAACCCCTGTAATGCGTAGCGCACCGACTGTTCGCGTACCGCCGCGCGGTCGCCGGTGAAATGGCGTGTCTGCGCTTCGCAGCCGCCGTCTTTCGCCGCCCAAGCGAAACAGATGGTGCCGACTGGCTTGTCCGGTGAACCGCCGCTCGGGCCGGCGACGCCAGTGATAGCCACGGCCCAGTCGGCACGGCTATATGCCAGCGCGCCCTGGACCATCGCTCGGGCGGTCGCCTCGGATACTGCGCCGTGGCGCTCCAGCGTCACTTCCGGCACGCCCAGCATGTCCGTCTTGGCGGCATTCGAGTAGGTCACGAAACCGCGGTCGAACCAAGCTGAACTGCCGGCGATCGCCGTCACCACCTGGGCCAGCCAGCCGCCGGTGCAGGATTCGGCCAGCGCCAGCCATTCGCCACGGGCCAACAAAGCGGTACCGAGTTCGGCGGCGAGGATTTCCAGATCGTCGTTCATGGCGGCGATGTTACACCCGGCCCACTGACGCCACCGGGTTAGACTTGTGTCTTTACCGCATCACCACGCCGCCATGACTTTCGCTGCCCTCGGCCTTGCCGCCCCGCTGCTCCAGGCCCTCGACGGCCTCGGCTACCAAACGCCGACGCCGGTCCAGACCCAGGCCATTCCCGCCGTATTGGCCGGTCGCGACTTGATGGCAGCGGCACAGACCGGCACCGGCAAGACCGCCGGCTTCGCGCTGCCGCTGCTGCAACGTCTGAGTGAAGGCGAACGGGCCAGCAGCAACGCGGTACGCGCCCTGATTCTGGTGCCGACCCGCGAACTGGCCGAACAGGTGCATGCCAGTTGCCGCCAGTACGGCGCCCACCTGCCGGTCAGCACCTACGCGGCTTATGGCGGCGTCAGCATCAACCCACAGATGATGCGTTTGCGCCGCGGCGTCGACTTGCTGGTCGCCACCCCAGGCCGTCTGCTCGACCTATTCCGGCAGAACGCGGTGAAATTCAGGCAGGTCGAGACGCTGGTGCTCGACGAAGCCGACCGCATGCTCGATCTCGGCTTCGCCCAGGAACTGTCCACGCTTTTCGCCGCCCTGCCAAAGCAACGGCAGACGCTGTTGTTCTCGGCCACCTTTTCCGACGCGATCCGCAGCCTGGCCAAGGCCCGCCTATGCGATCCCCTGTCGATTGAAGCCGCACCGCGCAACAGCGCCGCCAAAGCGGTCAGGCAGTGGGTTGTGCCGGTGGACAAGAAGCGCAAGACCGAGCTGTTTCTGTTCATGCTCAAGGATCGCGGCTGGCGCCAGGTGCTGGTCTTCGTCAAGACCAAGAAGGGTGCCGATGATCTGGTCGCCCACCTGCAAGCGCAGCGGCTTGCCGCCGATGCGATCCACGGCGACCGGCCGCAAGCCACGCGCCTGCGTGCGCTGGAAAACTTCAAGGCAGGCGCGGTGCAAATTCTCGTCGCCACCGACGTCGCCGCTCGCGGACTGGATATCGATGATTTGCCGCTGGTGGTCAATATCGACCTGCCGCTGGTCGCAGAGGATTACATCCACCGCATCGGCCGCACCGGCCGCGCCGGCGCCAGCGGCGAGGCGGTGTCGCTGGTCTGCGCCGATGAAGCGCCGCTGTTGGCAGCCATCGAAACCCTACTAAAGAAGCCGCTGTCCCGCGATGAGGAACCGGGTTTCGAGCCGGACCACCGGCTACCGGCAACCGGCCCCGGCGCTGCCACGGCCAAGCCGAAAAAGGCGAAGAGCGGCGGGCGCAGCGGCCAGGGCGTGCCGGCCAACTGGGTCGGCTTCGCTACCCCGGCCGGCCACCGCGGTCGGCGCTCCGGCGGCCCTTCCCGTTCACGCTGAGACTCGACTGCGCGCCCACCCTACCGTGCGCTTCTGAATGTCCTACAATGCACCGATGCTGACGGCCGAGCCGATCACGACTTTCCAATGACCCCCGCAATCGACCTCTTTCCTTGGGACGAGCATTTCAACACCGGCCTGCCGGCGGTGGACGAACAGCATCGTCAGTTGGTCCGACTGGTCAACCGGCTGGCCGACCAGGTCACCAACAATGCGCAACGCGCCGACCTCGAAGGCGTTTTCGACGAAGTGCTGGATTACGCCGTCTATCACTTCGCTACCGAGGAAGCCATCTGGCAGCGCTATCTACCCGATGCCGACGAGACCGTCGCCCATCGCCGCAGTCATGCCGAATTCGCCGCCCAGGCCGTGCGGCTTCGCAACAACCTGGACGAAGGACAGACCCGCGACATCGCCGAGGAAGCCCTGTCCTACCTGACACGCTGGCTGGCCTCGCACATTCTCGAGTCCGACCGCCACATGGCTTACATCGTGCTCGCCCTCGAATCCGGGCTGGCGCCCGAGGCCGCCCGCGCCCAGGCCGAGCGGCAGATGACCGGAGCGACGCGGGTCCTGACTGAAATCATCCTCAACATCTTCGCCAAGCTGTCGGCCAATACCCTGCAACTGAAGCAGGAAATCGCCAAACACCGCCAGGCCGACGCGGCACTGGCGCGCGAGAGCGAAAAGAACCGGGAATTCCTACAGCACGCCAGCGACGGCGTCCATATCGTCGACGCCAGCGGCAGGCTGGTCGAAGTCAGCGACTCCTTCTGCGCCATGCTCGGCTACCAACGCGACGAAATGATCGGCATGGAAATCGGCCAATGGGATGTTCATTTCAACGCTGCCGAACGTGAGCGCATAGTCCGCGAGCAGTTCGCGCGGGGCGACCGCTCGGTGTTCGAAACCCGGCACCGGCGCAAGGACGGCAGCGTCATCGACGTCGAGATCGGTGGCTACACGCTGCAGATCGGCGGCCAGCCGCTGGTGTTCTTTTCCTCGCGCGACATTTCCGGGCGCAAGGCGGCGGAGGCCGCGTTGGCCGCCGAACGCGCCCTGTTCATCGACGGTCCGGTGGGAGTCCTGGTCTGGCGCACGGAGCCCAACTGGCCGATCGAGTATGCCTCGCCGAACATCCACAACGTGTTCGGCCGCGACCCGGCAACCATGCTGGCGCCCAACTTCGTCTATAACGATTGTGTTTTTCCGGAAGATCTACCTCGATTTATCGAGGAGCAGCAGGCCGGCATCACCGATCCAAATCGGCGCAGTTGGGAATGTCGTTACCGCATCGTCTGGCCGGATGGCAGCGTGCACTGGCTGTACGATTTCACCGTTGCCGAACGGCATGACGATGGTCATGTCGAACGCCTGCGCGGCTACCTGACCGACGAAACCGAACGGCATGCGGTCGAGCAAAGTCTGGCCGAAACCCACGAGCGCCTGAAATTCGCCCTGCAGGGCGCCAACGACGGCATATGGGAATGGAACCTGGAAAGTGGTGCGATGTACTACTCGCCGCGCTTTATGGGAATGCTCGGCTACGGACCGGATGAGTTTCCGCCGGACATCAGCACCTGGGAGAAGCTGGTGCATCCGGAGGACAGGCCGATGGCCGAGGCCTTGCTCAAGGATTACCTGGCCGGCAACCGGCCGGTCTATGAGAACGAGCTGCGCCTGCTCCACCGCCAGGGCCACTGGCAGTACGTTCTCTGCCGCGCCCGTCTGGCCAGCGACGATGCCGGGCAACCCCTGCACCCGAAACGCCTGGTCGGCACACATGTTGATATCAGCGAGCGCAAACGGATCCAGAACGAACTACGCGAAAGCGAAACCCGTTGGCGCCGGCTCTACGAGGAGTCGGCCGTGCCCTTCCTACTGGTGGAAGACGGCACTTACATCGACTGCAACCGAGCCGCCCAACAGATGCTTGGCCTGGAAACGCGTGCAGCAATCCACGGTTGCACACCACTGACCTTCTCTCCCGTCCGCCAGCCGGACGGACGGCTATCGACAGATGCCGCCGCCACCGTACCAGAACAGTTGATCGCCGACGGCAAGAGTCTGTTCGAATGGGAGCATTGTCGGGCCGACGGCAGTCGCTTCCAGGTCGAGGCGATGCTGACCCGCATCATCGACCACAGTCGCAACCTGGTGCATGTGTCCTGGCGCGACATTACCGAGCAGAAGCGCCTGCAACGCGAATTGGAGGAACACCAGCACCACCTCGAACGCCAGGTGGCGCAACGCACCAGTGACCTGTCCCTGGCCAAGGAGGCAGCCGAGGCGGCCAATCGGGCGAAAAGCGCTTTTCTGGCCAACATGAGCCACGAACTGCGCACCCCGATGAACGCCATCATGGGCATGACCGGACTCGCCCTGCGCCGCACCGGCGACCCCCGGCTACAGGACCAGTTGGGCAAGATCGACCAGGCGGCGCAGCACCTGCTGGCGGTCATCAACGACATCCTCGACATTTCCAAGATCGAGGCCGAGCGGCTGTCGCTCGAATGCGTCGACTTCCGCCTCGCCGAAGTGCTCGACCAATTACACGATCTGAGCGCCCACAAGATGGCCGAGAAGGGGCTCCGCCTGCGCTTCGACACTGCCCCGGAACTGGCCGGCCTGGGCCTGCGCGGCGATCCACTGCGCTTGCGGCAGATCCTGATCAACCTGATCGGCAACGCGATCAAATTCACCGAGACCGGCGATATCGTCATCCGCACCGGGCTGGTCGAACAGAACGACGCGGGTACGACCCTTCGCTTCGCCATCGAGGATACCGGCATCGGCATCGCCGCCGCCGACCAAAAGCGCCTGTTCCTGGCCTTCGAACAGGCCGACAGTTCAACCACCCGGCGTTACGGCGGCACCGGCCTCGGCTTGGCGATCAGCAAACGCCTGGCGCAAATGATGGGCGGTACCATCGGCGTCGACAGCGAGCCGGGTGTCGGCAGCACCTTCTGGTTCACCGCCCGCTTCCTGCCGGCAAGTATGCATACGGCAAGCCTGCCAGCAGCCTCCTCGGCCACGCCGGAAAACCGCTTGCGCGAGGAATGCGCGGGGATGGCGGTACTGCTGGCCGAGGACGAGCCAATCAATCAGGAAATCGCCCGCAGTCTGCTCGAAGAAGTGGGCCTCGCCGTCGACGTCGCCAACAACGGCGTCGAAGCCGTGACCCTGTGCCGGCAACGCTCCTACGACCTGATTTTGATGGACATGCAGATGCCGCTGCTCAGCGGCATCGATGCCACCCGACAAATCCGCGCGCTACCCGCCCACGCTCTGACACCGATCCTGGCGCTCACCGCCAACGCCTTCGCTCAGGACCGCCAGGCCTGCCTCGACGCCGGTATGAACGATCACATCGCCAAGCCGGTCGATCCCGACGCCCTGTTCGCCACCCTGCTCTATTGGCTCAACCGGCGGTAACGCAAAGCTGGCCGACGACAAATCTTCCTCCCCGACAGCGCCATCCCGGACTAATATGCAGCGTCGGCCATTGTCATTTTTCCCTCCCCCCAACCACCAGAGGAAATCCGCCATGCGTTTGCCCACCCTCGCCGCCCTGCTCACCGCCACCCTGTTCACTACCGCCCACGCCGGCCCGCTGATCGAACTGAGCGCCGAGGCCAGCCAGCCGGCCGCCAATGACCTGCTGCGCGCCAGCGTCTTTGCCGAAGCCAACGGTGGCAACCCGGCCGAACTGGCGCGCCAGATCAATCAGGACATCGGCGAGGCGCTGAAGCTAATCCGCAACTATCCAGCGGTCACGGTCAAGAGCGGCCAGCAGAATACCTTTCCGGTCTATGGCCAGAAGCAGAAGCTGGAAGGTTGGCGCATGCGCTCCGAATTGCTGCTCGAAACGAAGGATGCGGCGGCAGTGTCGGAGCTGCTCGGCAAGCTGCAGGCGATGCACCTGGCCCTCGGCCACTTCAGCCAGTTGCCGTCGCCAGCAACACGCACGGCAGCGGAGGACGCCGCGACGCGCGATGCGATCAGCGCCTTCCATACCCGCGCCGGGCTGATCGCCGAGCAATTCGGCAAGCCCTACAAGATCAATCAGTTGAGGGTACACCAGCAAGGTTCGTTTCAGCCGCTGGTGCCGATGGCCCGTGCCGCCAGTCTGATGCAGGCGGCCGAGGCGATTCCCATGCCGATCGAGGCCGGCGAGAGCCAGGTCACGACCAACATCAGCGGCCAGATCGAACTGACCGACTGAGCGCCAGCCGGCCAGCTCGCTCAGCCGCCGAGGTCGGCGCGCAGCCCGGCCAGCAGCCCGCGCAATTCGCCGATCTCGTCTTCGAGCATGGCGACGCGGGCTTTCAGTTCGAACAGCTCGTCATGGCAACCACGGGGGATGGCGGCCGGTGCCTCGCTGACCGTCGGCCGGCCACTCAGCAGATGGCTCCAGCGGCTTTCACGGGCGCCGGGGAGGCGCGGCAGTTCGACCACCAGAGTGCGCCCGGCCAACTCGTCGAGAAAGGCTTCGACCGAGGAAATATCGGCGAAGCGATGCAGACGCTCGCAGTTGAGGCGCAACTCGCCAGCCGTCTGCGGGCCGCGCAGCATCAGCACGGCCAGCAGCGCCGCCGCCTGACCCGGCACAGCCAGCACCTTCTCCATTCGATGCTCGAAGCGCGGCACGCGGCTGCCGCTGACCTCGACCGCCAGGCCCGCATCCTTCAGCGCATCGAGCGCCTGCGCGACATCCGCATTGCGCAGTTCGAGCACCGGCTGGCGGCTAGTCTTCTGGTTGCAGCCGGCGACCAGGGTATTGAGCGACAGCGGGTAAGTATCGGGCACAGTGCGCTGCTTTTCCAGCAACGTGCCGAGCACGCGGGTTTCGGCCAGGGTCAGGACAGGCAGGGAGGCAGTCATGGCGAGATCAGCTTTCCGGTTCGGGTTGACGATGAATCATAGGGTACGCCGGCTATCGTGCGGTAGGGCATCGTTGGCGGCGTAGCGCCACTGACACTCCGATACGCTGGAGCACGACGCCGCTCAGACCAGCCGCTCGCGCAGCCAGCGGCCGATGTCCTCGACCTCTTCGAGACAGAGCGTGTGCGGCATCGGGTATTCGTGCCAGTGCACAGCATGGCCGCGGGCCTGGGCAAAGTCACGGGCGCGTCGCCCGAGCGCCGGTGCCACCACGTCGTCTTCGCTGCCGTGTGCGGCGAAGACCGGCGGCACGGCATGCCCCGGCAAGGCCTCGCGCTCGACCAGCGCTTCGACCGGCAGATAGGCAGACAGTGCGATGATGCCAGCCAGCGCTTCCGGGTGCGTCAGTGCCGTGGCGTAGGCAACCGCGCCGCCCTGCGAAAAGCCGGCCAGGAAGACGTGCGAGCAGGGAATGCCACGGGCGTTTTCGCGGGCAATCAGGCGACGGATGGCGGCACATGATGCGATCATGCCAGTCTCATCAATGCGCCGGCTGTCAGGATCGAGCGAGACGATGTCGTACCAGGCCGGCATCACGTAGTCGCCGTTGCAAGTGACCGGAATTTCCGGCGCGTTGGGAAAAACGAAACGCACGCCGGGCTGTGCCGCCAGCCCGAGCTCCGGCACCACCGGCACGAAGTCGGAACCGTCGGCGCCGAGGCCATGCAGCCAGATCACCGCGTAGCGCGGATCGGCGCCATGCAGTAACTCAATGCATTCCAGTTCGTGGCTCATGCTCACTCCCTTCCCATCAAATCGGGAAACAGCACGTCGGTAAAGCCGAAGCGCGTCAAGTCACGCATTCGCATCGGGTACAGGCGGCCGATTAAGTGGTCGCACTCGTGCTGCACGACGCGGGCATGGAAACCTTCGACCGTGCGGTCGATCGGCTCGCCATGCGGGTCGAATCCCTGGTAACGAATGCGCGTGCAGCGCGGCACCTCGCCACGCAGGCCGGGCACTGATAGGCAACCTTCCCAACCGAGTTCCTCCTCGCTCGTCAGCGGCGTCACCACCGGATTGATCAGGATGGTCCGCGGCACCGCCTCGGCTACTGGGTAGCGCTCGCTGTGCGCGAAGCCGAAGATCACCAGTTGCAGCCCGACGCCAATCTGCGGCGCGGCCAAGCCGATGCCATCAGCCGCGGCCATGGTGTCGAATATGTCGGCGATCAGTTCGGCCAGCGCCGGCGTGGCGAGGTCGACGACCGGGCGAGCGCTTTCCAGCAGGCGCGGATCGCCCATGCGCAGGATGCTTCTGACAGCCATCGCGGTATCCTTCGGGTATGGCAAAGCACAAGTGTATGGGATCGCGGCGGCGGAAAGGCATTTTCGGCTGGTTCAAGGCGTTGTTCTTGCCGCCGCCGGAACCCGTTTCCGACATCGAACAGGCGCGCCGCCTGATCGCTGCAATCGACCGCGGCGGCATTCCGCTCAACCCGGCGCGGGTCAACGCCGTGGCCCGCAATCTCGGGCTGGAAGTCTCGAAACGGGCGGCCGTCGAGGACACTATCGCCCGCCTGCGCGCCGCCATCCGGCGCGCGGACTCAAGGAATTTCTGAACTGCCCTCGTGACAGAAAAAAGCCGGCACGCGGCCGGCTGTGGTGTCGGGCGGCTGGCGCTTACTTGGCGCCGTCGGCCTCGCACTTCTTCATGAACGACTTCTTCGCCGCGCCAGCCAGCGCCTTGCCGTTCTTGTCGATCGCCTTGGCCTCGCAGCCGACGGCAATGCCATCGCTTTCGCATTTTTTCATGAAAGATACCTTGGCGGCGCCGGCCAGCGCCTTGCCATTCTTGTCGATCGCCCTGGCCTCGCAATCGGCCGCGGTGGCCTCGGCATGCGCGACATTGACGGCAAACAATGCAACCAGGACTGATGCCAGAATCTTGTTCATCTCTCTTGCTCCTCGGGTGAAGTAAAAGGCGGTCTGCCTCAGGCACACAACGCACGAACGGCCACAGCGTTGACGACGGAATAATAACCGCGAATCGGCGGCGCCCGCAGCACCCCGTCTGCCATGGCCGGAGGCGGTCACTGCGATCAAGCACCGGAGGCAACAGGCACGCCGCACACAACGGTACGCCCTGTTGCAATCGGTTACTTGAACTGCGGCCAACGAGCCCTTATCTTGGATCCATGCGCTGATCAAACATCAGCCTGACGGTTACCCCCCTCCAACCGTCCGAAGGCCCGCACTCCCCCCCTGGTGCGGGCCTTCATCTTTTCCCGCGCCGTAACTGCGGCGACCTTCCCCATCCACATCCTCGAACTCTTTGATCGTATCGGCTACACTTGCCGAGTGCGCGACGCACGCTTGTTGCGCGACATACCGGAGCAATTGGGTTCATGAATAAGGGAAGAATCGCTCCCCGGTGGGATGGATGGTCTTCAAAACCGTCAAGCCTTGTAAAATACCGACGGCATGTCTTGCGCCTCGAACCGGAGCCCGCTTTGCCTGAGCACCAGGCCACCCTGATCGCCGCCGCCACAACCACTTTCGTCGCCCGCAGCCTCGACCCGGCTTGGCGGAGACTGGTGTATTGATGGGCGCTCCGGCCATCACCGGCGTCATCCTGGCCGGCGGTCTCGGCCGGCGCATGGGCGGCGTGGACAAGGGCTTGCAGTTACTCGCCGGGCGGCCGCTGGCGGCTCACGTCGCCGCACGCCTGGGGCCGCAGGTCGACGAACTGTTGATCAACGCCAATCAGAACGCCGCCGCTTATGCCGCGCTCGGCTACCCGGTAGTGGCCGACCGCATAGCCGGTTTCGCCGGGCCGCTGGCCGGTCTGCATACCGCCCTGAGCGTTGCCCGCCATCCGCTGGTGGTCACCGCTCCCTGCGATTCGCCCTTCCTGCCAGCCGATCTGGTTGCCCGGCTGGCGGCGGCCCTGGCCGACGGCGGCCACGATATCGCCATCGCCCGTAGCGCGGAGCGTATCCATCCAGTGTTCTGTCTCTGCCAGCGTTCGCTCGCAGCGCCGCTCGGCGCCTTCTTGGCGGCCGGTCACCGGCGCTTCAGCCAGTGGCTCGACGAGCAGCGCACGGTGGAAGTAAGCTTTCCCGACGAAGCGGCATTCGCCAATATCAACACGGCTGCCGAACTGGCGCTTTTGGCGCCCCGCAACTGACACTGCACGGCGTCGACGATCCGGCTAAGATAAGCGTACCGCATTTTGATCGGTGCCCGCCATGCTCCCGCGCTTTCCGTTGCACGTCCATATTTCGACGTTGTTTCTGTTGCTGCTTCTGGTGGTCGGCAGCCTGATCGGCGTTCTCGGCTATTCGACCGCCAACGGCATCCTGAAAGATACGGCCGGCGAGATGAGCGACCGGATCGGCCGGGAAGCCGAAAGTGCCCTGGTCAACCTGCTCGCGCCCGCCGAAATGGCCACCCGCCTGTTCAGCCGCAGCAACCTCACCGCCGCTACCACGCTTGAGCAGCGGCTGGTCAGCCTGCCGCTGATGCGCGAGGCGCTGCGCCAATCGGCGGCGCTCAACAGCCTCTACATCGGCTACGGCAACGGCGATTTCTTCTTGCTGCTACGCCTGGAGAACGACGCCGATCGCCACCAGTTCGATGCCCCGGCGGCCAGCGCCTACATGGTACGGAGCATCGACCGGCCGGACGGCCAGCCGCGCGGCCTCCGTATTTTCCTCGACGACGCGCTGAACACCTTGCGCATCGTCGAGGAGCCCGATTACCCGCGCGGCTACGACCCCCGCAAGCGCAGTTGGTATCGTGCGGCACAGGTTTCCGCCGGCCAGGTCAAGACGGGCCCCTATGTCTTCTACACTACCCGGCAGGTCGGCATAAACATCGCCAACCGTTCGGAGCGCGACCCGACGGTAGTGGTCGGCGCCGACGTTGAGCTAGCTACGCTCGACGACCTGCTGCTCCGGCAACTGCCGACGCCGGGATCGGACATCGCGCTGGTGGACAAGGCCGGCAGCATCATCGCCTACCACCAGCCCCGCCCCGGACCGATCACGCAAGACATTACCGGCAAGGCCGAGCTGCCGCCGATGAGCGACCTGACGCCAATCTTGCGCGCCCTCGCCCCGCGCCTCGGTACCGATATCCCCAAGCAGGGCAGTCTGCAAGACCAGAGCATCGACGGGGCCACCTGGCATACCGCCATCAACCCGGTGGCGCTGGAAGGCGCCGAGCCGCTTTACCTGATTACCGCCATTCCTGACCGCGAGTTGATGGTCACCGCCAATCGACTGCTGGCCCAGGCACTATTCGCCATCCTGTTCGTCATGATTCTGGCGATCCCGGCGACCTGGATGCTCGCCCGCGGCATCACCGGACCGCTACGCAAGCTGGCTGGCGAGGCCGAGTCGATCCGGCACTTCGATTTCGTCAAGCCGATCAGCGTGGACTCGCTGGTCACGGAAATCAGCGAGCTGGCGAAGACGATGGCCGGCATGAAGCGCACCATCCGCCGTTTTCTCGATATCAGCGCGACGGTCGCCGGCGAAAGCGATTTCACCCGCCTGCTGCCCAGCCTGTTGAGCGAAACCATTTCAGCGGCCGAGGCCGAAGCCGGCATCCTTTATCTCGCCGACGACGACAACCTGACGCCGGCCGCGGCACTGTTCGGCGATGGTACGCCGCTGCCCGGAACGGTGCCCGCCATCGCCGCCGCCGCTGGTTCGCCGCTGGTCATTGCCCTGAGCATCGGCCGCGCCAGCGGCATGGCACTCACCGCCGATGAGGCCGAAGCATTCGGGCTGACGGCGGCGGCAAAAGCCTGCAGCGCCAGCCATGTCATCGCCGTGCCCTTGCTCAACCGCCAGGACGTTCTGGTCGGCGCGGTGTTGCTGTTTACCCGCCGGGCCGCCGACGAGGCCCGTATCAGCTTCGTTGAAGCGCTCTCCGGTTCGGCCGCGGTATCGCTGGAAAACAAGGCACTGATCCACGAACAGAAGGCGCTGTTCGAGGCCATGATCCAACTGATCGCCGGCGCCATTGACGCCAAGAGTCCCTACACCGGCGGCCACTGCGCCCGCGTGCCGGAACTGACCAAGATGCTGGTGCAAGCCGCCTGCGCTGCCGAGGATGGCCCATACAAGGATTTCCATCTCGACGATGCCGGCTGGGAGGCGGTGCATGTCGCCGCCTGGCTGCACGATTGCGGCAAGGTGACGACGCCGGAATACGTGGTGGACAAGGCGACCAAGCTGGAGACGCTGTACGACCGCATCCACGAAGTACGCATGCGCTTCGAGGTGTGTAAGCGCGACGCCGAGATCGCCTGCCTCAAGGCCGTCGCCGCTGGCACCCCGGAAACCGAGGCGCGCGCTCGGCTGGTGGCTGAATGGCAGGCGCTCGACGCCGATTTCGCCTTCATCGCCGAATGCAACGAGGGCGGCGAGTTCATGGCGCCGGAACGGCTTGCCCGGCTGCAAGAGATCGCTGGTCGCACCTGGCGGCGCACGCTCAACGACCGCATCGGCATCTCTCATGAGGAAAAGGCGCGCAAGGCCCGCACCTCGGCCCCAGCGCTGCCGGTCGACGAGCCGCTGCTGGCCGACCGGCCGGACCACTGCTTCGAGCGCGGCCCCGGCGACCGCATGCCGGCCGACAATCGCTGGGGCTTCCGCATGGCGGTGCCGGAACTGCTGTACGACAAGGGCGAGCTGCACAATCTGTCGGTGGCTCGCGGCACGCTGTCGGCAGAGGAACGCTACAAAATCAACGAGCACATGGTGCAAACCTTCATGATGCTGACCGCGTTGCCCTTCCCGAAACACCTGCGCGACGTGCCGGAAATCGCCTCCTGCCACCACGAAACGATGGACGGCAAAGGCTATCCCCGCCGCCTGGTCCGCGAGCAGATGGGGCCGGTGGCGCGGATGATGGCCATCGCCGATATCTTCGAGGCGCTGACCGCCGTCGACCGGCCGTACAAGAAGGGCAAGACGCTGACCGAATCGCTGGCCATCATGGCCCGTATGCGCGATACGGCCCATATCGATGAAGAGCAGTTCGAGCTATTCCTGCGCGCCGGCGTCTGGCGCGACTATGCTGCCCGCTTCATGCGCCCGGAACAAATCGACGCGGTCGACATCGAAACCTACCTGAGCGCCGGAAGTTGCTGATGACTAAGCGGCACCTCGGCCCATACGCTGGCAGCAGTCCAGCCGGTTGCCATCAGCATGGAAAACCGTCATGGCGCAGCGCAACAATCCGTTACAGAAGGCTACGAAAGAATGACAGACGGCAGTCGGCATGTTGGTTACACTGCAAAGCGTGAACTGAACCCCTCCTCTCGAAATCCCCCCTTTCGAGAACTTTCAACCCCGCCTCTGGCGGGGTTTTTTTTGGCCCGTTAAAAGCGAGCCGCTATAATGTCGGCTTCCATTATTTCTGCGTACCGAGGTACCTAGCATGGCCAAGCAGCTTTCTTCCAAGGGCATCATGTGGGCGACGATCATCATCGCCATCGTTCTGAGCGCCATCATCTTTTCGCTGACCATGAAGCAACCCATGTCCGCCGCCGATGCTGCCGCGGCCGACGAAGATCAGGCCGATATCCGCATCCAGCCGGTCGCCCGTTTCGAACTGACGATGGCCGCCGCTCCGGCTGCCGACGAGGGGCCGAAGGATGGCCAGACGATTTACAACAGCGTCTGCGGCGCCTGCCACAACACCGGCGTGGCCGGCGCACCGAAGATGGACGCCAAGAGCGATTGGGCACCGCGTATCGCGACTGGCACCGAAGCGCTGTACGCCTCGGTGCTCCACGGCAAGAACGCCATGCCGCCCAAGGGTGGCGCCACCAACTTGTCCGATGATGAAATCAAGGGTGCTGTCGATTACATCCTGAGCCACGTCAAATAAGACCGCTCGACCAGCCAATGCAAAGGGAGGCCACAGCCTCCCTTTTTTGTGTCCGGCAGCGTTAGAGCCGTATTTAACCGGACAGCAGTAACAAGACATCTGACGGATGATTGGTGTACATACCCGCCGTGCCCTTGCTTTGCCTGCATGTTGGCTACCTGCAAGCCGACTTCTGTGAGTCTCTCCGGGCTGAAGCTTGGAGATTCCTCGCCACGAGTTTGGGACGCCTTCAGCGCCAATATCACACTTGGCTCGCTTGACCCCGGCCTGAAGACCGGGGCTTGCGCTTGCGCCGTGGTCAGAACCCATAAGAAAGCGTGAAATCAAGCACAGCGCTCGATGCCTCGAAGCCGTCGGGTTTGTACACGGGCGTTCCTACGGCGAGATCGTATCCCAGCCCTTTTACCGTTCCTCTCACGCCAAGCACTGCTCCCGCAAGGTGGCGCCCCACCAGCCATTTCGCCGTCGGCCCGCTGACCTGCCCGTAATCCACGCCGACATATCCCAAAACGCTTTGTCCCAGCGGGGTGGAAATCTCGTTTCTGATCAGCCAGCCGCGCTCCGCGGACAGTACGACCTCTCCGTCAAATCCTCTCACCGTATAACGCCCGCCAATCATGAACCTGTCCGGCGATGACAAGGGCGTCCCATTCCAGCGCGCACGCCAGTCTCCGTTGTAACGAAACTTGTATCCCAAAAGCTCGAATGGCGTCCCCAGCGTCAAGTTCGCGCGCACGATCTTGAAACGGGATGTTCCCTCGCCAAATGTTTCCTCCGGCGCAGAAATCGCGCCAAACGCACCAGTTCCCCGTTTATAGCCGATATTCCCGGAAACGCTCGTATTTCCCCAGGATTGCTGATGCCCGAGTTCTACATCCCAGCCACCGATTACCCGGCGCTGCACCTTGACTTCGGTATCATCAATGAAATTTCTGTAAATCTGATGAAACCCGGAAACGCGAATGTTGGTCCGGCTATCACGGTCACGATGCAGGACTCTACCCACCGAAAACTCCGTATTGCGTTGCCGGGAACGATATAGATAATCCACATACGCGCCGGCGACGGTCTGGTCGCTATTGCTCTGGCTATGCGTCAGGGAAAGGCTCCAGTAGCCCACGGGAACGGAATAGTTGGCCACTGAACTCAAAGAACCTGTCTTGCTATTGAAATGATCCAGGTTGCGATTGAGGGTCAGATAGAAAGTATCGTTCAGACTGGCGGGATTGTCCCAGAAAAAGCTGGCTCCACCCTGATGCCGCCCCGTGGTTTTCGTCCCGCTGTTATCCAGGCTTAGGCTTCCCCGAAACGGACGCGCTTGTTCATACAGAATGTGTAAATCACTCTCGCCGGGCAAGTCTCCCGGTGCAAGCTGGATGTCTGCGCGCGCACTGGGAACCCGCTCCAGATTTTCCAATGCCTGTTCAATATCGCGCAGATTCAGAATATCCCCTTCCGCAAAAGGCAGCGCCGTTACCAGGCGACCTCCCGGCGCAACCGCGCTTTCAAACTTCACTGCACGCAAACGTCCCGGCATCAGCGAAAAGACGATCTCGCCCGTGCCCAGATCCTGCCGATTCAGCCCGACGCGTGTGGTGATATAACCTTGCGCAATCAGGGCGTTCTGGAGCCTTTTGTACAGAACGATAACCCCCTGGCTCCCTATGCATCGGCCAATGAAGGAATCTTTTACGCTCCTGTCGTTGACTTCATCTTGAAGTTTATTGAAATGCTCGATGCCCTCACCGACAAACCGAATCCTGTCAATGACGAAACACGGTGATTCTCCTTCCGGAATTCGGCCTACCTCCTGAAGCTCCGGCTCCGGAAAACGAACATCGGGAATTTGTTCCTGACGTTTTCTGATGGCTTCGATGCGTTCTTCCTGGCGACGTTGTTCCAGGATGCCCGGGCGCATTTCTTGTGCATAGACGTTCACCGTACAGAACAGCGTAACCCATAGCGCCTTTCGGCAAACTTTTTTCCTCATTATTTAGATCCCGGCCCTTTCACACTTCCCGATAGCCGCCGTTCTTCCTCACACCCCAATTCAAGTTGCAGACGACATGCCTTTCGATAATATTCAAAGGCCCGTTTTGCGTCGCTATCAACGCCATTTCCCAATTCATACCCGGAAGCAACCAATGCACACCCCAGAGCCTCGCCGTGTATGCATGCTTCCTTGCCATACACCATGCTTGCCGATGGGTTGCTCACAGCACCTTCACCATCGCGTAACATGAACGCGGCCTGTAGACAACCTTCCCCATTGCCTTCCGAGCAAGCCAATTCGTAAGAGGCCAGCGCGCGCGCCAGATTACGCACGTTCTCCTCGCCCCAGCGGAACAGCCTGCCTGCATGGGCGCAGGCGGATGCGATGTTTCCCGAGCATGCCATCACGCTGTAAGCCAGCGCCTTGGCATCGTCCCGCGCGATTCCCTTACCGGCATGAAACACTTCGCCAAGCCAGGCGCAGCTTGCGAGTCGGCCGCGCTGGCAGGCTCCCTCTACCGCCGCAATATCTTCTTCTGTTTGCGCCATCGCTGTTGCTGACGCAAAACAACAGAGCAAGCACCACACAACCCCTATCGCTTTTAGCCATATTCCTTGAGCAAAATTACTCGCCTTTAGCCCAAACATGAAACTCTCCTGTAACACCAAATCATAAAAAAATACGTCACGCGCTCAGTATCTGAACTATACCCGCCACCGGGGCGCCATCGGAGACCTATGTCAGTGTGCCGCCGCTATTCGAAATTAAGCCACGTTCCGCCGCATGCACCGTCTCCGTCTCTATCATCGCTATCGGCGACCATGCAGCCCTTTTGGTTGGTGGACACACCATCACGAACGTCGGGATTCGCAAGCTTATCCCGACCTACGCGGGCTTTACGCCCTTGTACGCGACAATCTGGCCAAATACCGGTTGAATGCCGATAAAAACGCAACGACAAACGCAATAAAACGATTGCACAAACCGCCGCTGCGAAATGAATCCATGACTTCCTCAACATCAAGAAATGAGGCGCAACACGTTATTGCCCGGGGAGTTTCCCGCCGTCGCAGAACTTCTTGGCGAACCGCTGTTGCTCAACGTGCCTCCCCACCAGCCTGCTCAAGGAACCCGTGGCAAGCGCAGAACCGTTAATAGTACCCTTGATGGCCGGCTTGGGGGGCAGGAAACCATTGGGGCAGTTCAGAACTGGCGCGCAAAACCGATGACCAGCCAATCCAGACGAACGATTGAAGCGCCGCGCGGGTGAAGCCGCTTCGGGCTACGCCCCTCGCAGCTTCACCCGCGCCCAGTTACACCATCAACAACGGAGGAAAATACACACCACTTATCCACAGCCGGACACTAAAATCCCGGCTTTCGCCCCTGGTCAAAATTCAACGCGCTCAACTGGTCACTTTTAAACGCGCATCAACAGCTGGTGCCCGTCACGCTTTCATGGCTTGACGCGTAGCCTGCCTGCTCTTTTTGCAGGTGACTCAGCAGGGTGGGCGCGGCGCCGATCTTCGTCGTTTCTGTCGACTGTCCGGCTTGCAGCACGATATTGCCCTCCGCCACGGCAGTCAGATTCTCCTTGCTCGACAAGACCGCCGCGGTCATCTTGAGGTCGCCGCCGGAGACGAAGGTCATGTTGCCGCC
>JAIRKE010000022.1 GCA_031260295.1 Azonexus sp.
CGGCAGAAGAGTCTCGAACTCTCGACCTCAACCTTGGCAAGGTTGCGCTCTACCAACTGAGCTACTGCCGCGTCAAACAGAGGGCGCATTATAGATGCCCCACCCGCAATGTCAATACCCTCTAAGCCTCATCAGCCGTGCGTTTGGCGATTTCCGGCCAGGCCATGTGCAGGTAATAGCCCATCGACCACAGGGTCAACAGGGCGGCAAGCCAGATCAGCCAGTTGCCATAGCGGGCGACGTCGATGCCGAACAGTGGCACGTGGTACAGCAGAAGCGGAATGGCTGTCATCTGCGCGACCGTCTTGACTTTGCCGAGCATCGACACGGCGACGCTCCTGGCCGCACCGATCTTGGCCATCCACTCGCGCAACGCTGAAATGGTAATTTCGCGGCCGATGATGATCGTCGCGATGATGGCATCGATGCGGCCAAGCTGGACCAACACGATCAGCGCCGCGGCGACCATCAGCTTGTCGGCGACCGGATCGAGGAAGGCGCCGAAGGCCGAGGTCTGGCCAAGCTTGCGAGCCAGGTAGCCGTCGGCCCAGTCGGTGACGGCGGCGGCGATGAAGAGCAAGGTCGCGAACAGATCGCGCTCATGCTGCGTTAACCAGGATGCCGGCAGGAAATAAAGCGCGATCAGCAGCGGAATGGCGACGATGCGCAGCCAGGTGAGCAGGATGGGCAGGTTGAAAGGCATAAGCTGTCAGTGTAAAGCGGAATGAATCTTTTCGGCCATGTCGCGGCTGATGCCGGGCACTTCGGCCAATTGCTCGACGCTGGCCGCCAGTACGCCGGCAATGCCGCCGAAGCGGGCGACCAGCGCCTTGCGCCGGGCCGGGCCGACGCCGGGCAGGCTTTCCAGTGTCGAAGTCTTGCGCGCCTTGCCGCGCTGGGCACGGTGGCCGGTAATGGCAAAGCGGTGCGCCTCGTCGCGCACTTCCTGGATCAAGTGCAGGGCTGGATGATCGGACGGCAGGTTGAGCGGCGGCCGACCGTCGGCCTCCGGAAAGATCAGGCTTTCCAGCCCCGGCTTGCGCTCCTCGCCCTTGGCAACACCGATCATGTTCAGATGGCTCAGGCCGAGGTCGGCCAGCGCCGCCCAGGCCGCTGCCACCTGCCCCTTGCCGCCGTCGATCAGGATCAGGTCCGGGGCTACGCCCTCGCCGTTGGCAACGCCATCGTAGCGCCGGGTCACCGCTTGGCGCATCGCGGCATAGTCGTCGCCGGGCGTGATGTCGCGGATGTTGAAGCGGCGGTAGTCGCTCTTCTTCATCCGGCTGCCGTCATACACCACGCAGGAAGCGACCGCCTTCTCGCCCATGGTGTGGCTGATGTCGAAACATTCGATGCGGGCGATCGGCTCCGCCAGTTGCAATGCTTCTTGCAGGGCGGCCAGCCGTTGTTCCTGCTGTGCCGTCGCCTGATTGCGCGCCAGGATAGCCAGCCGGGCGTTTTGCAACGCCATCTCGACCCAAGCCTTCTGCGTCAGCGTGCGCCCTTCTTGGATCGGTACCGGACGCCCAGCGAGTGCGGCCAATTCTGCGGCCAGCGTCGCCGCGCCGTCGGCCTCCTCCTCTTCCTTGGGCAAGGGCGAAACCAGCAACCGGGCCGGCGCTGGATGGACGGTGTAATGCTGGCGGATGAAAGCGGCGATGGCATCGGCTGCCGTCGACTCGCCGGCGTTGCTGGGGAACAAGGGCCGGTCGCCGAGATGGCGGCCACCGCGCACCATCGCCAGGTTGACGCAGAGTTGCCCGCCCTCCTTCAGTGCGACGACGATATCGACATCCTCGCCCTTGTTGCTGGAAACGAACTGTTTTTCCTGCACTTGGTGCAGCGACTGGATTTGGTCGCGGTAGATCGCAGCCAGCTCGAAGGCCAGCCGCGCCGATGCCGCTTCCATCGCCTGATTCAAGCGCCGGGTGACCTCCTGCTGCTTGCCGGCGAGGAACATGGCCGCCATTTGTACGTCGGCGGCGTAATCCTCCGCCGCGATGAGGTCGACGCAGGGGCCGCTGCAGCGCTTGATCTGATACAGCAGGCAGGGCCGCGAACGATTGGCGAAGACGGTGTCCTCGCAGGTGCGCAAACGAAACATCTTCTGCAGTAACTGGATGCTATCGCGTACCGCCCAACCCGATGGGTACGGGCCGTAGTAATCGGCCTTGCGATCCGGGTTGCCGCGAAAAAACCCCAGACGCGGATACGGGCCGCGGCTGAGCACGATGTAGGGATAGGATTTGTCGTCGCGAAAAAGGATGTTGTAGCGCGGCGCCAGCGACTTGATCAGGTTGTTTTCCAGCAGCAGCGCCTCTGCCTCGGTGCGCGTCGCCGTCGTCTCGATGGCAGCGATCTGGCTGACCATATGGGCGATGCGTAGACTCGACAGGTTTTCGCGGAAATAGGAAGCGACCCGCTTCTTCAGGTTCTTGGCCTTGCCGACGTAGAGCACGCCGCCATCGGCGCCGAGCATGCGGTAAACGCCCGGCAGCTCGGTCAGCGTGGCGAGGAAGGATTTGGCGTCGAAGGGCATGGTTAAAATTAAAGCGAAGACGACCCTTTATCGGCCCTTGCAGATCACCGGGGCCGCGATGTTATCGGATTTGCGCCTCTCGTCGGGCAGGCGTTTGCTGATGTCCAGGGCCGTAGGTTGAGCGTAGCGATGCCTAACATTCACCTTTCGGATAAACCCAATTCGCTGGTATTCGCGCCAGTCAGCCCAACCTAGGCTTGCTCGCTCAACAGCATTGGGAATCGCTCTTCAAAAGCCGTAAAAAGCGTCCATCCGCTTCGCTCCAGACCCAGTAGTAGAGGAGATGCGTGCAGTAAGTAGGATATGCCTCGGCTCTTATGGCAAGCTCCCCGTTTAATTGGCCTACCTGTACTCGAAACGGAAAGTCACCATCACTGCCATCAGCACTGCTGCCTGTCAGAACTTGCGATTTTCCACGGAAATGAACCTTGACAAGTACTTTCCCCCAAGGGTAGTAGGGTGAGCGAGATGTGTCCTGGATAGAAGCGTCTTCGGCAATCTCGAAAGATGGAAGGTATTCGAAAGTGAATCTGATAGTTTCGCCATTGACGACAAGCTGCCGATCAAAAAGCGTTCCCGGCAGCCCGGTCGCGCTGATTTGCTTTTCCAGATTGGTCCACACGTCGAGCGGAACTTTAAAGGCGGCGCTACCGAACTCGCCGGTGGGTGGCTGGCGATGCTGGACGACATGTCGAGCGGCTCCCCGTTCCTGACAGTACGACACTGATTGTATGGCGCGGTCAGGGTCGAAGTACGCATATCCCGTCTCCCCTTCGATCACGACGATGTAATCGACCTCGCCGGTGATCCATGTTCTGCGCAGAATGAAGCTCGGCGGAACATTCTCTTTCGGTTCGCGTATACGGGTAGCGATGCGGCCTATCCAAAGGACTTCCTGACGAGTAAAGGCCATTCCGACGGCTGGCGGCACCAAAACCATGCGCTCGCCAGAAGGATCGGTGGCAACCAGCGCCACCGACCCGTCCAGCAAGCGGCCATCATTGCGCCGCTCATATTCCGTGAAAAGAATCCACGACTCTTTGCCTATGGTGATGGGAATCCGGGTCCCGGTCGTGAGCACAAAGGGTTGGGCCGCCGAAGGATAGGTACCCAAACGAACCCGTTGTGGGTGCGTGGCTGGTTCCTCTTGATTTTTCCCGGCGTCATCTTCTCCAAGAAATCGAAAACCAAGCAGGGCCGAATCAGGCAAAGCCAGAGTGTGAGCATGAGAGACGGGGGCAACGGGTTCATCTTCCGATGGTTCAACCGTCACGATCCAATCGGGCGAGCGTGTTTGCGTGACGGAGCCAATTTCCAGACTGCCATTCTTGAGAAGCGAAACCGAGTACCACTGAAACTTGAGTTTTGCCGGCGGCGCCAGTTCGCCAAGTTCGCCGAGTTCTTCCATCATGGACTTGGAATCATTGGGAAACAACAGAACATACTCACCTACAAAAAACAGGTTGTCGCCGGGAAGTCTCACCCAAAGCTCTTGCGTCGACGCCATCCACGGCGTCAACAGCGCCAGCGAAACAAGCAGGTGCGCGACCCGGAAAAGCCGCAGCTTCAGCTTCCATTGTTTGTCAATTTTTTCTGCGCTCACTGTAGCTCCCAATGCGATCTAACAACGATAAAGGGTCGGGGTCGGATTAAATCCAGCAAGCATAGGTGTCAACCAAGCAACGCCCTGACGCCCGCAAAAACCGCCTCGAAACTCTCCCGCGACAAACGGCCGGTACGCCAGTTGTAGCCGCTGCAATGGTAGCTGTCGATCAGGAGGCGGCCATCCGGCAAGGCGTGGCGCACGTTGTGGGCGAATTTGAAATGGGCCGGTTTCAGGCCGTAAGTCCACAACAACGCCTGATGGGCGACGGTACCGAGAGCGACGATCACCTTCAGGCGCGGCATCGCCGCCAGTTCGGCCTTAAGGTGGCCGTTGCACTGGCGGATTTCCGCCGTCGTCGGCTTGTTGGCCGGCGGCAAGCAGCGCACGGCATTGGTGATCCGGCAGTTATCCAGGCGCATAGCCGGATTGGCCCAGTCGTCAGGGCCGAGCGCAGCGGCGGCGGTGGCGAAGCCGAAACGGTGCAGCGCCGGATACAGCAGCTCGCCGGCCACGTCGCCGGTAAACGGCCGGCCGGTGCGGTTGGCTCCGCGCTCGCCGGGACCAAGGCCGAGCACCAGCAACTCAGCGTCGAGCGGCCCAAAGGCCGGCACCGGCAAGGCGTGCCAATCGGGGTCACGGCGGCGGATGGCCGCCAGGTGTTCGGCCAGGCGCGGACAAGCTGTGCAGCCGAGCGGGTCTTGGAACGATGGTGCGGAAACAGGCATGGGGCGAAATGTTAACATGCCGCCCCATGCGACTTCATTGGGACATCTTCTGCCGCGTCGTCGACAACTACGGCGACATCGGCGTCTGCTGGCGCCTTGCCCGGCAACTCGTGCGCGAACACGGCCAGGCCGTGCGGCTGTGGGTGGACAATCCGGCCAGCTTGGCGCCGCTGTGCCCGGCCTGCGATCCCGCCTTGCCGGCGCAATTTGTTCAAGGCGTCGAGCTACGGCATTGGCCGAGCGAATTCATTGTCGACCATGTCGCCGATGTCGTCATCGAAGCCTTCGCCTGTGAGTTACCGGCGGCCTACGTCGCCCTGATGGCGGTTGCCACGCGGCGGCCGTGCTGGATCAATCTCGAATATCTGAGCGCCGAAGCCTGGGTCGAAGGCTGCCACGGGCTGACTTCGCCACAGCCCAACGGTCATGGCGCTTGCGCTGCCTTGAATGATGAAAGAACCTACCCCCTCACCCCTGCCCCTCTCCCCCTTGCAGTGGGCGAGAGGTGTGCTCCCTCGCCCCGCTTGCGGGGAGAGGGCCGGGGTGAGGGGGCGTTCTTTCACGCTAACCTGCCGCTGATCAAACATTTCTTCTTTCCGGGTTTTACGTCGGCCACCGGCGGCCTGCTGCGCGAGGCCGGTTTACCCCTGGCACCAACACCAGCAGAAGCCGATGGTCTGGAAATCAGCCTGTTCTGCTACGACACCGCCCCGGTTGGCGACCTGCTCGCGGCGCTAGCCGCCAGCCCGCGCCCCATTCTCTGCCATGTGCCGCCGGGCAAGCCCCTGAAGGCCGTGACTGCCGCGCTCGGCCCCGCCGACGGTTGGCAGCTTGGCCATACTCGCATCCAGCCCCTGCCCTTTCTGCCACTGGATGATTACGACGCCCTGCTGCGCCGCTGCGCCATCAATTTCGTGCGCGGCGAGGACTCCTTCGTCCGCGCCCAATGGGCCGGTCGACCGTTCGTCTGGCAAATCTACCCGCAGGACGACGCGGCCCATCATGTCAAGCTCGACGCCTTTCTCGACTGCTATTGCGCCGCCCTGATGCCGGCCGCGGCAACCGCCGTGCGCTCCCTGTTCACCGCCTGGAATGGTGGCAACAGCGGCGGCGGCGATGTCGCCACGGCATGGTCGGCCTTCCTCGCCCAGGCGCCGGAAATCGCCCGGCACAATGCGAACTGGGCGCAACAACTGGCCAGACAGCCGGATCTGGCGACGAACCTGGTCAATTTCGTTGCCGGCAGGGTATAATTTAACGTTTTTCTTTTCCCGATCTTAGCTAAGAGAATCCCGATGAAGACCGCACAGGAACTCCGCTCCGGCAACGTCATTATGGTGGGTGCCGACCCGCTCGTCGTCCAGAAGACCGAGTACAACAAATCCGGCCGCAATGCCGCCGTCGTCAAGATGAAGCTCAAGAACCTGCTCTCCGGCAACCCGTCGGAAGCGGTGTACAAGGCTGACGACAAATTCGAGGTCGTCATCCTCGACAAGAAGGAAGTCACCTACTCCTACTTTGCCGACCCGATGTACGTGTTCATGGATGCCGAGTACCACCAGTACGAAGTGGAAGCGGAAAACATGGTCGACGCGCTGAAGTACCTGGAAGCCGACATGCCTTGTGAAGTCGTGTTCTACGACGGCAAGGCGATCTCCGTCGAAATGCCGAATTCGCTGGTACGCGAGGTCATCTATACCGAGCCGGCGGTCAAGGGCGATACCTCGGGCAAAGTCATGAAGCCGGCCAAGATTTCCACCGGCTTCGAACTGCCGGTGCCGGCCTTCGTCGAAATTGGCGACAAGATCGAAATCGATACTCGCACCGACGAATACCGCAGCCGCACCAAGTAATTCCGGTTTCGACCGGCATCAGGCAACGGGCAGCTTCGGCTGCCCGTTGTGCTTTGCTGCCCCACCGTTACCAACACGGCCAGCTTTTCTGCCAGAATTCTGTTTCTCCCAACCCAGTTTCCGCGAACTCACCATGACCTACAAAGTCTTTGTCGACGGCCAGGAAGGCACCACCGGCCTGCAGATCAACGAATACCTCGGGCAGCGCACCGACATCGAGCTATTGAAGATCGATTCCGACAAGCGCAAGGATTTGGCCGAACGCAAGCGCCTGATCAATGCCTCGGATGTCACCTTTCTGTGTCTGCCCGACGAAGCCGCCAAGGAATCGGTGGCATTGGTCGACAATCCGAACACCTGCATCATCGACGCCTCGACCGCCCACCGCGTCAATCCCGACTGGGTGTTCGGCCTGCCGGAACTATGCCCGGAACAACGCGCCCGGATTCGCGCCAGCAAACGCATTGCTAACCCCGGCTGCCACGCCTCGGCCTTCATCCTGGCCCTGCGCCCGCTGGTCACCGCCGGCCTGTTGCCGGCTACGACACAGGTCGCCGCCCATTCCATCACCGGCTATTCCGGCGGCGGTAAATCGATGATCGCCCACTATGAGGGGCCGGATCGCATCGACGCGCCGCGCCCCTACGCACTCGGGCTGGTCCACAAGCACCTGCCGGAAATGCAGGCCTACACCGGCGTGAACCTCGCGCCCATCTTCCAGCCCATCGTCGGGCCGTTCTACAAGGGCCTAGCCGTTACCGCTTATCTGCACCCGCAACAGTTCAGCCGTCGGGCAACGCCGGCCGACGTGCGCGCCATCCTGGCCGGTTACTACGCCGGCGAAGCCTTCATCCGCGTCGCCCCGGTCGATCTCGAGGCCAATACCGAAGGTGGCTTCTTCAATGTCGAGGCCAACAACGACAGCAACCGCGTCGACCTGTTCGTCTTCGGCAACAATGAACGCATGCTAGTTGTCGCCCGCCTGGACAATCTCGGCAAGGGCGCATCCGGTGCCGCCGTGCAGGCGATGAATGTGCATCTGGGGGTGGAAGAAGGCCTCGGCCTGGCTTAAGCCTGGAAACGCCCCCCATCACTCCAGCCAGCGTCGGTGCCAAAACATCAGACCGATGCTGGCGGCAACCGTGGCCATCAACGAGTTTTGGCCACTTCAGTCTCCCAGACGGGTCACGGAATCGAGGGCACTGCGATAGAGGAGGCTGTCCAGCGTCGGTACCGGCTGTTGCGGCAATAGCCGCGCGATCCGCCGGGCACGCTGCGGATCGGGTTGCGGCTGCCATTCATCCAGCACCTGCGCCACCGCCTCCGGCGCATTACACACCAGCAGCATGTCGCAGCCGGCGGCCCAGGCTGCCTGCACCCGCGCCAGCATGTCGCCGACGGCGCCGGCCCCGGCCATCGACAGGTCGTCGGTGAACACCGCGCCGGTGAAGCCGATATCGTTGCGCAGATAGTCAGTCCACTTGCTGGAAAACACCGCGGTATTGCAATCCATGCATGGGTAAATCACGTGCGCCGCCATCACCGCACCGAGCGGCAAGCGCCGATAGGGTTCGAGGTCTTCCTGCATGGCCACCAACTGGCGATCATCGACCGGCAATTCGACATGGGAATCAGGAATGACGTAACCGTGTCCGGGAAAATGCTTGCCGCAAGTGCCCATGCCGCCCAGGCGCAAACCCTCGCCGAGAGCTTTGGCCAGCGCAACGACGACGGCCGGGTCGCGGTGGAAGGCGCGGTCGCCGATTACTCGCGAGGGGCCGTAATCGAGATCGAGTACCGGCGTAAACGAATAATCGATACCGCAGGCGCGCAACTCGGCGGCCAACACTAGGCCGACATCGCGGGCGGCGGCCAGCGCTGCCTGTGAATCACGGTCATGCAATTGGCCAAGCACGCGCATCGCCGGCAAGCGGGTGAAGCCATCGCGGAAACGCTGCACCCGCCCGCCCTCGTGATCGACGGCGATCAACAGCGGCGGCCGGCGCAAGGCGTGAATCTCGGCGGTCAGTGCCGTCAACTGCTCACGGCTCGCATAGTTGCGTGAAAACAGGATCACCCCGCCGACCAGCGGATGAATAAGACGCTCGCGGTCAAGCTCGGTCAGAGCGGTGCCGGCAATGTCGATCATCAGCGGCCCGGGGAACACAGCAGTGGTCATGAACGCTCCAGGATCACGTAGGCAACGGCATATTCGGCCTCGTCGCTAATGGAAAGGTGGGCGGTCAGGTGGCCGGCGGCGGCGGCCAGCGCCTCGTCGTAGGCAAAGGTCGGCTTGCCGAGTTCGTCGTGGATCACAGCCAGCGCTGGCAGCAGCACCGGCGGCCGAACGCCAGTACCAAAAGCCTTGGCGAAGGCTTCCTTGGCGGCGAAACGCTTGGCCAGGAAGCGCCCCTTGTCAGCAGCCCGCGCGAAATCGTCCCGTTCGCGCGGCGCCAGCAGCCGCGCCAGCGCCCGCTCGCCGTGTCGCTCCCACATTTGGCGCAAGCGGGCCACGGCAACGATGTCAGTACCAATGCCGTGGATCATTCGCCCTGCCCAGCAGCCTTACGCATCAGCGCCTTCATCTCGCGCACCGCCTCGCGCAAACCGACGAACACCGCCCGGCTGACGATGGCATGGCCGATGTGCAGTTCGCGGATGCCGGCCAGCCGGGCCACCGGCTGCACGTTATAGTAATTGAGCGCATGCCCGGCATTGAAACGCATACCGAGTTGCCGCACCAGTGTCCCACCCCGGCGGATCTTGCCGAGTTCGGCCAGCACCGCTGGCGCCTCGGCATCGCGCCCCTGGTCGTGGAAAGCATGGGCATAGGGACCGGTATGGATTTCGCAAACGCGGGCGCCGATACGCGCCGCTGCCTCGATCTGCGGCAATTCGGCGTCAATGAAGACGCTGGTCGTGATACCAGCAGCGGCCAGGCGGGCGACGATATCCTTCAGCCGCACCTCCTGACCGATGATGTCGAGGCCGCCCTCGGTAGTCACCTCGTGCCGCCCTTCCGGCACCAGCATGGCCATCTCCGGTTTCAGTCCGCAGGCGATACCGACCATCTCGTCAGTTGCCGCCATTTCCAGGTTCAGCTTGATCTGCGTCGTTTCTTTGAGCCGGCGCACGTCGTCGTCTTGAATGTGGCGGCGGTCCTCGCGCAGATGCACGGTAATGCCATCGGCCCCGCCCAGATGCGCCTCGACGGCACCCCATAGGGGATCGGGTTCGTAGGTGCGGCGCGCCTGGCGTATGGTGGCGATGTGGTCGATGTTGACGCCGAGTTCGATCATAACTCCTGCAACTCCTTGAAAATCTTACGGGTTTCGAGTTCCTTGCCGGCCAGATAGTAGGCCATCAGGGTACGCATTAGAGCCTTGGCTTCGACCCGCGTGCGCGGGTCGGAAAAATCCTCGGCCGCTAGGTCGAGCAAGGTCTTGCCGCGCACCACCTGGTCCGCCGCTTCATCGTGCTCCAGGCGCACCGGCCCCTGTTCCATGCGGTAAGTGTAGAACGCCTCGACCGCCACCTGCTGACCGCCGGCATCGCGGTCGAGCATCAGGCCATAGCCGAGTTCCTGCAGCAGCGCCTTCTCGAAGCGGCGCAAGTCTGCTTCACGGACCTTGCCCGTGGGGTCGGCGGCCAGCCGTTGCAGCATCTCGGCATAACGAGCGAACAGCGTCTCGTGGGCATCCTCGCGTGGCAGCAGGTGCATCAGCAGTTCGTTCAGGTAGTAACCGCAGAACAGCGCCGCGCCGGTCAGCAACGGCTGACCACCCTGCCATTCGGCCTTCATCAGCGTCAGCACCTCGCCCTTGCCGGCCCAGCCCAGTTCGAGCGGCTGAAACCCCATCAACAGACCACGAATGGCGGCGCGCGGGCGACGCGCACCACGCGCCAACAGGGCCATGCGTCCGAAATCACGAGTGAATATTTCGACGATCAGACTGGTTTCCCGGAAGGGATAACTGTGCAAAACGTAGGCTGGCTGGCCGTCAACCTTGCTGCGTTGATTCATCGCCTACGGCCGTCCACTTGAATGCAGAATCACTGACCCAACATGCTGAAAAACAAATCGAAGCTGACCCATTTCATCCAGACCATTTCATCAGAACGCTGAATGGAACGGACGACTTGGCGTCCAAGCCCCGACTATTCACAATAGCTATTCATGGATGGGTGTAGAACAATGGACCGCGAGCGGCACAGTCCTTGTTACGTCGCGGCGCTTAGTGGTCCCTCGGGGATCCGGCCAGCTTCCGGTTGTCGGTCCGCGTTCCATTCAGGCAGGTCGACATTGTGCCCGTCGCCAACGTTGTAGCCCTGAATAAGCTTGCTCATCGCTTCGGCAGACAACCGGGTACGGTCGGCAAGGCCGCTCATATTTCGGACCTGCTCGCCGGAATCCTCCGCGGCCTGGCTAACCCGGGCCAGCACGGACGCAGTCGTTTCGGTGGCCTTGGCCTGCTCATGAGTGGCCTCGGCGATCGAGCCGACTTCCTGGGACAGCGCGCGCATGGCATTTACGATATCGTCCAAGGAGGTCTGAAGCTCGCTTAGTCCTTCGCGCATCTTTGTCGCCCAGGCTTGGGTAGTCGTCATGACCTCGTGGGCACCCGTCGCTGCCTCCTGGATGGTACTCACCCCAGAGGTAATTTCCGCTGTGGAGACAGCGGTCTTCTCGGCGAGCTTTCGCACTTCATCGGCCACCACGGCAAAACCGCGGCCTTGCTCGCCGGCGCGGGCCGCCTCGATGGCGGCATTCAAGGCGAGTAGGTTAGTCTGGTCGGCGATCTCCTTGATGCTGGTGGCCACGTGGCCAATGCCGGTAATCTGTTCAGCTAGGCGGTTGACCGAGGCGGCAACGGCATCGAACGCGGCAAAGACCTGCTCAGCATCCGTAACCGTCGTAGCCATGGTGCCCAAACCGGTTTCGGCCTGGTTCATAGTGGTCATGGCGCGAGTGCGGGCGCTGCTGACATTGCCAGCAATGCCCTCTGCGGCCTGCGCCATTTGTTCCGCTGCGCTCGATCCAGACAGGATATTGTCGATGATCTGCTCGTTTCGTTCAGCAATCACCCGAGACTCGCCAGCCAGTTCACCAGAAAGTGACACCAGCTGTTTATTGGACTTGCGGATTTCCAGGGCGAGGGTGTGAAATGCGCCTACTAGGCTCCCCAGTGAGGCGCTGATGTCCCCAAGTTCGCCGGCGAGGGTAGGGGGTGTCACGTTAAGGTCACCCTTGGCTGCACGGTTGGCAGCGTCGGCGAGTTGCTGCACACCCCGCGCAATCTTGCGCGACACCAGGAGGGAGAGCGCTAGACTGAAAAGAACCCCAATCAGGCCGGTGGCAATAAGCGCCAAAAGCATGGTATTGGCCATCTGCCTGGCTTCGACTAGGGAATCCTCCGCCGCTGCCGCTACCTTGTTGGAAATGGTGCTCAGAGGCTTCACCAAGTTGGCGTTGAGGTAAGGCCAATCGTCTTCCATGAGGGCCCGAACGGTGTCCATATCCTTGGCACCGTAGGCGGCTACCATTTTGTCCACGAATTCCTTGAACTTCGGCAGGGCGGCATCAACCTGCTGCAGCGATTCCGCCAGATCCGGACGGCTAAGCGCCTTGCGCGCTTCCGGCCACAACGTTGTAATTTCGCTGGCTGCCAGCTGCGCCTGTTCAGCGCTTTGCTTGGCGGGCGCCTGACCGAGCAGCACAGCTGCAGCGCGGAAGCGGAGGTCATCTACCGATGTGTTGATGATCTGCAATTTCGCTACCGGGGTCAGGCCATAGGTTCCGACAGTCTCCAAATCAGAGACCAAGCGGTCGTTAGACACGGCGGCCAAACCGATGACTAAAAAGAAACCGACAGCGGCCGCAGCCGGCGCCAGCAGCAATTGTGTCTTGAGCCTCATGGAAATCCCTCCGCTTCCTGCCTGCGGCTACAGGAAATGGTGACATGAAGAACGCCAGGGGACTTCCCTGGCGTTCTTCACCTCACTGTACGGCTGTCAAATAGTTACAGTTACCTGTAGACCCCCGCGCAAACGACGACATCACCTGCCTTCTCGCAGTAGGTGGTCTTCTGCTCCATGGCCTTGGTTTCGGGATTCATGTAGACGTAATCCGTCCAGTCCTTGCGGCCGGCCTTGGCTTTCTCGATCAATTCCTTGCGGAACAGCTTCCCTTCGGCGTCCGGCTGGTCCAGCATATTCTTGCCAACTAGGCGCGGGTTCTTCGGGTGGGCGAGCATCTCGCCACTCAGGGCATAGGCAAACGCGTAGACGTCACCCTTGGTGAATTTACCTTCCTGGATAGCTTTCAGGCCAGCAGCACGGTCCGCGCTGACCGCCTTGGCTGCCGCGCTCACTTGAGCAACAGCTTCATCTTTTTCGCTGGCGTAGACCGTCGTAGTCAGGGCCAGGGCACTCAGAACTCCGAAAAGCAAATGATGCAGTTTCATATCGATGGACTCCTAGGTGGTATGGAATAAATTGAATGGTAGGGTATCCGTAATTCGTGATTGATGTCTACTGTCTAATCCCAGTGCAATTACACTCAAGCGTCATGACAAGACTCCAGGGGATTGCGCTTATATTTCGTGCAACCCATGTCTTTCGCCATGACAAATGATCGGAAACCCCACCGTCCACACGGTTGATATGCATGGGTTGTTGCGTTGGTACTGGTTCTTGCTGCCATTCTGCCTAAACAAGATACGCTGAAAGCATGGAGAAACCTAGCGTTGTATGGACGATTTATTCGTACCCTAGACTTTTCAGCAGCCGCTCATCATCGTTCCAGCCAGATTTCACCTTGACCCAGACCTCAAGATAGACCTTGCCATCGAACAGCCGCTCCATGTCCTGGCGCGCCTCGCTGGCGATGCGCTTCAGGGATTCGCCGCCCTTGCCGATGACAATCGCCTTGTGGCTGTCACGATCGACAACAATGGCAGCGTAGATGCGGCGCAGGCTGCCCTCGACCTCGAAGCGTTCGATCTCGACCGCGGTGGCATACGGCAGTTCGTCGCCGAGCAGGCGGAAGACTTTCTCGCGGATGTACTCGGCGGCAAGAAAACGCTCGCTCTTGTCGGTCAGGTCGTCCTCGGGGAACATCAGACCGTCGTTGGGCAGGTACTTGCGCACCTCGGCCAGCAATTCCTGCGTCTGCCGCCCCTTGGCGGCGCTGACCGGGACCACGGCGGCGTAGTCGAAATCGGCGGCCACCTGGGCGAGGAAAGGCAACAAGGCGGCCCGGTCCTTGAGCAGGTCGGTCTTGTTCACCACCAGAATCACCGGCCTGTTTTTCGGCAACAGGCGAACCACGGCCTTGTCCTTAGCGTCGTAGCGTCCGGCCTCGACGATGAAGAGCACGACGTCCACGTCGTTCAGCGTCTGCGTCACGCCGCGGTTCATGGCCCGGTTCAGGGCGTTGGAAAACTTGGTCTGGAAGCCCGGCGTATCGACGAAGACGAATTGCGATTCGGCGTCGGTGAGGATGCCGGTAACCCGGTGCCGGGTGGTCTGCGCTTTGCGCGAGACGATGCTGATCTTCTCGCCGATTAGGTGGTTGAGCAGCGTCGATTTGCCGACGTTGGGACGGCCAACGATGGCGATATAGCCGGAACGGATACCCGTGGTCATGTGTTCAATGCTTTCATCGCCTGTTCGGCGGCATTTTGTTCGGCGCTACGCCGGCTCGACCCCTGGCCCAAGGTGCGCAGCGGCGGATCGTCGAGCTCGCAGGCAACGGTGAAGGACTGCGCATGCGCGGCACCGCTGGCGTCGAGCAGGACATAGCGGGGCAAGGGCTTCTTCCGCCCCTGTAGCCATTCCTGCAGGCCGGTCTTGGCATCCTTGCGTACTTTCCCCGGCGTCAAGGCATCGAGCAGCGGGGCGTAAAGTCGCAACACTGTCGTCGCCGCCGCATCGAAACCGGCATCGAGATAGACAGCGCCGAACAGGGCCTCAAGGGCATCGGCCAGGATCGACGGCCGTTCCGCGCCGCCGCTTTTCAATTCCCCTTCGCCGAGGCGCAGTACCTCGCCGAGAGAGAGCTCGAGCGCCAGTCGATGCAAGGCATCCTGACGGACCAGATTGGCCCGCAGGCGGGATAGATCGCCTTCCGGCAGTTCGGGAAAACTGGCATAAAGCGCTGCAGCGATGACGCAATCGAGGATGCCATCGCCGAGAAACTCCAGGCGTTCGTTGTTCGGCGTACCGAAACTGCGGTGCGTCAGCGCCGTACGCAGCAGTATGGGGTCGGCAAAGCTGTGGCCAAGCCGGTCGGCGATGGACTGCGTACTCATGCCTAGCGCCCGGCCGACCCCTGGTATTCGATCAACAGACTGACGTTGGCGAACAGCGGAATTTTTTTGTCGTAGGCAAAGTCAATGACGATCCTGCCGCCTTCCTTGGATATATCCAGATCCTTGGAAGAAAACTCCAGCGTGTCGATATTGGCGAAGCGGTCGAAGGCAGCACGCACCTCGGCCACGGTCGCATCCGCCCCCACCTTGTTCAGGGCACCCTGGGCACTCTGCTTGATTTTGTAATACTCGATTGTCGTCGGAACGACCTTGATGCCAAGCACCGCCACCAAGGCAATGACGATGCCCCAGAAAATCAACCCACTCAGCGCCACGCCGCGTTGATGTTTCATCTTTTTCCCCTTACTTGATGAACGAGCCGATCCGGCCAGGATCGCTCAAATTAAGCCAGATGAAGAAGGCCTTGCCGACAATGTTCTCCTCCGGCACGAAGCCCCAGGAACGACTATCGCGACTGTTGTCCCGATTGTCGCCCATCATGAAGTAATGGCCGGCCGGTACCTTGCAGATCACACCTGCCGCATTGTAGGTGCAATTTTCGCGGTGCGGAAACTGCTCGACGTCGAAAACGGAGGCCGGTACAGGGGCATAGTTGAGCAGGCGGTGCTCCACTTGGCCGAACTTGGCCCAATACTGTTCGAAGTACTTGGCCATACATTGCTTGGGGTCTTTCGGGCACTCCAAATACAAATAGTCGTCGATGCGGGTCATTTCGACCGGCTCGCCGTTTACGGTCAGGCGCTTGTTCTGGTAGGAAACGACGTCGCCCGGCACCCCGATCACCCGCTTGATGTAGTCCAGCGACGGATCTTCCGGGTAGCGGAAGACCATCACGTCGCCGCGTTGCGGCTCGTTGACGGCAATGATCTTCTTGTTGATCACCGGCAAACGAATGCCATAGGTATATTTGTTAACAAGAATGAAATCGCCCACCAGTAGCGTCGGAATCATCGACCCCGAGGGAATCTTGAACGGCTCGACGATAAAGGAGCGGAGCACGAAGACGACCAGGATGACCGGAAAGAAATCCGCGCCCCACGCCACCCAGGCCGGTTCCTTGGCCCCTTCCGGGCGCTGCTTGCGCAGCTTGAGGTTGAGCGCGTAGAGCACGCCGGTAGCGACCAGCAGGACAAGGAGGATCAGGGCAAAATTCGGGGCAAGGTTCATCGCGGCTCTCAGTTATCGACGCGCAACACGGCGAGAAAGGCTTCCTGCGGAATTTCGACGCTGCCGACCTGCTTCATCCGTTTCTTGCCGGCCTTTTGCTTTTCCAGCAGCTTCTTCTTGCGGGTGATGTCGCCGCCATAGCACTTGGCCAGCACATCCTTGCGCATGGCCTTGACGTTCTC
This sequence comes from Azonexus sp., assembly GCA_031260295.1. Lineage (GTDB taxonomy): Bacteria > Pseudomonadota > Gammaproteobacteria > Burkholderiales > Rhodocyclaceae > Azonexus. The sequence goes on from JAIRKE010000022.1 coordinate 16,406, forward strand.
GCGGGCGATGATGTGCGAGCCGATCGCTGCCTGGATGGCCACATCGTACATCTGGCGCGGAATCAACTGGCGCATCTTCTGCGCCAGCTCGCGGCCGCGATACTGCGAGTTGGCGCGGTGCACGATCAGCGACAGCGCGTCGACCTTCTCGCCGTTGATCAGGATGTCGAGCTTGACCACGTCGGCGGCCCGGTATTCCTTGAAGTCGTAATCGAGCGAGGCATAGCCGCGCGAGCAGGATTTCAGCTTGTCGAAGAAATCCATGACCACCTCGGCCATCGGCATTTCGTAGACCAGCTTCACCTGGCGACCGTGGTAGTGCATGTCGACCTGGTTGCCGCGCTTCTGGTTGCACAATGTGATAACCGCGCCGAGGTAGTCCTGCGGCACGAAGATGGTGGCCTCGATGATCGGCTCGCGGATTTCCTCGACCTTGGAAACTTCCGGCAGCTTGGCCGGGTTTTCGATCTGGATCACCGAACCGTCGCGCTGCACGACCTCGTAGACCACGGTCGGCGCCGTGGTGATCAGATCCTGGTCGAATTCACGCTCCAGCCGCTCCTGCACGATTTCCATGTGCAAGAGGCCGAGGAAGCCGCAGCGGAAACCGAAACCGAGCGCCTGCGAGACTTCCGGCTCGTATTGCAGCGAGGCATCGTTGAGCTTCAATTTTTCCAGCGATTCGCGCAGCGAGTCGTACTGGTTGGCTTCGACCGGATACAGGCCGGCGAACACCTGCGGCTTGATTTCCTTGAAGCCGGGCAGCGGCGCGGCGGCCTTGCGGTCGCTGTGGGTGATGGTGTCGCCGACCTTGGCCGCCTTCAGTTCCTTGACGCCGGCGATCACGAAGCCGACCTCGCCGGCGCGCAGCACGTCGCGCTGCAGGGACTTCGGCGTGAACACACCGACCTGCTCGCACAACTGATTGGCACCGGTGGCCATGAAAAACAGCTTGTCCTTGGAGCGAATCTCGCCATCGACGACGCGCACCAGCATCACGACGCCGACATAACTGTCAAACCAGGAGTCAATGATGAGCGCCTTTAGCGGCCCCTCCGGGTTGCCTTCCGGCGGCGGCACTTTGGCGATCACCATCTCCAGAATGTCCTCGACGCCCAGCCCGGTCTTGGCCGAAGCCTGCACCGCCTCTGCCGCGTCGATGCCGATGACGTCCTCGATTTCCTGCTTGGCGCTGTCCGGATCGGCCGACGGCAGGTCGATCTTGTTCAATACCGGCAGCACCTCGACATCGAGTTCGATAGCCGTGTAGCAATTGGCCACCGTCTGCGCCTCGACGCCCTGCGAGGCATCGACGACCAACAGCGCGCCCTCGCAGGCCGACAGCGAGCGCGAGACTTCGTAGGAAAAATCGACGTGGCCCGGCGTGTCGATCAGGTTCAGGTTGTACACCTTGCCGTCGCGCGCCTTGTAGTCGAGCGCCGCGGTCTGGGCCTTGATGGTGATGCCGCGCTCGCGCTCGATATCCCTCGAGTCGAGCACCTGGGCTTCCATTTCGCGATCGGAAAGTCCGCCGCAGAGATGGATGATGCGATCGGCCAGCGTCGACTTGCCGTGGTCGATGTGGGCAATGATGGAGAAATTGCGGATGTGATCCATTGCGGCGATTAAAAAAGGGCGCTTTTTCAGCGCCCTTCCCTGTTCAGAAGACCTCGGATTTTAGCGGAATCCCGCTAAATATTCACGGATTTTGGCCACATCCAGGACGTAGCGGCACAGTTCCGTCTCGCCGTGCAGCAACACCGGCATCCATTCGTCGTACTTGGCCTCCAGCGCCGGATCGGCATCGACATCGAGCACCGTGACGGTGGCCGCGAACTCCTCGGCCAACGGCGCCAATGCCACCTCCATGTCATGACAGAGGTGGCAGTAGCTGCGGCTCAGCAGGGTCAGCTCAATCGCCACCCAGATTCCTGACGGTGACGAAAGTCTGCATTTCACCACGCCGGATCAGCAGTGTAACATTGCTGCCTTTCTCGAAGCTGGCCAGCAACTTGTTGAACTGGTCGACCGTGCGAAGCTCGGTGGTCGCCCCGCGGCTGATCACGGCGATGACGATGTCGCCGGGACGCAGGTCGGCCCGGGCACCGATGCCACGGACATCCTCGATGATCAAGCCGGAATTCAGCTTCAACTCGCGCTTCTGCTCGGCATTCAGTTCGCTGACCACCAGGCCAAGCCGGTTAGGGGCCTGCTCAGGCGCTTTGGAGCCGCGCTGGGGGCGGATACCGGCCGGTTTTTCGTCGGCCATCTCGCCCACCGTCACAGCGATGTCGCGCGTCGCGCCCTTGCGCCAGACCTGCACCACGGTCTTCGTTCCGGGACGCATCGAGCCGACCATGCGCGGCAGATCGGAGGAACTGCCGACGGTCTTGCCATCGACATTCAGGATCACGTCGCCCGGCTCCAGACCGGCCTTCTCGGCAGGCCCACCCTTCTCGACGGCGTTGACCACGGCACCCATCGGCCGCGCCAGACCCAGCGACTCGGCTAGTTCCTTGCTGACTTCCTGGATGACGATGCCCAAACGGCCGCGGCTGACCCTGCCGGTACTGCGCAACTGCTCCTGAACATCCATCGCCACATCGATCGGAATAGCGAACGAGACGCCCATGTAACCGCCAGTGCGGCTATAGATCATCGAGTTGATGCCGACCACTTCGCCGCGCATGTTGAACAGCGGCCCGCCGGAATTGCCCGGATTGATGGCGACATCGGTCTGGATGAAAGGCACGAAGTTTTCCTGCGGCAAGGCACGCCCCTTGGCCGAAACGATGCCAGCCGTCACGGAACTGTCGAAGCCGAAGGGCGAGCCGATCGCCGCCACCCACTCGCCGACCTTCAACTGCGCCGGATCGCCCATTTTGACGGCGGGTAGGCCGGTCGCCTCGATTTTCAGCAAGGCGACGTCGGTGCGCTTGTCGACACCGATGGTCCTGGCCTTGAACTCCCGCTTGTCGGTCAGGCGGACCACCACCTCGTCAGCGCTATCGACCACGTGAGCATTGGTCAGGATATAGCCGTCGCTGCTGATGATGAAGCCCGAACCCAGCGATTTGTTCTGGAATTCGCGCGGAGTCCCGTCGCCCGGCTGGCGCGGAATGAAGCGCTTGAAGAATTCATAGGCCGGATCGTTCTCGTCGAACGGCAGGGACATCTGCCCGTGGCCGCGCACCGTCTGGGTGGTGCTGATATTGACCACGGCCGCCCCTTGCTTCTCGGCCAATTCGGTGAAATCGGGCAAACCGCGCGTCTGGGCCAGCGCCAGCGCATGCACGACAATCAGCGAAAACAACGCAATAAGGTGTTTCATTGATAAGTGTTTCATTGGCGACATACCTCCTGATCAGGCTGTGAACGGGAAACGATATAGGGCTCGCCGGCGGGATTGCCAACGGTCGCCCACGAACGACGACAGACATAAAACACTGCTCCGGCAAACGCCAGCAGTGCTCCACCGATACCGCCCGCATCACCGAGCAGCGCGTTACCGGTCAGAGCACCGGCGATGGCTGCCAGCAGCGGCACGCCATAGGCGAGATTGGCGGCGCGGCGGATGCTGCCAGCGGCGACGGCGATGGTGACGCGCTCGCCAACCGCCACGCCGAGGGAGTTATCAACGCGATAGGTGCGCGGCGCACCGGCGAACATCCGGCCCAGATTCTGGCCGCCGCAACCGCCCGGTTCATGGCAGCGGCCGCAACCGCCTTCGTCCACCGCCACCTCGGCCTGGCCTCCGTGCACCGCCCGGACCACGCCGCACACCGTGCTAGCGCCCTGTTCCATGCTCACCAGCGGCGATCCGGTGCCGTATCGAGCAGGGGACGCAAGCGCGAGGCAACGGCCTCGCGCGCCCGGAAAATGCGGGAGCGAACGGTACCGATCGGGCAATCCATGATGCCAGCGATTTCCTCATAGGACAGGCCGTCTATTTCGCGCAGCACGATGGCCGTCCGCAACTCATCCGGCAGCGCCTCCATCGTGGCGCTGACGGTCTGGCCAATCTGCTTGGACAACAGCAGGCTCTCCGGCGTATTGATGTCGCGCAACTGGCTGGCATCCTCGAAGCCTTCGGCTTCCTCGGCGTCATACTCGGTCGAGGTCGGCGCCCGTCGCCCTTGCGACACCAGATAGTTCTTGGCCGTGTTGATCCCGATCCGGTACAGCCAAGTATAGAAAGCGCTTTCGCCACGAAAGGCCGGCAAGGCCCGATAGGCCTTGATGAATGCCTCCTGCGAGACATCCTCGACCTCGGCCGGATCGCGGATGAAACGCGATAGCAAACGCCCCATCCTACGCTGGTATTTGCTGACCAACTGGTCGAAGGCGTGCTGATCGCCGCCTTGTGCTCGCTCGACCAACACCTGATCGACTTCGCGCTCACTCATGGCTCTCTCTTGTCCTGGGGATAGTCGTGAATCCACGTTTTTTCACGCAGTATAGCGCAGCATTTTATTCCAGTGAGATCGCTTGTTACCCTTATTGTGACTGTCTGTAACGGGGTGAATCGGCGGCCACATGCTATATTTCGCGCCAAACTATTACTGATTCCGAGAACAGATTTTGCTCAATTTTGATGTCCTTATCATCGGTAGCGGCCTGGCGGGGCAATCGGCCGCGCTACGCTTGGCCAAACACTGCCGGGTGGCCATTGTCAGCAAGCGCCGACTGGAGGACTCGGCCTCCGGCTGGGCCCAGGGCGGCATCGCGGCAGTTCTCGACAGCAAGGACTCGATCGAGAATCACATCCGCGACACGCAGATCGCCGGCGCCTGGCTGAACGACGAGGAAGCCACCCGCCATGTCGTCGAGAACGGTCGGCGGGCTATCGAATGGCTGATCGAGCAAGGCGTCCCCTTCACCCAGGACGCGTCCGGCTATCACCTGACCCGCGAAGGTGGCCACAGCGCCCGGCGCGTCATCCACGTCGCCGACGCCACCGGCTTGGCGGTGCAGGATACCCTGACGCCCAAGGTTCGGGCAGCGGCCAACATCACCATACTTGAACACCATATCGCCATCGATTTGATCACCGGTGACAAACTCGGCACCGACAAGAAGCGCTGTTTCGGCGCCTACGTGCTGGACACCCAAAACGGCGAAGTGGTCACCATCGGCGCCGCCAACACCCTGATCGCCACCGGCGGTGCCGGCAAGGTCTATCTCTATACGACCAATCCCGACACCTCGACCGGCGACGGCATCGCCATGGCCTGGCGAGCCGGTTGCCGCGTCGCCAACATGGAATTCATCCAGTTCCACCCGACCTGCCTGTATCACCCGCAGGCCAAATCCTTCCTGATTTCCGAGGCAGTGCGCGGCGAAGGCGGCCTGCTCAAGTTGCCCGACGGCAGTCGCTTCATGCCGGAGCACGACGAGCGCGGGGAACTGGCGCCGCGCGACATCGTCGCCCGTGCCATCGACTTCGAGATGAAGAAACGCGGCCTCGACTGCGTCTTCCTCGATATTTCGCACAAGGGTGAGGCTTTCATCCGCGAACATTTTCCCAACATCCATGCCCGCTGCCTGGAACTTGGCATCGACATCACACGCCAGCCGATCCCGGTGGTTCCCGCTGCCCACTACACCTGCGGCGGCATCGTCTGCGACCTGCACGGGCGCACCGATGTCGGCGGCCTCTACGTCGCCGGCGAGGCTTCCTGCACCGGCCTGCACGGTGCCAACCGCCTGGCCTCCAACTCGCTGCTCGAATGCCTGGTGTTCGCCGAGGCGGCGGTCAACGATATTCTGGCCAACCAACCGGCGCCGCTGCCAGCCCTGCCCGAATGGGACGAAAGCCGGGTCACCGACGCCGATGAGGAAGTCGTCATCTCGCACAACTGGGACGAATTGCGGCGCTTCATGTGGGACTACGTTGGTATCGTCCGCACCAACAAACGGCTCAAACGCGCCCTACACCGGGTGCGTCTGCTGAAGCGGGAAATTCACGAGTTCTACTCGAACTTTCGCGTCAGCCACGACCTGATCGAATTGCGCAATCTGGTGCTGACCGCCGAACTGATCATCCGCTGCGCCATCCTGCGCCGCGAGAGCCGCGGCCTGCACTATTCGCGGGATTACCCGGAGACGTCCGAGAGGATCAGGAATACGGTGCTGAAAGGTAAACCGGGTATCTGAGCAAATCACTCAGCCATTCTGCGCGGAACACCTCTTGTCCTTTCCGCCTGCCTTTGGCAAAGGATTTGATTGCTAAAAATTTGATGCTGGCCCCGTGCTTCAGCGTTCAATTGCTCTCTTCTTCATCGAGCGATGCCTGAGCAATGGCAGCGCGGGCGCGTCTATACACTGCCGTTCCCCGCTCCGAATGATCGGTGTACAGGGATAGCAAATTATTAAGTGCCTCCAGCAACTCGGCTCTTTCGGCTTTCAGCATGCTGATTTCCGTGTTTTTCTTGTGTTGCGCTTCGTGGCTGGTCATTTGCTCTCCCATTCATCGAGCATGGCCTTGTTAAGCAGCGTTTTCGCGCCCTCCACAAATAGCGGCTCGGTCACTGTGTGACCAGCGACTCGGAGAAGCTTGGTCATTTCATGGTGCTTCTTCGTTATCGACTTCACCACGCGGTAGCCTACAATTTCTGCCGATTTGGACAAACCCAGGACACCGTGTTCCCAAATCAAATCGCCAGCGATGTTCAGTTCTGCGAAGGCATCCAGCGAGACACCGCGTGCCGCTGACATAACAATGTCGCCCGCTCCAGGCATGTCACGCATCAGGTATTCCACCACCGCCTCCGGTGGCACCGGACACTTCCCGCCGCGCCATTCAATCCACTCGGTCATTCCAACCCTCCATAGACATCAGCGGCAACCGCTGTCACCGCTGACCATGACGAAAAGCTCATCAGCCATCCCCGTTGCGTGACCCGATTTTCTGCCGCTTGACATATCTGAAACTCCTTCCCCTGAAAACCTGCCATTGGGTTACATCAGTGACGTAGCTGAACGTTCCCGGAGGGATGCAATGACAAGGCTATCGTACCTGTTTTGGGTACAAACGGCAACGTACCTTAAACAGGTACGCATGACCCACAGCATCAATACCCCGGAAATGGCTGCACTGCTCTCCTGGCTGAAAAGCGCCCGCGAAAAGCAGGCGTTGACCATGCGTGACCTGTCAACGCGCCTGGACAAGCCGCATTCCTATGTACAAAAGGTCGAACAAGGGGAGCGCCGATTGGATGTCGTCGAATTTGTCTGGTACTGCGAGGCATTGGGCATCAATCCCTTACAGGGGATAAAGTTACTCGCAGCAAAGAAAGGGCCGCTTTGCTCTTGAATTAGCCGACGGCAGGCGTTGCGTCTTGCGATGAAGGATCAGCTTCAAATTGTTTTTTTCGCGAGCAACGGAAATCTGCATCGCATTATTTTCAGCAGCTTACAGACTCCACCCCTCTTCTGAAATCCTGTATTCTTACAGAATCGATATCGACGATCATGAGGTATGACGATGACTGCGACTGCTACCCTGTCCAGCAAGTTCCAGATCTCCATTCCCAAGGCCGTGCGCGAGGAAAAGCACTGGCAGGCTGGGCAGGAATTCGTGTTCATTCCCAAGGGCAAGGGTGTTCTGGTGATGCCCGTTCCTGAACTGGATCAATTGGCGGGTATCGCCAAAGGCGCCCGCAAGGACGATTACCGAGACCGCGAGGATCGCTACTGATGACAGTGCCGTTGCGCGTGGTCGACACGTCGGCCTGGATCGAGTGGCTTACCGGCAGCGCGCTTGGGCAAGCCTTGGGCAATCAGTTCCCGGACAAACCACGATGCATCGTTCCCACCATCGTGCAGCTTGAACTCTCGAAGTGGCTGGTGCGCGAGCTTGGCGAAGAGCAGGCCGATCACGTAATCGCCTATACGCAGAAATGCCTCGTCGTGCCGCTGGATACCCCCATTGCCTTGCTTGCCGCGGACTTGCACCGCGAGCACAAGCTCGCCACTGCCGATGCCATCGTCTACGCCACGGCACAGCACCGACAGGCGGAACTGCTGACCTGCGATGCTCACTTTGCAGGACTGCCGGACGTCGTTTTCTTTTCAAAGCCGATGTAACGAAAACTCGCGGCCAGTCCCGAAGGAAGCTCACTTTGTTTCCGATGCAAAGTCGGCCCGCCAGCGCAGGAACACCCGCAAGCGGCGAAATTCATCGGGACTCGTCGTCCCGGCCGTGACCAGCAAGGCACAGCGCCGGCCGTCGGCCAATTCAAGACGCAGCACGGTCAACCAGGGGTGAACCGTCGCTCCCGGCAGGAGCGTTGCCGGAAGAAAATCCTGCCCGTCGCCGGCAACCTGAATCCCACCGTCCGCTTCGAGGCGTAGCGCCGCCAGTGGCAGCGCCAGACGACGCCAGGCCCATAACGCAATCCCCCAGATCGCCAGCAGCAAGACCACCCGCAGCGGCAACGGACGAGGAAAAAACAGCGCCACCAAGCTGGCCAGCAGCGCCAACGCGAACAGAACCGCCTCCGGCAAACGAGAACGGCGCAGTCCGATGGTGATCGGAAACTGCACCGTTTCTATCCTGGCGGCAGAATCAGATGCGCTTGAAGACCAGCGATCCGTTGGTTCCGCCGAAGCCGAAGTTGTTCTTCAGCGCCACCTCGATCTTCATCGGTCGCGCCACGTTGGCGCAGTAGTCCAGGTCGCACTCGGGATCCTGGTTGAAGATGTTGATGGTCGGCGGCGAAATCTGGTGATGGATGGCCAGCACCGTGAATAACGACTCGATGCCGCCGGCGCCGCCGAGCAGATGGCCGGTCATCGATTTGGTCGAATTGACGACGATGTTACCGGCGGCATTGCCGAAAGCAGCCTTGATGGCATCCGATTCGTTCTTGTCGCCAAGCGGCGTGGACGTGCCATGAGCGTTGACGTACTGCACGTCGGCCGGCGAAACGTCGGCATTCTTCAGCGCATTGACCATCGAGCGGCGCGGACCGTCCATGTTGGGCGCGGTGATGTGGTAGGCATCGGCGCTCATGCCATAGCCGGCCACCTCGGCGTAGATTTTGGCGCCGCGCGCCTTGGCATGCTCGTACTCCTCGAGCACCAAAATACCGGCGCCCTCGCCCAGCACGAAGCCGTCACGGTCCTTGTCCCACGGACGGCTGGCCGTGGCCGGATCGTCGTTGCGGGTAGACAGCGCGCGGGCGGCGCAGAACCCCCCCAAGCCAAGCGGCGAAACGGTCGACTCGGCACCACCGGCGATCATCACGTCGGCATCGCCGTACTCGATGATACGCGCGGCCTCGCCGATGGAATGGGTACCGGAAGTGCAGGCGGTAACGATGGCCAGGTTCGGTCCCTTGAAGCCGTATTCGATCGACAGATTGCCGGAGATCATGTTGATGATCGAACCCGGCACGAAGAATGGCGACACCTTGCGTACGCCAGCGGCGTTGTATTCGTCCTTGGTTTCTTCGATCAGCGGCAGGCCGCCGATACCGGAACCGATAGCAACGCCGACGCGCTCAAGATCGGCTGCGCCTTCCTGGTCCAGGCCGGCGTCACGCACCGCCTGTATGCCAGCAGCCAGGCCGTAATGAACGAACTTGTCCATCCGGCGCGCATCCTTGGCAGAAATGTATTGGGTAACATCGAAATTCTTCACTTCGCCGGCAAACTGAACCGGAAAACTGGACGTATCGAAGCGAGTGATGGGAGCGATACCGGAAACACCGGCGACGATGTTCCGCCAGCCCTCCTCGACGCTGTTGCCGACCGGGGAAATCAAGCCCAGGCCGGTGATGACGACTCTGCGACGTGCCAAGATGGACTCCGAAAGCAAATACAGCAAGGCCGGCCAAAAGGCCGGCCTTGCCTAGGTGAACCAGAATTGGCTTTTTACTTCTTGTTGGCGAGGATGTAATCGACGGCCTGCTGGACCGTGGTGATCTTCTCGGCCTGGTCGTCAGGAATTTCGCACTCGAATTCCTCTTCCAGAGCCATGACCAGCTCAACGGTGTCCAGGGAATCCGCGCCCAGATCATCCACGAAGGAGGACTCGTTCTTGATGTCCGCTTCATTCACGCCCAGTTGTTCGGCGACGATTTTCTTGACGCGCTCTACGATGTTATCCATTGGAAAAGCTCCTTCCCCTCAGGGGTACGAAAAAAACGTTGCGATTCTACCAAAAGCGGCAGCTTGGTGAAATCAATCCATGAACATACCGCCATTGACATGTACCGTGGTACCGGTGACATACGA
>JAIRKE010000036.1 GCA_031260295.1 Azonexus sp.
CCTGGGGCCTGCCACCATGTTGCTGCGCGGATTCGCGCTGCCATACGTTCCCGAACTACTGCTCGCCATCACGAATATCGAAGCGGCATCACCTTTTCGGCACATGGTGACGCCGGGCGGATTCACCATGTCGGTTGCTCTCACGAACTGCGGCGCATTGGGATGGACGACCGACCGGCGCGGCTATCGCTACACCTCGGTTGACCCTGACACGGGCGAGCCTTGGCCGATGATGCCGACAGTGTTTGCACGGCTGGCGAATGAAGCGGCAGCAGCAGCGGGCTTTGATGGCTTCACGCCTGACGCCTGCCTGGTCAATCGCTACCTTCCCGGCAGCAGGCTTTCACTGCATCAAGACAAGAACGAACGGGACTACGCGGCTCCCATTGTTTCGGTGTCTCTCGGTATGCGGGCTACGTTCCTGTTTGGTGGCGATGCGCGCACCGACCCGACAGTCAAGGTGCCGCTGTACCACGGCGACGTGATGGTGTGGGGCGGCGCTGATCGCCTGCGCTACCACGGCGTGATGCCGCTCAAGGACGAGCCGCATGCGCTGCTGGGCAGCCAGCGCATCAATTTCACTTTCCGAAAGGCGGGGTAACGTCCGCGACCCAATCGCAGCAACCAGGTTTTCCATGAACGCGGTTCCCACAGACCTGATGGACGAGTTATCCAACGCACGCCGTCAAGTCGAGGCTTATTGCCAGTTGCTGGTCGATGCCGGCAAAGCGCAATGGCGGGTCGCCGATGACGGTGACGCCGAACTACACATGGAAAGTGGCGAGGCGTATCGGTTTGGCGAACTTGGCGTGACGCGACTGAAATGAATGCTTGGACATCACAACCCATACACCGCATCACCATCACACCCCAAGGAAAGCACGATGCAAATCGCCATTCGTCCAATCAGGAATGACTTCCTGCTCAAAGTACGCGATGCCGGTCTGGACGATCAAGGCGACGCTGAATAAGTCCCCCGATGCATCCCGTAAGGCGTTTTAGGTAGATGAAGCAACAGACCCTTGCCGTAGCGGCCGATGAACAATCGGGATTTGAGCAGTACCGTCGCCAGACCAAGCGCGACGTGTTTTTAGCGACGATGCAGCAGATCGTGCCCTGGCAGCAACTGTGCGCAGTCATTGAGCCGCACTACCCCAAGCCAGGCAATGGCCGCCCGCCAGTGGGACTTGAGCGCATGCTGCGCATGTACTTCGTGCAGCACTGGTTCAACTTGGCTGATGAAGCCTGCGAGGAAGCGCTGCTCGACAGCACGGCACTGCGACGCTTTGTGGGCATCGATCTAGGCCGAGAGCGCGTACCTGAGGGCACGACACTGCTGAAGTTTCGTCGGCTGCTGGAGCAGCACCGACTCGGTGAGAAGCTGTTCGCCACCGTCGGCCAAGTGCTGCAAGCGCGTGGCCTGAAGGTGGGCACCGGCACGATCGTGGACGCCACCATCATTGGCGCGCCCAACTCGACCAAGAATAGCGACAAGGCGCGCGACCCCGAGATGCATCAGACGCGCAAAGGCCAGCAGTGGTACTTTGGCATGAAGATGCACATTGGTGTGGACAGTCGCACGGGCCTGGCGCACAGCGCCGTGGTGACGGCAGCCAACGTGCATGACAAGCATCCGCTGCCCGATCTGCTGCACGGCAACGAACAGCGCGTGTATGGCGACAGCGCCTACGCCAGCCAGAAGGCGCTGATCGGGATGAAGGCGCCACGGGCGCGCGACTTTACGAACCAGCGCGTGCGCAAAGGCGGCGAAGTTGATGAAGCCGAGCGTGCGAAGAACCGCAACAAGTCGAAGGTGCGTGCTCGGGTGGAGCACGTATTTGCCGTGGTCAAGCGGCTGTGGGGCTTCACGAAGGTGCGCTACCGGGGGCTGGGCAAGAACGCCACGCGCTCGTTCGTGGTGCTGGGGCTGGCCAACATTTATCTGGCGCGGGTGCGTTTGCAGGCATGAGTGCGTTCGCAAAGGGCGCACCGTGCGCTTACAGCAGCAAACATGCTCGGCAGCGGCCTTCAAAGTCGGCCTTTTGGCCTCTCTAATCTCGCATTGCGAACTCGAACGAAACTATCCTTCAAATTCGAATGCTTGTTCAGCGTTGCCCTAAACTACCCATGTTGGCTACTTTTAAGGATCAAGCCCATGATGACCGTCACTTCCGTCGAGGCGCAAAGCCGATTCGGGTACCTTCTGGACAATGCGCAGCGCGAGCCGGTCATCATCACGCGCCACGGTCGGCCAGCCGCCTGCATGATCTCCCCGCAAGACCTGAAGGCGCTCCAACAGGCGCGTGCGCAAGGCGATCAGGGCCGTGACTGGGCGGCGGCAAGCGCGCAGGCCTGGAATGAGTTCGACGCCCGATTCGGCGCGTTCGCCGACGAGTACTCAACCCTCTGAGCGCCTGGGTTCATGGCGCAGTTCGACGTTCATCGCAACAAGGGCAGCCAGAAAGACAACATTCCTTTTGTTGTCGTCATCCAGTCTGCGCGCTTCGATGCCTATCGCCGCAGGGTCGTCGCCCCCCTGGTGCTGCGCCGGCATGTGCCTGACGCATCCCTATTCGGTTCCCGGATGAACCCGGTCTTCAACATCGGCGGCGTTGAAGTCGTTCTCCATCCTTTGCAGATTGTCTCCGTGGCGACCGATCAGCTTGGCGCGGTGGTGGCTTCTCTGGCCGACTGCGGACAACAGATCACGGATGCGATCGACGAATTGATGACCAGGGCCTGGGGATAGGCCGGGTTGGAGCGCAGCGCAAAGCCACGCTCAACGCACAACGTTCAACGCGGCACCCGCCCCATCAGATAAAAGGGCTCATTGGGCAGCATCCCGGTGAAGTTGGCCAGTCGGTTGGACAGGCCGAAGAAGGCGGTGATGGCGGCGATGTCCCAGATGTCCTCGTCGGAAAAGCCATGTGCGTG
>JAIRKE010000067.1 GCA_031260295.1 Azonexus sp.
CGAGGCGCTCGAAAGCCAGCAGCCACGACATGCCGGAAAAAACGCTCCAGCCGATGACGATGGCCACCAGCAGGAGCAAGGTCGCGCCGGTGTAACCCAGTTGCACGGCCAGCCAGCGGCTGATCTCCAGCCCGAGCAGCCCGCCCGGCGCCAGCGGCAGTTCTGCCCCCAGCGAGCGAAAGCGCAAGGCTTCCAGAGCGCAACTGGCGAGCAGCAGAAAAACGAAACCGGCCAGGGCGATCAACAGCGGCCGGCGATCCTCCGGCCCGCCCGCCTTGAGGCGGCGCACGCCCCACCACACCGACATGCCGAGCAGCACCACCCACCACCAGGCGGACAGTCCGAAAATATAGAGCATCAGGTCGGCGACATACGCCCCCGCCCGGCCCGCCGGGTTGTGCAGGCTCGACGCCGCCACCGCGTGCGACCAGCCCGGATCACCCCGATGAAACCCCGACAAGGCCAGAATCAGGAACAGCGCCAGAGCGCCCACGCCAAACCAGCGCGACTCCTGCAACAAGACGCCGATCTTGTCCGGCAGCGGATTCGCCTCCCGCTCCACAGCCCCGCCCGCCATCTTTCTCATGATCCCAGAATCACCACCAGGCTGCCCTCGGTGGCGATGTAGCCGCTCAGTTCAAGGTCACGCATGACCTTGCTGACCATTTCACGCGAAGCGCCGATCATACGCGCCATATCCTGCTTCGAGACCTTTTTCCTGATGATGCGCCGCCCCTCCTCCACCACCGACATGTCGAGCAGCAGGCGGGCCACCCGGCCATAGACGTCGAGCAAGGCCAAGCTCTCGATCTTGCGATCAGCCTCGCGCAAGCGGCGGACGAGAATCTGCATCAGCTTCTGGGCCACCTGGAAATTGTCCTGCAGGCAACGCTGAAAAGCCTCCTTGCCCAGCACCAGCAATTCGCAAGGCTCGCTGGCGACGACACTGGCCGAGCGCGGACTGCCGTCGATCAGGCCCATCTCGCCGAAAAATTCGCCCGGCCCCAGCCAGGCGAGAATGATCTCGCGCCCTTCCTCATCGGTATTGGTCACCTTGGCGCGGCCGGTGAGCAGGATATAGAGGGAATCAATCGCCTCGGCGGTGCGCACCACGAAAGCCCCGCGCTCAACCCGGCGGCGACCGCAAACCCTGGACAATTTTTCCAGTTCCGATTCGCTCAACCCGGAAAACAGCGGCACATTGCGCAGCACGACCAAGCTCAGGCCATATTGATTCGTCGCCATAAATCAGTTTCCGCTCATGGGGTTATCAGATGATTATAAACCGTTTTCGCATGTGTGGCGGCGAGGCGGAGCAATCGCATGAATAACAATGTCATTTGCACTCAGGGTTTCGCGGCACGGCTTGGGTAATCTGTCACGCCCTTCGCTCCCCATACCGCCATTCCCGCGTGTTTCTGGCGGCGAGTTTGGCAAAAGCGCAGCGTCTTTGCTTTTCCAAACGTCATCAAGCCCCGCTGCGCATGGCGGTGAGACACTGGATTCCCGCCAAAGGCGCGCGGAAATGACGAAGGGCTGCGGTTTTGCTCGACCGCTTGGTGAAATTTGAGCCTTCATGCGATTACCCTGGGGAAACCCTCCGCCTCCCCGGCAAGGCTATAATTTTCCCTCGCCCATCCCAAAGGAACACCATGTCCGCATCACCCCGCCACAGCCCGCTCATCATCCTCGGCTCCGGCCCCGCCGGCTACACCGCCGCCGTCTACGCCGCCCGCGCCAACTTGAAGCCGGTACTCATCACCGGCCTGGCTCAGGGTGGCCAACTGATGACCACCACCGAAGTCGACAACTGGCCCGCCGATGCCGACGGCGTGCAAGGCCCCGAACTGATGGCGCGCTTTGAAGCCCACGCCCGCCGTTTCGAAACCGAGATCATCTTCGACCAGATCCACACCGCCCGCCTCGGCGAGCGTCCCTTCACGCTGATTGGCGATACCGGCAGCTACACCTGCGACGCCCTCATCATCGCCACCGGCGCTTCGGCCCAGTACCTCGGCCTGCCCTCGGAAGAAAAATTCGCCGGCAAGGGCGTCTCCGCCTGCGCCACCTGCGACGGCTTCTTCTACCGCAACAAACCAGTCGCCGTCGTCGGCGGCGGCAACACGGCCATCGAGGAGGCGCTGTACCTGGCCAACATCGCCAGCCACGTCACGCTGATCCACCGCCGCGACAAGTTCCGGGCCGAAAAGATCATGCAGGACAAACTGTTCGAGAAAGAAAAAGCCGGCAAGGTCACCATCCACTACAACCACACCCTCGACGAAATTCTTGGCGACGACTCCGGCGTCACCGGCCTGCGTCTCAAAAGCACGCAAAATGGCGGCACTCAAGAGGTCGACGTGCACGGCGTCTTCATCGCCATCGGCCACAAGCCCAACACCGACCTGTTCGCCGGTCAACTGGCGATGGAAAACGGCTATCTCGTCACCCAGGGCGGCCGCCACGGCAACGCCACGCAAACCAGCATCCCCGGCGTCTTCGCCGCTGGCGACGTGCAGGATTCCGTCTACCGCCAAGCCTGCACCTCAGCCGGCACCGGCTGCATGGCGGCGCTGGACGCCGAGCGCTACCTCGACCAGGCGGGCTGAGGCCCAAACCGTCATTGCGTGCTTGTGCCGCCCTGGATGATGAAAGAGATCATCTTCATAGCGACAAGTCACAGCCCGAATAACACCCGCCGTCGCGGTTCGCTCACGCTCACCACAACCTATGTCACTCACATGCTTTGATTGTAAGCGGTCAATAAACCGCGCCCTGGTGTTTTGCGAAGCCGGCGTGTAGAGGGGCGCTACGCCCCGGTCAGATTGATGTTCCAAGGCAGGAGCGCCTCGTAGTCATCGGCAGTCTGTGCCGGAGGGAGTTTCTTGAACAGCGCCACCAGATAGCGATACGGCTCGATGCCATTGGCCTTTGCCGTCTCGATGAGCGAATACAGATTGGCGCTGGCATTGGCGCCGCCCACGGTATCGGCAAACAGCCAGCCCTTTCTGCCGACGACGAACGGACGGATCGCATTCTCCACCGGGTTGGTGTCCAGTGGCCAATGGCCGTTATCCACGAACCGGATCAGCTTGGGCCATTGGCGCCGAAACGCTACGGCGACGGCCTCTTCTTCAACAGACAAAACGCTTGACCGGACTTCTTTCGGCCCTGCCGGCAAATCCTTGACCGGGGTGCGCTGCTTCCACTTCACCACCGTCTTCGGGTTAATTCCGTAGCGCCCCGCCAGACACCTCACGCTC
>JAIRKE010000063.1 GCA_031260295.1 Azonexus sp.
ACGCGATGATGATGAAGCGCGGGGAAAAGGCCAGGAACCTCTGACGGCGGAGAGTTGCGGTGTGTTCAATATAGATGCGGACTGCGGCACCCCAGAAGACCGCGAGCAAATCTGGCAGATCATGAGCGAGGACGCCATGATCGCGCGAAAGTACAAGGGAAACCCTGTGTACCACTTCGACGTGTCATGGATGGAAGGCGAACATCCGACACGCGATCAGCTCGAACACGCGGCGCGACACTTCATTGATGGCTTGGGTTTCGGAAAGTGCCCGACCTTTTGGGCTGTCCACCGCGACACCGACAACGATCACCTGCACATCGTCGTCAACAAAGTCGTGATCGATCCCGAAACCAGCCGCACCACCATCGCAGAAAAGCCGCGCTTCGACTACCGCATCCTGGCTCGCCTGGCGCGCGAAGTCGAAATCGAGCAGGGCTGGGAACACGCGCCCGGCTACTTCATTGCGGTGGAGTCGGCCCTAGGCGACAAAAAGATCATGCCCATGAAAGAGGCCGCCGCCCGGAATCTCTGGAATGAGGACTGGGAAAAGCAGAAAAAGCTGTCGCGCAATGCCGCGCGGGCCGAGCACAACCTGGGCGGTGGTGACTCATTCCAATCGTGGGTATCGGAAGAACCCGCACGCGCCCTGTACGAAACGATCCATCGTCCGGGCGCGACCTGGGCGAAAGTCCATGAAACCCTGGCGCGCTTCGGCATCGGCATCGAGCCGAAGGGTTCAGGAGTGGTCGTCACGGCCACGCTGAACGATGGCCGTGTGCTCGCGGCGAAAGCATCTCAACTCGGGAAGTGGGCCAGCAAATCCGCGCTCGAAAAGTACCTGGGAACCTACGAAGCGCCAGAAAAGAACTTGGAAACCCTGAAAAAGTCGGCGCAAAAGAACTACGAAACTGCCGTGCGCGAACAGCGAATCTCTGGAAACAAACCAGAAAACTCCCGTGCACGCGCCGGAAAGTCCCGAGAAACTACCGAAAAGTCGGGCGAAAGTCTCCGCGAAAGTCGCGCAGCCGAACGCGCGGCAGCACGTAAGGCGCTCGCTGATCGTTTCGAGCGCGAGCGAAAAGACGGCGACAAGGAGCTGCGCGAGCAGCAACGCGCCGTCCTGCGCGAGCGTCATCAGGCCGAACGCAAGGTGTTGAAGGCGACGCTGGCCGAACAGCGTCGGCAGTTGTTCGTCACGGCGAAGTCCGCACATCGCTGGGTCACGCCGATCGAACTGGCGCTGCATGCACGCGAGCGGGCGATGAGGCTGGAAGTTTTGCAGAAACAGCAGCGCGAGGAACGCACCGCACTTCCAAAATCATTCCCGACCCGCGCCGCCACTTGGCGCGCATGGTTGGAACAGCAATCCGAAAAGGGCGATGCCGATGCACAAGCCGCGCTGCGCGGCATCCACTACCAGGAACAGCGCCGCAAGAAACAACAGGCGAATGCCATCGCTGGCGCAGTCGAGGAAGAAGAACAGCAGCGGATCAAGGTGCTGACCGTCGCCAACCTGAAGGCGGAAATCGACCAGCGGGTTCAGTGGGTCGTTTACAAATCTCTGGATGGCAACACCCGCATGATCGACCAGGGCCATCGCATCGTCGTCAAGGACTCGCTTGATGACACGCTGGAAGCAGCCTTGCGCGTGGTCGCCGCCAAATACGGCAATCGAGTCACGATCACCGGCACAGCCGAGTTCAGGGAACGCGCCGCACGCATGGCTGTGCGGTTGGGCATTGGTGTCCGCGATGATGACCTGCAAAGCCTCGTCCAAGACGAACAGAACAAGCGAGCGGTGAGCAGGACACGCTTTGATCGGCGCGGCAAAGAACGCTAATGTGCGCGATCGACTCCCGCTAAACCTTGTGCTCCAGCAAGCTCGGATAACCCTTCGAGCGCAGTTCGGTAATGGCCTTGTTCGTCAACTTCCAGCCATCGCCTTTGAGCCGAACCACCAGTTCCGACCAGACCCACTCGAAGGCATCGAGTGCGTCACGGTCGTTGAAGCGCACGCCAGCAGGCAGCAACGGCACCACGTCTTCGGTCAGGCTGCGTGTCAGCTTCTCCAACATGCGTTGTTCGGCTATCGCGCGCGTGATCGGCTTGCCTTCAAGCGCGAGGTAGTGATCGAAACAGCGTACCAACTTGTCAGCGTCGAGTGCTAGTTCCTTGAGTCCTTGCGCGAGGTCGAACAAATCTCGGTTCTTGCGCCGCTGCAAGAGCGCGCGCAGCTTGGTGCCAAACAATTCTTCGGGCGCGAACGATGCAATGTCGGCCTTGCCTTGATACCAGTCGTTTTCGACGGCGAAGGGGTAGTGGCGAATGCCAAGCAGGTTGGCATGTTCGCGGGTGTTGATTTCGACCTTCAGCTTCAACGTCGATTGCGCATCGGCTTCTGGCGTGAATTTGAATATCAGATGCATCGAATGGCCCGCTTGCTCCCGGCTGCATTTGCCAAGCCAGGCGAGTGCATCGCGGATGGCATCGACAGTGGGGCCAATCGGCTCGGGCTGCGTCTGCACCAGGTCGAGGTCTTCTGAATAGCGAAGGGGCGTGCGAAACAGCAGTTTGTTGATTGCGGTGCCGCCACGAAATGCCATCTTGCCGCGCAAGGCAGGCGCGTTGAACAGGTCGCACAGCGCACGGCTGATGATGAGGTCTTGTTCAACTTGGCGTGAATCTGGCCACGGCGCTTTCGTGCTCCACGCCTGGAGATAGGACTGGGGAATCAAAAATCAATCTCCATGGGTTCATTGAGGATGAGCCGCCAGCGAGGTTCCGGCTCGTGCAGGCCGGGCAGTCCTTCGATCAAGGGCTTCACAGCAGGGTTCAGCAATGCGGCCGTCTTGGTTTTTTTGACGAAGGGGAGCAGGGCGTCGGCTTGCGGCGTATGGTGCGTATGCTCCAGCAAATAGCCGAGCCGGCGCACGGCTGAGTTTTCGTAGTGCGTGGCAAGCCGGGCGAGTTTGGCTGACCGAGCACGCCCCCCCAAGTCCTTGACGATCTGGGCCAGGGCATTGATGCCGCCGACTTTGTGGAAATAGCGCGCGCTATCAAGCAACGTCAATTCGATGCCGGCGACCTTGGCAAAGCCCGCATCGCTTTTCAGCGAAGCCAGTGCTTCGGGTTGGTTGACTTGGGCAAAGGCAGTGGGATTTTGATAGATGAACTCCAGCCGATGCCGACCTATCTCAACACCGCGCATCTGCTTGGGCACGATCAACTGGAACACCATCGCGGCTTGGTGCGAGGCGCCGTGGAAAGCGGCTGCGCGCAGCAGTGCGATGCGGTAGTCAGCTTGAAGGTACTTCATCAACGGGTCGATCCAGCGAGCTGGATCGGGTGCGCCAGCGGCCCGGTCTTCCGGGCGAAGGATCAGATAGAAGCCTTGCCGGGGGCTTGCCAGGCGATCCTTTCTGGCTTGGCGCAGCAGTGCCATGTTCAGTGCTTCAGGCGACGAGCCGAGCGCCGCCAGCACGTCGTCCCGCAGGAAGTACGCGCGGCCTTGGGCGAGGCGAGCCTCCATGTATTGTTCAAGCGCAGCCATTCCCGAATCATATGCGAAAAACGACTTTTAATGTATGTTTTTGCGTATGATATGGGGTATTTGGCAGGCGGCAGACGCAGACTTTCGGGTGATCTGCACACGCTCGGATTGACTCTTTCGTAGTTTGCATAAGCGCGAAGCACAACGGACTCCGTGGAAGGTGTCTGGCAAAATCAGCAACGTCATGATCCATGAGGGGCTCATGCGCATTTCGAATCATCCGCGGCGCCGTCTTCCCAAGGATTTCAGTGAGTAGTCCTCGCCGCAATCATGCGAATTCCGGATCGCCACGACTCAATCGCCATACGCGGCCCCTCTCTTTGGGAAAACATTCATGATGGTGGACCGCGATGGATATACGCAAGGACTCATGGATGAGCCCGAGGCAGCATCTTTCGAAGGATATTTCCGCGATCCCTCGTTCGCGGCCGAGTCCTCGCTGGCTTGGGCATTGGGTCAGCGCCTGGATGTCCTGGATGCGATGCGCGGCTTGCTCTCGGGAGGGCAGGCGTCGGCCCGCTTGCGCCTGTGGGTGTTTCTGGAACTGGCGGCACATCCACAGGGCCGCTTGCAGCGTGAGGATCTGAACCAGCTTTTCCACAGCCTCAAGCCCGATGCTCTGGATACGGTGCTCAAGCGCCTGCGGGACTTGGGCTTGCTGATCTGGGATTCGACGGCGCAGGACTACCACCTCTCGCCCCTGGCGCATCATGCGCAGGCTTTGCTGGCGCCACTAGCGCGTATGGCCAGTGAGGATGACGAGATGGCTTCGCTGCTGGCGCAGGTGGCTGGCGCTCAAGCCTTGGGGTTATCCGATGCGGGACAGATCCGGCATCTGCACGCGCAACTGGCGCGCTTGTATGACGATTTTGCGGATGCGATTGCCAGCGGTTCGGAAGCGCGTTTGCGCGAAGCGCAACCCCGTTTCGAGCGCGCCCTCAAACTGGTCGGACGCGCTGGCGAGGCGCTTACGGCCCTGATTCGCAGTGAGCATGATGATCCGCGTTTGGAGCGCGAGGCGCGGGCGCTGGGCTATGGCCAAGCCAGGTTGCTGGCCATGGCGAGTCAGTTCACACGCGCCTTGCAGCAGGCCGATCGCCAGCGTGTCACGCTAGGCTCCACTGGCATCACCAGTTCCGACGTGCGCCATTGGTTGCAGTCGCATCCGGCCCTCAGCGAATTGCTGGGCGACGCCTTGTCCGTGGGGGTGCGACCCATATTCGTCAGCGGCCATGATCTGCTTGACGTGGCCGAGGGCGAGTTCGAGCGGGATCGGCCTGACCGACAGCGTTCGCAGGGTTTGCCGCCCCCTTTGGAGGCCGTGACAGGAGAGATGGAAGTGCTGCATATGCCCCAGGAACTGGATGACCTGATCGTCCAGTTGGGTGCGTGGGCCAACGTGCCTGATGGTGGCCTGCCAGAGCAGCACCCGGTCACCGAGGTCGTGCTGGGCGGCCGTTTTGCCCAGGTGGCCTACCGTATGCAGTTGCTACCTCTGCTGGGCGATGCGCAGGCGCGCACGCTCAAGGGCCAGACTGGCGACTTGGCCCGATTACCGTGGCGGGTCGAGTTGCAGCCCGTGGTGCAATCCACGGATGACGAACACGTGGCTGTCATCAGCGTCGGTCAGTTATCTCCCGAAATTGAATCCCCATGAGTGATGTTCCTGACGAAGCCGCCCTGCTGGTGGCCGAACTGTTGGCCCGCCGCTGGCTGCCGCGCCAGCATCCGCGTGTACGCCGAGCCTTGATCGATGCCGATCTCTGGCAGGCGGCACAGAACCGCTTGGCGCAAGTCGGCCTGCGCCTGATCGACAACATCCACGCCGATCATGTCAGCGTGGCCTTGCTGCGCGGCGCCGAGTCCGCCGTATTCGGCGAAGCGGGCCTCAATGCGAACAACAACGTCGATCTGCCACGCGATGGGGTGTCCTTGCTGGTGGTGCTGTGGTCGCTGATCATCCTGCCCAAACGCGAGCGTCAGGCGGCCCGTGCGGCATCCGCCGAAGGAGATACACAGGGCGAGATGTTCAATACCGAGCGGCCCATGCCCAGTGCCTCGGCGGTCAGTCCGGTGGTTTCTTACAAGGCATTGCTGGCTGATTTCGGAACCCAACTCGGCCGCAAGACGCGCATGGACGGCAACCTCAAACGCCTGGAGACACACGGCTTCATCGTTCGGCACGGTGACGATATCGCCGAAGGCCCATTGCTGGATCTGCTGCTGGACTACGACGCGCTGGCACCGCGCATTCTGGATGGCGCGCTCGGTGACGTGTTGGCGCGCCGACGCAGTCAAACCGATGATGGTGCTACCAATCGGGCTGGCGAAGCCACGGAAGGGCAGAACTGATGTTTCATCTGCAATCCATCGAACTGCTTCAGTGGGACTATTGCCAACGCCTGACGCTGCCGCTCGACGGCGCCATCATCACCGTGGCCGGCCCCAACGGCTCGGGCAAGACGACATTGCTCGACGCCATGCGTACCCTGTTGGGGCTCGACTGCTCCGGCGGGCGCAGCTATAAAACCTATGCACGGCACGCCAATGCCGACAGCACTTGGCTGCGCGCTACCGTGGACAACCGCCCGCATGGCAGGCAGAGATCAAGCCGTCCATTCGCGCGCAACCTGCTGTATGAGGATCAAGTCACGCTGGCCTGCCGCATCGACCGCAATGGTGGCGACTGGCAGCGCCGCTATCTCATGAAAGAAGGTGATGTACCGATTGAAACCCTGATCCAGACTGCGGACAAGGAATGGCTGGGCCTTGAGCATTGGCGTCAGCGTCTGGAGGGCGCCGGTCTCTCGCGGGCCATCGCCCGCGTGCTGGCACTGGAACAAGGGCAGACCGACCGCTTGTGCGAATACTCGCCCAAGGAACTGTTGCGGCTGGTGTTCGACGTGTTTGGCGATCAGGAGGTGCTGGATCGCTACGAAGATGCGCGCAAGCACCAGCGAGAGTTGGCCGCCGAGGTTGATGAGGCCGATCGCGAGTTGGTTCACGGTCAGGCCCAGTTGACGGACTTGAAAGCGCGGGTCAATCTGTTTCAGCAATACCAGGCCAAGCTGCGCGAACGCGAGAAGCTGGCGACCGAAGTGATCCCGGTGCTGGAGTGGCATGAGGCCCGCCGCGATACCGCTTCCAAAATGGCCGACCTGCACCAGCAACGCTTGCGTCACGCGGCCCAGAAGCGTCAGCGTAGCGAAGACAACGTCACGCTGTTGCAATTGCTGGATGCGCAGGAGACAGCGAAGAAACGAGTGTCAGATCTGGAGCGGCAAAAGGGCGAGGCCCAAACCGCGCAGCAGCAAGCACGAGACGCCGAGCGGCCCGTGGAAGACGTGGTCAAGCACGCGGATGAACTGCAAAAGCTGGCCGCCGTGGAAAACGACGCAGCTCAACTGGCCAAGCGTGTGAGCGATTTGGAGCAACGCAAAGGCGAAACTGATGCACGCTGGCACAAGGTGTCTGGCGAACGCCAGACCGCGCAAGAGGCGCTGGATCGCCTGCAAGATCAGCGCCAGGCGCCCCCGCCAGCGGAGGTGCAGCGGTTCCTGCGCGTGCTACGACAGGAGGAGATTGCGCACCACGTCATGGCCGACGTGATCGAGATCACCGACGAGCACTGGCGCGCCGCAGCCGAAGGCGTGCTGCGCGCGGCACGCTGGGTGGTGGTGCTACGCAATAGTGCCGACGAAGGTCGTGCCATGGCACTGGCCGAGCGCGAGCGTTACCGGCATTACCTGGTATCCGAAGCCGCCGAGGCACCGCGTCAGCCCGAACCGCACAGCTTGCTGGCGGTGCTGCGCTTTTCCGCGCCGGCGCCGGTATGGCTGCTGCGGCAGTTGGCGCAGATTCGCCGCGTGGAGAGCACACAAGAGGGAACCCGGCGCGGCGGCGAATGGATCACGCCTCAAGCCTACTGGCGCGATGGTCGGGGTGGACGCAGCGCGTGGGTCGATCCGGCTGAACATCAGTTCGGCGCGGCGGCACTGGCTGCGCGCAAGACCTCGATCGAACGGCGGCTGATCCAGCTCGACAAAGACCTGGCCACCATCGCCACGGAGCAAAGGGACATTAAGCGTCAGTTGGATGCGGCCATCGATGCCGGCAAGGGGCATCGCGCGGCAGAGGAGTTGGCGCGGCGCAGTGAGGAATTCGAACAGGCGCGGCGACACCTGCCCGCACTGAAGCAGGCGCGCATTACCGCCAGCTTGCGTTGGCAGAACCTGGATCTGGAACACAAGACAGCGGTCATCAGCCAGGCCCGCGCCGAGAATGAATATCAAAAAATGCACCAGCGTATGCAGGACAACGAAAACGACATGGCGCGCCACGAGCGCGAGTGGCGTGGGCGTTTCGATGAATGGCAATCCAAAGCAGTCCAGTCACAGGCGCAAAAGCGCCGCTTCCCCGTGCGTTGGATCGCGCCAGCGGCGTTGGCTTCGCTGTTTGCTGAGTACGTTAATGCCACGCAGGCGAAGCTGCGCGGCCGTGCGGTCGATCAGGAACTGGAGCAGGGTCAGTGGGAAACCGACCCGTCCGTCAAAGAACGGCACACGCTGATGGAGGGCACCGTGGGCGAACAGTCGTCGCGGCTGGAGGAATGCAAGCGTCGCAACACGTCAGCTATCGAGGCAGTAAACAACGCACGCGAACGCTACATCGATGTGCTGCGCGCCACCGTGCGCCGTTACCGCAAAAACATCGTCGAACTGGGACAATTGGCCGGCGTCGAGGTTCATGCCGACCTGCCGCACCTGGACAACGACGACACCGTGCTGCGTCAAGCCGAACTCAAGGTCAGTTTCAATTTCGACGGCAAGGGCAACATCGGACTCAACGACGGCGAAGCCTCAGGCGGGCAGCAGGTCATCAAATCACTCATCCTGCTCGTGGGTCTGCTCAAGGACGACGAGATGCCCGGCGGCTTCGTGTTCATCGACGAACCCTTCGCGCATCTGGATCCGCTCTACATCCAGATCGTCGGCCACTTTCTGAAATCGACCCGGGCGCAATACGTGCTGACTACGCCGATCACGCACAACGTCGAAGTGTTCGAGCCAGCCGACATCACCTTGGTCACGGCCAAGAAACCGCGTGACGCGCGCTGGGCACCGCCGATCGGCGTGTTGCAGCGCCGCTCCGCTGCGGCCTGAGAACACTGTGGCGAAGGGATATGAACTGGGTTGATGAAGCACGAGGGCGCACGGAACGCGACCGTTGTGCGGCGACGCCCATCCCTGACGATTTGCAGCTGCTCGATCCTGAGCAGAATGTCCTGTTGAAACGCTGGGCCAGCAGCGACGGCGCCCGGCGTGGCCGCGCTGCCTTGCTCAAGGATGCCGCTCCCATTTCGTCCATCGAGCGCGCGGAGGCACTGTGCGAACTGTTGTTGATCCGGGGATGGATCGTGCGGCGCGAGCAACTGGTGGGTGGCACCTGGCAATGGAATGCCATCACGTGGCGTGACTTGCCGCGATTGCAGAGCTTGTTGGGGGTTTCGAGTCCACGCTTGCGTGGGGAGCAGCGGCGAACGCTGATCGAGGAAAGTCAGACGTGGTTCCGTTCGCGGGCCGAAACCCTGAACCATTCAGCACTGGACCCCGATCTTCTCGATGAGATCGAACAAGCCTTGGGGCAGTTGTGTGACGACACATCGCTGCGGCTGGAACTGCTGTCGGTTCGGCTGCAATTGCTGCGCGCCGTCGCCGCGTGGCATGACGAGGGACGGCAAGGATCGCGGCGGGATTTTGCATTGCACGCGCGGGGAACGACCAAGGCGCTGGGAGAGGCAGACTGGCGCTGGCTGGAGGGCGGTTTTGACCTGGAACGGCTGCGCATTGCGCGTTTCGCGTCGATGGCCTGGTTGGCGGGAGATATCACGCTGAATTGGAGCGGTCAGCAGGTGAACCTTGCCTCTTTGCATTGCCTTGGCTTGCCCTTGGCCGATTTGAAGCGAGCGAGTTCGGCTTCGACACCTGCACGCTGGTGGTTGATCGAGAACCGCGCCAGTTTCGAGCGCCAGGCGCAGCAGCGCGAGGCTGGGCTGGTGTTGCTCTGGATGCCTGGCCGCCCCTCGGTCGAGTGGCTTGAGTCCGTCGGGCATCTGTTGCGGCTGGCGCCTGCGCCAGCCTGGATCAGCGCCGATGCCGATCCGAGCGGGGTAGACATCGCCTGCACGGTCGGCGCCGTGTGGCAAGCGCAAAACCTGTCCTGGGACCCTTATCGAATGGGGGTGGATCAATGGGCCGCGACCTCGCAATACTGGCCCTTGAACGACCATGACCGGCATCTGCTCGAAGCCCAACTGGCCCGATCCGATTTACCACGGGAGTTGCGGGAACTGTGCCTGGCAATGCAACGCGAGGGACGCAAAGCGGAGCAGGAGGGGTGGATTTAGAGTGAGAATTCTGCCTTCAAGGTTGAATTTTTGCACTTCATCTAATCATCGTTAGATGCTCAAAGACACCGACGAGTGTCGGTGACCGATCCAGGGTAAGTCATGAGTTTTGTGTTGCGTGTTAGATTTTTATATAAAATATCTAACAACCAAAAGATCACCTCATCATGAGTACATCCCAGGCCATCCGCAAACGCATCGGAGTCAGTCCGGTTGGCGCCCCCTTCACGCCCGCATTGTTTGCCGGACTGGGGTCGCGCGCAGCCATCGACCAGACTCTGATGCGGATGACCCAGGCGGGCGAGATCGAGCGCATTGGGCATGGCCTGTACATGGTGCCCAAGGTAGGGAAATTCGGCGTCAAGCCTTTGCCCGCGCCCGAGCAGATCGCGCAGACCGTGGCGCAGGCCGATGGGGCAAAGATCGAAATTCATGGCGCGGAAGCGGCGCGGCGCTTCGGGCTGACAACGCAGGTGCCTGCGCAGGCCGTTTTCTATACCACGGGGTCATCGCGCGCGATTCGCCTGGGCAAGATGATCGTGCGTTTGCAGCATGTCGCGCCGCGCAAGCTGGCTTTGGCGGGTCGGCCCGCAGGGCAGGCGCTGTCGGCGCTCTGGTATCTTGGCCGTCAGCATGTCACGCCGAATACCTTCAAGCAGATTGAGGCCAAGCTGCCTGCCGCGGAGTTTCAGGTTCTGCGCGAGTCGAAGTCTCTGATGCCTGTCTGGATGGCTGAAATCCTGAACCGCTACGAAAGCAGCGAACACGCTCAGCCGCTACGATCTGTGCCTGTCCGGCGAGTTGTGTCTGGTGCCGCAGGCGGGGTTGCTTGAGGCTTTGGGGCAGGACTATCAGGCCATGCAGGACGCCCAGATGTTCTACGGCGCGGCCCTGAGGTTTGCCGAAGTCGTTGAACGGCTGACTGTCTTGGAGCAAGAGATCAATCGGATTACGCTCAGCTCGTCCTCCTGACGCGCATGAGCACGAAGCACAACGGACTCAGCGGCGGTCCATGGCCGTTCTTGGATGTCCTTGGGCGTCGGCGGATGACGCTGTTTCAAGTCGGCAAAGATGGACTACAATGGGGACTAAGATGAGCGATCATCTTAAAATTTCTCGTTTCATATCAACGAGTTACCCTTGGAGTGATGTACTCGTTTCCCGCTCCACGTACCCTTTCCTTGGACTTCCAAGGAAGTCCAAGGAATAAAGTAAGTGGTTGTCAGGACTAAGTTTTTTGCAAAACCTCAGTCCACCGACATCCAGCAAAATCCACTGACTACCAGTCAAAAACGGTACATCAAGTGGTACATCGAAATGCGGTGAGCTTGCGTGCCGCATTGTTGCTGGAAGAATCGGGTCGCGGTGTCGAACATGGAGTCCAACCCATCTAAGGAGTTGGAAACATGCTCACTGACATCATGGTTCGGCAGGCCAAG
>JAIRKE010000003.1 GCA_031260295.1 Azonexus sp.
TCGCCGTCGTCCCGGCCACGAAATGTTCGAGCAGCTTCGTCCGTTTCGTCTGGCTTAACCGGCTTCGTCTTTCATACATTCCAACATCCTAACTCGCCTTCTTAGCTAGGACAGCCCCAAAATTTTTTCTCGTAAAGGAGTTTTTCCATGGCTTTGACCGCCATAGATATCCAAAAGGTATACCTTGCCTTCTTCAGTCGTTCTGCGGACGTTTCAGGCATGAACTATTGGTTGAATAGCGAAGCGGATACCCCGCGCTCTTGGCGCGGGGACGGCGTGTGGTTTTAGAATGGCCGGATGGAATCCGGCCCTGTTCATTATGAGGGTGACCTGCAGGATCTCCTGAACGAATTTACCCAATTCGATGAATATCTGAGTAAGTTCAAAGGCTTGACCAATGCACAGATTGTTCGCAAAATTTTTCACTACCTGTCTGACGGCCTGGAGTATTGGATTACTAACCGAGAGGAGCCGGAGTACCTGAGCCAGGCCGGCATCGCCAGCATCAACCTGACCAGCACCGCCACCAACACCACGCTGGCCGGCGGCAACGTGCTCACCGCCAAAGGCACCTACACCAAAACCAACGGCCAGACCGGCGAAATCGGCGAATTCGAAACCAGCGGCGAAACCACCGATGAAAACGGCAACACCGGCAACCTCGATCTCGCCAATAACCCCTTCTACCGCCAATTCACCGACGCCATTCCGCTCAGCGAAGCCGCCGCCGCGCTCCCCGACCTGCACGGCGCCGGCATGGCCCGCGACCTGCGCGAAGCCGCCACCCTCAATGCCGCCTGGTGGCCGACATCCAGAGTCTCGAAGGACTCAGCCGCAGCGAAATGATGAACCAACTCGACACATTGCTGGCGCATTGGGCGGGGACGGCGGAATTTGAGACTTCCAATGAGTGGGCGGATTGGCTGATGACGGGGAACGGCAGCGTGTTCGCCGGGTGGCGCATCTACTCCCGGGTGAAGGGCATGACCAGCTCGGAATTGACGGTCATGCAGGCTGAGGATTCGGGCCAAGATGCCCATGCCCAGATATTCCTGCTCAAGAACAGCGCGGGCTTCGACCCTGCCCACTACGCCCAGATGAAAGCCGAATCCGAGCGCATTAGCAAGATGCTCGACGTGCTGGAAATCTTCAATGGGCAGGCCATCTTCGATCACCCCGCTCCCCCCACCGGCACCGCGTTCGTCAATCCGGGCCAAGCCGCCTCGGCCGGGGGCTGGAGCATCACCATCCCGGTGCTCAGCACCCGGCAGGTCGAATTCCTGCAACAAAGCTACAACGCGCTCAAACAATCGGTCTATGACGGGCTGGTGATGGAGACGCGGCTTTCGGGGTATCTCGATGCCGTTGGCCTGATCATCGACGATAACGGAATCCATTTTGACTTCTCCGGCGTCGATGCGGCGCTGGATGCGCTGGCGCAGACGGATCCCGTGCGGGCGGCGGTCGATTGCCTGGATTTGATGCGTTCCGGCGACATGCTGGTGGCCGCCGGCTGGAACGGCTACGGCAAGCTGGCGACGATGATCGAGACAGCCGCCGAGAACGGCGGACTGGATGCCCTCAAAGCGGAAATCGCCCTGGCCTTCGCCAACGACCCGGCTGGTATTCCCATCAATATCGGTAGCAGTGGCGACGACACGCTGAAGGCGCGCGCGGGTGGGGACATTTTGTTCGGTGGTGCCGGCAACGACACCCTGACCGGTGGCACTGGAGCCGACATTCTGATCGGTGGCAAGGGCAATGACACTCTCGCGGGTGGGGCCGGAGACGACACCTGCGTCTTCTCGAAGGGAGACGGCCAGGACATCATCAAGGACAATCAGGGGGCGAACGCGATTCGTTTCCTGGACGTGAAGTCGGACGAGATCGAGCTGGTGAGGAGCGGCACCGACCTGAAGCTTTTCTACGGCGAATCGGATAGCGTGACGATTCAGAGTCATTTCTCCAGCGCCTCCTAACAGATGGCCAGCTACGAGTTTGCCGACGTGACCCTCATTGGTGTCGACCTGTTCGAGATGCACGGGATGTAGGAAACGGACGGGAATATCTGTTCCCCCGCGAACCCTGGCCTGAAGAGGCCGGGGTTTTTTACTTTTCGTCATTCCTTGCGCGCCTTTGGCAGGAATCCCACTTGGTTGGGATCGGGTAGCCTGTAGAGCGCAATAAGCAACGCGCATTGCGCCACCCTGCTGTACAAGAAACTGCAAAGAACGCAAAGAACACCGCCGATGTTTTTCTCTGCGCTCTCTGCGTTTTTTGCGGTTTCGCAAGCGTCGTAGAGCGGGTTTCAAGCCGCCGGCCCAACATCGAATTTTGCTTTTGACCGCGGAGGCAAGCCAGCGGGTCAAGTTCCGCCCTTGCTCGCTCAAGCCACCCTGCCTTCCAGAGGCGTGATGGTCGGGCGCGGCTGTTGCTCGGCCTGCCATAAATCCCACTGCGCCTGCATTCCGATCCACATATCGGCGCTTGTGCCAAGCCACGCGGCGAGCCGCAGCGCGATGTTCGCGGTTACGCTGCTCTTGCCATTCAACAGGCTGGACAGGGTGACGCGGTTGATTTGCAGCGCCGCAGCGGCCTGCGTGACCGTCATCCCCTCGGGAATCCACTCCCGCAGGACTTCGCCCGGATGGACGGGGTTGTGCATGCGTGCCATATCCATTTCCTCGGGTACAAGGGCGGGGAAGGTGTCATGCGGTCGGCGGCAGGCGTTGCCAGTGGCTTTCGAGCAAGCCTTCGATGGGCTGGAAGTCGGTCTTGTAGGCCATTTTGCGGCTGCTGGCGATCCAGTAGCCGAGATAGAGGTAGGGTAGGCCGAGGGCGAGGCATTGCTGGCGCTGCCAGAGGATGTTGTAGATGCCGAAGCTGCTTCCCGGGATGTCCGGCTCGTAGAAGGTGTAGACCGAGGACAGGCCATCGTCGAGGACGTCGATCAGGCTGACCATGCGGACGATGCCGGCGGTGGAGAATTCGATTAGCCGGGTGTCGACGTGGCTTTGCAGCAGGAACTGCGCGTATTGCTCGTGACTGTCGTCGTGCATGCCGCCGCCCGGGTGGCGGGCCTGCTGGTAGCGGCTGTAGAGCGCGTAATGTTCTTCGCGGAAGAGCAGCGGCAGTTCGCGCGCGTGCAGTTCGCCGTGGCGTTTCAGGGCGCGCCGCTGGTGGCGTTTCAATTGCAATTCGGCAACCGGCAGGCGGACCGGGATGCAGGCGTGGCAGCCATCGCAGTACGGACGGTAGGTGAAGATGCCGCTGCGGCGGAAGCCGGCGCGGACCAGCGAGGCGTAGATTTCGCTGTCGATCAGTTGGGCCGGCGTCGCCACCTGCGACCGGGCCTGGCGGTCGGCCAGGTAGCTGCACGGGTAGGCGGCGGTGGCGTAGAACTGGAGCAGCGAGAAGGGCAGGGCGGCGTCGTCGGGCAGAGCCATATCACCACTCCCAGCCAGCGGTCGAGGTCGGCCACGGGCCGTGCGCGGCTGCGTCGGCGGTCAGCGTCTGCAGGCGGGCGAGAAACTCGGCGCGGGGAATTTCCCGTCCGCCGAGCGAGGCGAGGTGCTCGGTACGCATCTGGCAATCGATCAAGGCAATCTGCTGGCTCGACAACTGGCGGATCAGGTGGGCGAAGGCAACCTTCGACGCGTCGCGTCGGCGGGCGAACATCGATTCGCCGTAAAACATGCGCCCGATGGCCAGTCCGTACAGGCCGCCGACCAGTTCGCCCTCGGCATGGACTTCGACCGAGTGCGCCCAGCCGAGTTCATGCAAGCGGCAGTAGGCGGCCATCATTTCCGGGGTGATCCAGGTGCCTTCCTGGCCGGGGCGCGGCGCCTCGGCGCAGCCGGCGATGACGCCGGCGAAGTCGCTATCGAAGCGGGCGCTGAAGGCGCCGCCGCGCAAGGTCCGGCGCAGCGAGCGGGAGAGGCGGAATTCCTCGGGAAACAGCACCATGCGCGGATCGGGCGAGTACCACAGCGGCTGCCCCTCGATCGTGCCCCACGGGAAGATGCCCCGGCGATAGGCATCGAGCAGGCGCGGGGCCGACAGGTCGCCGCCGACGGCGAGCAGACCGCCCATGTCGGCCTGGGCCGAGGCAATGGGTGGAAAGGGGTCGAATGGCGCGAGGCAGGGAATCATCTGGGCGAAAAAAAACGGCCGGCCGGCCGTTTGCCCAATCAGTTTTCTTCGTCGCCGAGGATGCGCCGGGCGCCGTTGTAACGCTTGACCCAGTAGCTGCTTTCCATGCTCTCGATGCGCACTTCGGCGCCGGCGCGGGGGGCGTGCATGAAATGGTTGTCGCCGAGATAGATGCCGACATGGGAGAAGGCGCGGCGCATGGTGTTGAAGAACACCAGATCGCCCGGCTTCAACTGGCTGCTGTCGATGCGCTGGCCGACCTTGCTCATTTCGCCGGCGGTGCGCGGCAGCAGGGTGCCGATGCTCTCCTTGAACGCCAGGCGGACGAAGCCGCTGCAATCGAGTCCGCTGTCCTCATCGTTGCCGCCGAGGCGATAGCGGACGCCGACCAGCTTCAGGCCATGCAGGATGACATCCTGCGCGGCGTTGGTGTAACGTTGGAGGAAGGACATCGGCTCCTCCGGATGCCGCTCTTCTTCGGCGGCCGCAACGGTAGCGGGGAGTGCGCAAAAGAGGGAGGAGGCCAGCAGGAGGGAAGCTAGTGCCTTGAACATAGGCGCGGAATGTATTTGAAACTAGCCTTCCTGTAAAGACCTGATTTGCGCGTAGCGGCTATGTTCTAAGTGCGTAATCATGAATACAATTTGCGGCTTGAGCCATGAGGGGACGATGAAATCATTCAAGGCATTGCTGATCGAGGAACGTGACGGCAAGGTTTGCAGCGGCTTTGTCGAGATGAACGAAAGCCAGCTCGATCCGGGTGAAGTGACCATCCGCGTCGCCCATTCCAGCGTTAATTACAAGGACGCGCTGGCGGCCACCGGCAAGGGCAAGATCATTCGTCGCTTTCCCTGCGTCGGCGGCATCGACCTCGCCGGCACCGTCATCGCCAGTGCCGATCCGCGCTTTGCCCCCGGCGATTCGGTCATCGCCACCAGTTTCGACATCGGTGTCGCCCATCATGGCGGTTATGCCGAAATTGCCCGCGTACCGGCCGACTGGGTGGTGCCGCTGCCTGCCTGCCTGGCGCTGTTCGACGCGATGGCGCTGGGCACGGCCGGTTTTACCGCGGCGCTCGGCATCGTCCGCATGGAGGAGAACGGCCTTTCCCCGGCCAAGGGGTCGGTGATCGTCACCGGTGCCACCGGAGGCGTCGGCAGCCTGGCCGTCGACATGCTGGCCCGGCGCGGCTACCACGTGGTCGCGCTGACCGGCAAGGCGGCCGAGGCGGATTACCTGCGCAGCCTTGGAGCGGCCGAGGTGATGCTGCGCCAGAACCTCGACCTGAGCAAGATTCGGCCGCTCGATCGCGGCCGCTGGGCCGGCGCCGTGGATAACCTCGGCGGCGACGTGCTGGCCTGGATCGCCAGCACCATGGAACAGGGCGGCACCATCGCCAGCATCGGCCTGGCGGCGAGCATGACGCTCAATACCACGGTGGCGCCCTTCATCCTGCGCGGTGTCTCGCTGCTCGGGGTAGATTCCGGCTACATCCGCGAACCGTATCGCCGGGGCGTCTGGCAACGCTTGGCCGATGACCTGCGGCCACCGCATCTGGCGACGATGACGCGGCGCATCGCCTTCGATCACCTGCCAGCCACTTTCGACGAGTTCATCGCCGGCAAGGCCAAGGGGCGCGTTGTCGTGGATGTCGCCGGGAGCTGACGTGGCCGACTTGCCGCGCATTCTGGTCGTCGACGATTCGCGGGTCGTCCGCATGTCGCTGGTCCAGCAGTTGAAGACGGACTACGAGGTGCGAGAGGAAAGCGACGGCGAGGCAGCCTGGCAGACGCTGGTGATCGATCAGACGATCAAGGCGGTGATTTCCGACTTGCAGATGCCGAAGCTCAACGGCTATCAACTGCTCGAAAGAATCCGCTCCTCCAAGTTGCGCCGCCTGCAATTGCTGCCCTTCATCCTGCTTTCCGGCGAGGAGAGCGAGGAGGAGCGCCTCGGCGCCCAAGCGCTCGGCGTTTCCGATTTCCTCACCAAGGGGGCGGGCAGCGCCGAATTGGCCACCCGGCTGAAGAACCTGCTGGCGCTGACCGAGGCCAAGGAAAATATCGAAAGCGACCGCGAGCAGATGGTTCAGGATCCGCTCAGCGGCCTGTTTACGCGCAAATACCTGGAGGTCCAGGTGGCGCAGGCGCTGTCGCATTCGGTCCGGCATCATGTCGAAACCAGCATCATGGTCATCGGTTTCGATGATTTTGCCGGCCTTGTCGAACGCCTGGGGCGCTCGGTGGTGACCGAGGTGGCCAATCGCTTTGCCCGGATGCTGGCCGGCAAGGTCCGCCACGAGGACAGCCTCGGCCATTTCGGCGACGGCCAGTTCGCCGTCGTTTCGCCGGGAACCGCCGCCAGCTTCTGCTACACCTTCGCCGAGCGGGTCCGCGAGGCGGTCGAGATTGGCCGCCTGTCGGCCGGCGGCCAGACCATCGCCGTCACCATCAGTATCGGCATCGCCAGCATGCCCGGCGATGCCGTCGATTCGGCGGCCGGCCTGCTCGATCTGGCCGGCCAGCGGATGCGGCGGGCGATGGCCGGCGGCGGCAACCGGACCGAAGCCGGCGGCGTGCGCCCGGTGATGCGGCCGATTTCGATCAACCGGGCGCTGGAACTGTTGGCCGCCAGGCGTTCCGCTGCGGTGCGGCCGCATGTGGCGGGCCTGGCGCGGCAGTTGCTGCCGCTGCTGCGGCTGATCGACGAGGAACTGGGTTTGGCTCTGCCGCTGGCCGAGCTTGAACAGCGCTTGAGCGAACGGAATTCGACAAGAAAGTAATCGTTCGTTGTTTTGCGGCGCGGGGGAAACCTGAGCGCCGTCCTGTAAGAATCCGCCGCCGGGGCCGGTGCTAGAATTCAGGCCGGTTCTTTTCTACGCCTGTTCCGCCGATGATTTACGAAACCGTGGCCGCCGTTGATATGGGCTCCAACAGCTTCCGTCTGCAAGTCGGACGGGTGGTCGACGACCAGATTTATGAGCTCGATTCGCTGAAAGAGCCGGTGCGTCTGGCTTCCGGCCTGACCGCCGGCAAGCGTCTCGACGGCGCGGCCCAAGAGCGGGGCCTGGCTGCCCTGCGCTTGTTCGGCGAGCGCCTGCGCGGCCTCGACCAAGGAGCGGTGCGGGCAGTGGCGACCGATACTTTGCGCGTCGCCAAGAACGCCAGCGAGTTCCTGCCGCTGGCCGAGGCGGCCCTCGGTTTTCCCATCGAAGTCATCGCCGGTCGTGAGGAAGCGCGCCTGATCTACATCGGCACT
This sequence comes from Azonexus sp., assembly GCA_031260295.1. Classification (GTDB taxonomy): domain Bacteria; phylum Pseudomonadota; class Gammaproteobacteria; order Burkholderiales; family Rhodocyclaceae; genus Azonexus. The sequence goes on from JAIRKE010000003.1 coordinate 7,411, forward strand.
TCGCATTCATTGCCGCTGGCCAGCCACCGGCGGCTGGTCGTCGATATCGGCGGTGGGTCGACCGAGTTCATCATCGGCAAGCAGCATGATCCGCAACTGATGGAATCGTTGCACATGGGCTGCGTCAGCCATACGTTGCGCTTCTTTCCCGACCGCCGGATCGACAAGAAGCGCCTGCGCGAGGCGCAGGGAGCGGCGGCCAAGGAAATCGAGCTGATCGCCCACGATTACCAGCGTTTCGGCTGGAAGGAGGCGGTCGGTTCCTCAGGCACGGCGCGTGCTATCGCCGACATTCTCGAATTGAACGGCCTCAATCCTGGCGGCGAGAGCGGCATCACCCGCGCTGGCCTGGAACGGCTGTGCGCCCTGCTGGTCAAGGCCGGCTCGGCCGAAGCGCTTGACCTGCCGGGCGTCAAGGGCGACCGCTTGCCGGTGTTGCCGGGTGGCGTTGCGATCATGGCGGCAGTGTTCGAAGCGCTGGATATTGAGCACATGACCTATGGCGACGGCGCCCTGCGCCTCGGCGTGCTGTACGACATGCTCGGCCACTTCCACCACCATGACATGCGCGATGCGACGGTGACGCAGTTCCGTCGTCGCTATCAGGTCGACAGCGAGCAGGTCGAGCGAGTCGAGGCCACGGCCTTGGCGGCGCTGGCCGAATTAAGCGGCGGCGAGCCGGCCGAGGCCGACCGGCAGACCTTGTCCTGGGCTGCCCGTCTGCATGAAATTGGCATTTCTGTTGCGCACAACGCTTACCACAAGCATGGCGCCTACATCCTGACCTACGCCGACATGCCCGGCTTTTCGCGTAAGGACCAGGCGCGGTTGGCCATGCTGGTGCTTGGCCATCGCGGCAAGCTGGAAAAGCTGGCCGGGATTCCGGCCAGCGACAGCATCTGGCGCCTCGTCTTCTGCCTGCGTCTGGCCGTACTGTTGCACCGCACGCGCGACGACCGGGTCTTGCCGGTGTGGGCGGTCAAGCCGCACGGCAACGGTTTCCAGCTCGACGTGCCGAGTGGCTGGCTGGCCGGTAATCCGTGGACGGCGGCGGCGCTCTCCGAAGAAACCGCGATCTGGCAACAGGTCGGCCGCGATTACACGGTCAAGGCGAAAAATACGAGGAAAGGGGCATGATCGATCCCCCCCGATTGCAGATGGCGTCGGGGCAGGCGGTCTTGTCCGGCCATTGGACGCTGGCGGCAATGCTGCCGGAACTGGAGGTGCTGCGTCGGCAACTGGCGGCGGCCGGGGAGGGGGCGAGCGCTTGGGATCTGTCGCGTTTGGAACGGCTCGACAGCGCCGCCGCGGTGCTGCTGTGGCGTACCTGGCGCAATGCTTGGCCGGCCGACCTCGATATTTCGCCGCTGCACCGCCAGGTACTGGAGCGCGTCGCCGACCTGCCGCCGACCATGCCGGCCGTCGCGCCGCCGCCGTTCAACCCGATCGAGGCGCTTGGCCGCCAAGTGCTGCGTTTACTCGCCAACACACGGGGCATGGTCGCGTTGTTCGGCCAGATGTTGCTCGATCTCGCCTATTTGGTGCGTCATCCGCGCGAATTCCCGTTACGCGAACTGTCGGCCAACATGTACAAGGCGGGGGCGCAAGCGCTGATGGTCACGGCGCTGGTCGGTTTCCTGATCGGCGTCACCCTCAGCTATCTGTCGGCCCTGCAACTGCGTAGCCTGGGCGCCGATATGTTCATCGTCAACATCCTCGGCATCGCGATCATCCGCGAACTCGGGCCGGTGCTGGTCGCGGTGCTGGTCGCCGGCCGCTCCGGTTCGGCGATGACGGCGCAGATCGGGGTGATGCGCGTGACCGAGGAAATCGATGCCTTGTCCGCCATGGGCGTGTCGCGCAGCCAGCGCGTGGTGTTGCCGAAAATCATCGGCCTGACCCTGGCGATGCCGCTGCTCGTGCTGTGGACATCGGCGATCGCGCTGTTCGGCGGCATGCTGGCGGCGCTGTTGCAACTCGATCTGTCGCTGCACTATTTCATCGAGAGTCTGCCGCGTACGGTGCCGGTGGCGAATCTGTACATCGGGCTTGGCAAAGGCCTCGTCTTCGGTTTCGTCATTGCCTTGGTGGCTTGTCATTTCGGCCTGCGCGTCAGGCCGGACACGGAAAGCCTGTCGACCAACACCACCCGTTCCGTGGTCACGGCCATCACGGCGGTGATCCTGGTCGATGCGCTGTTCGCCATCTTTACCCGCCAAATCGGCGTGCCGACGCTGTGAGCCAGGCACCGATCATCGAACTGCGCGGCGTCGGCACGCGCTTCGGCGACCAGGTGATCCATCGCGATATCAGCCTGCGCGTCGACAGTGGCCAGATCCTCGCCCTGATCGGCGGTTCGGGCAGTGGCAAAACCACGTTGCTGCGCGAGATTCTCGGTTTGTTGCGGCCGTCGGCCGGCAGCGTGCATCTGTTCGGTGTCGACCTGGCCGACCCGGACAGCCACCGCCAACGCGCGGTGCGCCGGCGTCTCGGCATGCTGTTCCAGCAGGGGGCGCTGTACTCGGCCCTGTCGGTGTTCGATAACATCGCCTTTCCGCTGCGCGAGCTACGCTGCCTCGATGAGGACTGGATTCGCCGCCTGGTCCATCTCAAGCTCGGCATGGTGGAACTGGCGCCGGAGGACGGCAGCCTGATGCCCGCCGAATTGTCCGGCGGCATGATCAAGCGCGTGGCCCTGGCCCGCGCTCTGGCCCTGGAGCCGGAACTGCTGCTGCTCGACGAGCCGACCGCTGGCCTCGATCCCGAGCGCAGCAAGCATTTCGTCGCGCTGATCGCGGCGCTGCAACAGTCACTTGGCCTCACTGTGGTGATGGTCACCCACGATCTGGAAACGCTGTCCAGCCTGGCCAGCCATGTCGCCGTCCTGGCCGACAGGCAATTGGTCGCGTGTGGCTCGAAAGACGAGGTCATGGCCGGCGATCATCCCTTCATCCGGGGGTTTTTTGCCGCCGGGCTGCCCCAAGGCAAAAAGTGCCCCCAAGCCCTCTCTCCCGGCCTCTCCCCCGCGAGCGGGGGAGAGGAGGGATTTGCCTCCCCTCTCCCGCAAGCGGGAGAGGGGCAGGGGGTGAGGGAAGGGCAGCAAGCCGAAGGCGCAGCGTGGGGGCCTTTTTTTGGCAGCGACCGGCGGAAACTGCTTTAATGGCTGTCCATGGAGAATAAATCGCACGCCTTCATCGTCGGACTTTTCACCCTGCTGTTGCTGGCTGCGGGAATATTCGCCATCTACTGGCTCGGTGGCGTCAGCGAAGCGACCGACGATTACATCGTCGTCACCCGGCAGAACATCGGCGGTCTGAATCCACAGGCGCAGGTGCGCTATCGCGGTATTCGCGTCGGTAAGGTCAGCGACATCCGGATCGATCAGCACGATCCGGGCAACATCCTGATCACCATCTCGATCAGCCGCGACATCCACCTGACCCAGGGTACCGTCGCCAAGCTCGGCTATCAGGGCGTCACCGGCCTCGCGCACATCCTTTTGCTGGAGAGCGGGCGTGATGCCGATCCGCTGCCGCCGAACCCTGCCGATCCCCCGCGCATCGTGATGATGCCCTCGCTGGTCGATGAACTCGGAGAGAGCAGCACAGCTACCCTGCGCGAGATGCGCCAGTTCATCGCCAACCTGGATGCCGTGTTCAGCGAGGAAAACCGCGTCCACCTCGCAGCGACGCTGGCCAACCTGGATGCTGCGTCGGCGGGCACGAAACCGACGCTGGAAAGCCTCAACCTGACCCTGCTGCAGATGCGCAAGCTGCTCGACGAGCGCAATGTGAACAACCTGTCGGTGGCGCTCGGCGAAATCGGTCCGTTGCTGGCCGAGGCCCGGACCACCGTCGGCAAAATGCAGCAGGCGGCCGACAGGCTCGATGTCGCCATCGGCGACCCGGCGGCTAACGGTGCGGCAGCTTTGATGCCGCGTCTGAACGAGATGGCCGGCGATTTTTCGACTACCGCCCTTCAGTTGAGCCGGGTCCTGCGCACACTTGAAGATTCACCGCAAGTTCTGATCTTCGGGATGCCGCCCCAGCCGCCCGGCCCGGGTGAGCCGGGTTTTGCCGACGGGAAGGAACGCTAGCTATGCGCATTACGGTTCTCCTATTACTTGCCGCCTTGGTCGGTGGCTGTGTCACGGTTGGCCAGCGCGGCAGCGAAGGCAGCATGAACCTCCTCGATTTCGGAACGCCGCCATCGCCATTCCAGGAAGCCGACGGGCGGCGCGTCAGCGTGGTCCTCGAAGTCAGGGCGCCGCAGTGGCTGGATGGCCTCGGTATCCGTTATCGGCTGAGCTATGCCGATGCTTCGCAATTGCGGGAATATGCCCGTTCGCGCTGGGTCGGACCGCCGGCTCAGTTGGTCGAGCAGCGCCTGATGCAGCGGCTTGACTTGGCAAGCGCCGGGCAGGTACGCGGCAAATGCGTGCTGCGCATCGAACTGGCCGAGTTCAGCCAGGTTTTCGCCAGCCCGAACGACAGCGTCGGTCTGCTGCAGGGCCAGGCCTTCTGGCTCGGTCCGGGACGCCGGCCGCTGGCCGAACGGCGGTTGTCGTTCAGCAGCCCGGCGGCAACGGCCGATGCCCGTGGCGGCGTGGCGGCGCTGCAAGGCGCCGTTGATCGCTTGGCCGAGGAACTGCTGGCCTGGGAAAGGGAATTGGCGGCCAGCGGCCAGACCCAGGCTTGCCAGGATTAGGCGGCGACGATGCGCTCGGCGATGCGTTGTTTCAGTTGTGGCAAATTGCTGTCGAAAGGATCGTAGTGCATCAGCGACAGGCCGAACACGCAGGCGTAGAGCAGCAGGCTGCGGCTCTTGGCTTCGCCGTCGGACATGCCGGCGGCGACGAACAGCTTGCGCGTGCATTCGAGGCGGTGGAGATCGACCGCTTCGACGACCGCGGCGGCCCCGGCATCGTGCCGCGCCCAGTCGCGGATCGCCAGTTCGATGTCCATCCCCTTGCGGTTGCGGTTGGCGCCGTAGACCTCGATCACGTAGTTGAGGCGGGCGAATTCCTCGCCCGGCGTAAAGGCGGTGGTTTTCTCGATGTCGCGGATACGGCCCAGCTTCCAGTGCTCGAGGACGGCGGTGAACAGCGCCCGGCGGTCCTTGAAGTGCCAGTAGAAACTGCCCTTGGTCACGCCGCAGCGCTTGGCCAATACCTCGACGCGCAGGCCGGCGATGCCTTCGCGGGCGAGCACGTCGATCGCCGCCGCGACCCAGCGTCCGGGGTCGAGTTGGGTGCGCGGCACCCGGCGACGGTCGGCGGTCGTCTCGATTTCAGGCGGGACGGGGGACTTGACAGTTTTATTTTCCATACGACACAGTATGGTCCTTGTGCGGATTGAATGAAAGCCTGTTCAGGCAGGTGCAACGAGTTGCTTATACAGAAACAGAGCCAGTCGAGCAGAAAAGGAGAGCGCCGTGAAGATTTTGGTTCCCGTGAAGCGGGTGGTTGATTACAACGTCAAGATTCGGGTGAAGGCGGATGGGTCGGGTGTGGACCTGGCCAACGTCAAGATGAGCATGAACCCCTTCGACGAGATTGCCGTTGAAGAGGCGGTCCGCCTGAAGGAAGCCGGTATCGCCAGTGAAGTTGTCGCTGTTTCCTGTGGCGTCGGCGCCTGCCAGGAAACTTTGCGCACGGCCATGGCCATCGGCGCCGACCGTGGCATCCTGGTCGAAACCGATGACGAACTGCAGCCGCTGGCCGTGGCCAAGCTGCTCAAGGCCCTATGCGACAAGGAACAGCCGCAACTCGTCATCTGCGGCAAACAGGCCATCGACGATGACGCCAACCAGACCGGACAGATGCTGGCCGCGCTGCAGAACTGGCCGCAAGCCACTTTCGCCTCCAAGGTCGTCATCGCCGACGGCAAGGCCACGGTCACCCGCGAAATCGACGGCGGCCTGGAAACCCTGGCCATCAGCCTGCCAGCCGTGGTGTCCACCGACCTGCGCCTGAACGAGCCGCGCTACGCCACGCTGCCGAACATCATGAAAGCCAAGAAGAAGCCGCTCGACACGGTCAAGCCAGCCGACCTGGGCGTCGATGTTGCGCCGCGCCTGGCGACCCTGAAAGTTGTCGAGCCGCCCAAGCGCAGCGCCGGCATCAAGGTGGCCGACGTCGCCGAACTGGTGAACAAGCTCAAGAACGAAGCCAAGGTGATCTGATCATGACCATTCTCGTCATTGCCGAACACGACAACGCTGCCCTCAAGGCCGCCACCCTTAACACCGTCGCCGCCGCCCGGAAAATCGGTGGCGACATCCATGTCCTGGTCGCTGGCGCCGGCTGTGCCGCCGCTGCCCAACAGGCTGCCGCTTTGCAGGGGGTGGCCAAGGTCAAGCTGGCCGACGCCGCCCATTACCAGAGCCAGACCGCCGAGAACTTGACGGCGCTGGTGCTGGCCCAGGCCGCCGGCTACAGCCACATCCTGCTGCCGGCCACCACCTTCGGCAAGAACCTCGCCCCGCGCGTCGCCGCCTTGCTCGACGTGGCCCAGATTTCCGACATCACCGCCATCGAGTCGGCCGATACCTTCGTCCGCCCGATCTACGCCGGCAACGCTCTGGCTACGGTCAAGAGCGCCGATGCGGTCAAGGTCGTCACCGTGCGTACCACCGCCTTCGATGCCGTCGAACCCGGCGGCAGCGCCACGGTCGAGCCGGTCGCCGCTGCCGCCGACACGGCGCAATGCACCCTGGTCAACCGTGAACTGACCAAATCGGCGCGGCCCGAACTCGGCGCGGCCAAGATTATTGTTTCGGGCGGGCGCGGCATGGGCAGCGGCGAGAACTACCACGCCCTGCTCGAACCGCTTGCCGACAAGCTCGGCGCCGCCCTGGGCGCCAGCCGCGCCGCGGTCGATGCCGGCTTCGTGCCAAACGACTACCAGGTCGGCCAGACCGGCAAGATCGTCGCGCCGCAGCTCTACATCGCGGTCGGCATCTCCGGTGCCATCCAGCATCTGGCCGGCATGAAGGAATCCAAGGTCATCGTCGCCATCAACAAGGACCCGGATGCGCCGATCTTCCAGGTCGCCGATTACGGCCTGGTCGCCGATCTGTTCGAGGCCGTGCCGCAGTTGACGGGCGCGGTCGGCTAAGACCGGGATCCTGTCCCCCTCTCCCGCTTGCGGGAGAGGGGATCCCCGTAGCCCAACATTCGGCTATCGCGTTGGCGTCAGGGGTAAAAACGTGGCGCTTGTTTCTTCATGGAAGTGGCGAACGACAATGTAGCGGTCGCGCAAGAGCGCGATGGTTTCATTGACGGTGCAGTTCCCGATTCGCAGCCAGACCACTTTGGGCGGCGCGCCAAACATCAAGCTGCGCTCATAGAAATCCGTGTCTTTGGAGACGAGCAAAAAACCGTGCTTTGCTGCGTGCCCCCAGATACGCGAATCGTCCGCGCCGAGTAATCCGGCCTCCCGAACGTGTATTGAATCCGGGTAAATATCAGCCAGCGCGGCAGTCAGTCTGAACGAAAAGATTTTCGTCAAACAGCAGTTTCATAAAACCGAAAACAAGCGTTGTTCCCGTTGCGCCGCGAAAGCCAGTGTTGCCAGGATGTCCTCATGCGCCAGATCGGGAAAATCCGCCAGTATTTCGGTTTCGGACATGCCGCCAGCCAGATACCCAAGAATGTCGGAAACCGTGATGCGGGTATTGCGAATGACGGGCTTCCCGCTGCGAACGGCGGGGTCGATCGTAATGCGGTCCAATAGTTCGAGCATGGTTGGCTTTCTGGCGACAGGGTGCTCGTTTGAGTATAAACCCAGGCTCCAGCCGGGAGTGAAATGCGGTGGCCGCGCTTACTGGCTCACGGTCAGCCGCGCGGAGCCGGTGGTGTAGGTGATGGAGGATTTTTCACCCACGCCCGTCACCGTGACGACGCAGCGGTACAGATTGCCGTTCATGCTGGCAGTGATGCCAAATAACTTCAGGGTGACGCTGGTTGCGCCAGCCACGCCCGCCCCATTGGCGACGTTCGACCATTTCCCGACACTAAACAACTCGGACTCATCATCCGGCGACTTCGACTTCTGCAACTTCGCCTGCTGCCATTGGTAGGCGATCTCTGGCGCGATTGTTCCAGCGGTTGTCGAGGTTACGCTGAATACGGCATCGCCGCCTGCGGCCACAGCCGTCTCTGCGGGCTGTATGGAAATAGGGCTGACGCCTGCGCCCGCCTTGTTTGGCTCGTAACCGCCTTGACCGATGTTTGCACCCGGACCAGATACGTATTCGGCTTGACTGCCGCCGGTGAACGCCTGTGCCACGCCGCCACTGCTGGTTGCTATGGTCATATTCTCGGTCATGGTGATGATGATTGTCCCGGCATCGGCTGGCGCATCTTGCCAGGTGACACCGGAGCCAATACCAGCGCTTCCGCCACCACTGCTGACGGCAACTCCCCGGCCACCGTCAATCGTGATCCTGCCGCCCGCGCCGCCTGCGCCGCCGCCGATTCCCGCTCCACTGCTGTCGTTCCATCCACCGGCGGTGGCTATGACCCAGCCGCCGTGGATGGCAATCGTACCGCCGTCACTCTTGAGGCCACCGCCGATGCCCGCCCCCGATCCTTTACTGGCGGCATTGACCGCTCCGTCATTGATAGTGATCGTGCCGCCTACGCCGTTAGAACCGCTGCCGATGCCCGCACCGCCGTCATGACCGCTGGTGGCATTGACCATGCCACCGTTGATGGTGATCATGCCTCCAACATTGCGCTGGCTGTTAGTGGCGTTGCCACCACTGCCGATACCCGCGCCGATACCGAAACTGGTGGCGCTGACCGCTCCCTCGTTGATGGTAATCGTGCCACCCGCGCCACCATAACCGCCCCCGATGCCCGCGCCGAGGCCACCACCGAAGACGCTGCCACTATTGGCGTTAACCGTGCCGCCGTTGATAGTGATCGTGCCACCGTCCTGAAAATGCCCCCCGCCAATACCCGCACCCCAATAACCGCTATTGACCGTCAGGCAGCCTTGAAGGGATGGGCGGTCGCCGTCGTCCCCCTCGGATTCCGGTTCTGAGAGGGACTGTGCCCAGATTGTCAGACTGTTGACCGCTCCAGTGACGCTAATGCCAGCGTTTTCCGCATCGTTGCTGACCACATTAAGGCGGCACTCGTTACCCAAGATCAGATTAACTGCGCCGCTGATGGTGATGTTGCCGTAGTTGATTGGCCCGTTGCACAAGTACCAGCCACTTTTGAGCACAGTTGCGCCACCGCCGGTCAGCGCGGTTGCCGTTACTGGCGATGCGTGAGGCTTGCCCTTGGCATCCACATACTCTGTCTGCGCCAGCGTAGGCAAGGCGCTGGCAGCCAGCAAACCGGGCAGCAGGCCAAGCCGCAAAAACCGGAAGCGGTTTGCCGTGTGAACAATGGCGCTCATGGTATCGGTTCCCTGGAATCGAAAAGTTCAAACAGAAGATGATAGCGCCGGGCCAGCCCTCGTGCCGAAATCGTGCGTCATTATTCCGCCCGCCCGCTGAAAACCCAAGCTCTAGCCGGGAGTAGAATGCATGGATGAATATTCCCGGCACCTTGCTCGACGAAGGATGGTTCTGGGCGGCATGGCTGGTCTGGCTGCCGCTCTTTGTCCGTTGCGTTTGGCGCGCGCCGTGGTTGCGCTTTCGGGAATCGACGCATCTCAATCTGTGGCTGGGCATGATCGTCGCGCTGATGCTGCTGTGGAGCATGAAGGCGGGGGTGCAGCCGGGGCTGAGTCTGCATTTCATCGGGGCGACGGTGCTGACTCTCTGCTTCGGCCCGCAACTGGCTTTTATCGGGTTGTCGCTGGTGGCCGCCGCCGTGACCTTGAACAGCGGCAGCGGCTGGCTGGCTTATGGCCTCAATACCCTGCTCGGGGCGGGGGTTGGCGTTGGCCTCAGTCAGTTGCTCTATCGTTTGCTGTCGACGGCCCTGCCGCGCCATTTCTTCGTTTATATCTTCGTCAATGGTTTTTTCGCCACTGCGCTGATGGTGGTTGGCGTCGGCTTCGTCGTCTCGGTATTGCTGGCGGTGGCCGGGGCTTACACGTGGGATTACCTGTTCGCCGAGTATTTTCCCTATTTCATTCTGCTTGGTTTCGCCGAAGCCTGGTTGTCGGGCATGGCGATGACCTTGTTTGTGGTCTATTGCCCCGGCTGGGTTGTTACTTTCGACGATGCGCGTTATCTGGCCAATAAATAGGGGCTACAATCTTTTGTCAGTCATTGCGCGACAGCCTTGGCGGCAAGCCTGTCGGTTGCGCGTTCCCGGTCGTTGAGGAAATCCTTTTCCTTATCGAACTTGAAGAAACTTCCAACCGCTTTATGGAGAAGAAGAAAGATCATGAGTGAATACACTGCACCTTTGAACGATATCCGCTTCGTCATGCAGGAATTGGCCGGAATGGATCGGGTAGCTTCGCTGCCGGCTTACCGGGAGGCGACCCCGGATCTGGTGGATGCCATTCTTGAGGAAGCGGCGAAATTCTCCGGGGGCGTGCTGTCGCCGCTGAACCGCATCGGCGATACCAATGGCGCCAAATGGAAGGACAAGGTGGTGACCACCACGCCGGGCTTCAAGGAGGCCTATCGCCAGTTTGTCGACAACGGTTGGAACGGTATCGGCTGCGATCCCGAATTCGGCGGTCAGGGTCTGCCGCGTTTGCTGTCGACGGCGGTCAGCGAAATGTGGAAGGCCGCCAACCACGCTTTCTCGCTGTGCCCGATGCTGACCCAGGGTGCCATCGAGTCGCTGATGATCGCCGGCACTCCGGAACAGAAGGCCGCTTATCTGCCCAATCTGGTGTCCGGCGAATGGACTGGCACCATGAACCTGACCGAGCCCTCGGCTGGTTCCGACCTCGCCGCCGTGCGTACTCGCGCCGAGCCGGTCGGCGACGGCACCTACAAGATCTTCGGCCAGAAAATCTTCATCACCTACGGCGAGCACGACATGGCCGAGAACATCGTGCATCTCGTGCTGGCCCGTACGCCGAACGCGCCGGAGGGCGTCAAGGGTATCTCGCTGTTCGTCGTGCCGAAGTTCCTGCTCAAGGCCGATGGCACGCCGGGCGAGCGCAACGACGCCTATTGCGTGTCGATCGAGCACAAGCTCGGTATCCACGGCAGTCCGACGGCGGTGCTTGCCTTCGGCGACAACGGTGGCGCCATTGGCACCCTGGTCGGCGAGGAGAACCGTGGCCTCGAATACATGTTCATCATGATGAACTCCGCCCGCTTCAACGTCGGCCTCGAAGGCCTGGGTGACGCCGAGCGCGCCTACCAGCGCGCCGTGGTTTACGCCAAGGAGCGTATCCAGGGGCCCGAGCTTGGTGTCAAAGGCGGTCCCAAAGTGCCCATCCTCAAGCATCCCGATGTCCGCCGCATGCTGCTGTCGATGCGTTCGCGCATCGAGGCCATGCGCGCCTTGGCCTATGTCGTCGCCGCCGCCCAGGACAACGCCCAGCACAATCCGGACGAGGCCGCCCGCAAGCAGGGGCAGGCTTTCGCCGACCTGATGATTCCGGTGGTCAAGGGCTGGAGCACCGAAAGCGCCATCGACATCGCCTCGCTCGGCATCCAGGTGCATGGCGGCATGGGCTTCATCGAGGAAACCGGTGCCGCCCAGCATCTGCGCGACGCGCGGATCACTGCCATCTACGAGGGAACGACGGCGATCCAGGCCAACGACCTGATCGGACGCAAGATTGCCCGCGAGAAGGGCGTCACGATCAAGGCCGTGATCGCCGACATGCGTACTGCCGCCGCTCAGCTCGATGGCGACCTGGCCGCCGTCGGCGCTCGCCAGAAGCAGGCTATCGAAGCGCTCGACAAGGCCGTCGACTGGATCGTCGCCAACTACGCCGCCAATCCCAAGGCGACCCATGCCGGCGCCGTGCCTTTCCTCTTCCTGCTCGGCATCGTCGCCGGCGGCTGGCAGTTGGGGCGGGCGGCGGTGATTGCCCGGGCGAAGATTGCCGCTGGCGATAAGGATCCGTTCTGGCCGGCCAAGCTGGCGACGACCCGCTTCTTCGCCGCCCACTCGCTGACTCAGGCGGCCGGTCTGGCCGAATCTATCCTGAGCGGCGGCGAAGGGGCACTGGAACTGGCTGACGACAGCTTCTAAGTCACGCGCTGAATTGTCACCCCGAAGCCCGCGATTGTTGTTACAATCGCGGGCTTTTCAACCTTGCCCTACCGCAAACGCATGGCGGAGGGTTCATCCCAAAAGGAGCTTGCATGCGCCATTACGAAATTGTCTTTATCGTCCATCCGGACCAAAGCGAACAAGTGCCCGGCATGGTCGAGCGCTATCGCGGCGTCGTCACTGCCAAGGGCGGCGCGATTCACCGCCTGGAAGACTGGGGCCGCCGTCAGTTGGCTTACCCGATCCAGAAGATTCACAAGGCCCACTACGTGCTGATGAACATCGAAGTCGACGGCGAAACGCTGGCCGAGCTCGAGCACTCGTTCAAATTCAACGATGCCGTGCTGCGCCACCTGACCGTCAAGATGAAGGCCGCCGTGACGACGCCTTCGCCGATGATGAAGGAAGAGAAGTCCAAGTCGCTGCTCGGCGGCGAGGCCGCATCTACCCCGGCTCCGGCTGAATCGGCGGCTGCCTAAATCAACGTATTGGTACGGGAACGACGGGCTGAACTGTCTGCAACTTTCCGGCCTGCTGCTCGAACGCAAGGCCCTGCGCTATACCCCGGCCGGCGTGCCGGTCAGTGAAGGGCGGCTGCAGCATCAATCGCTGCAAGTCGAAGGCGGCAGGGAACGGCAGGTGGAAGTGGAAATCGCTGTACTGGCCCTGGGCGAAAGCGCCCGCTGGCTGGAGGCGGCACCCCTCGGCGGGAAGGTCAACGTAACTGGATTTCTCGCCGCGCGCAGCCTGAAAAGCCGGACTCCCGTACTGCATGTGAATTCAATCGAATTTTTGGAAGGAAACGAAAATGGCTCGATTCTTCAAGAAGAAGGATGACGACAAGAAAAAGAAGCGTGGCGGCGGTCTGTTCAAGCGCCGCAAGTTCTGCCGCTTCACCGCTGAAAAGGTCGAACAGATCGACTACAAGGATGTTGATGTGTTGAAGGAGTTCATCCAGGAAAACGCCAAGATCATGCCGGCCCGTCTGACCGGTACCAAGGCCGGCTATCAGCGCCAACTGGGCGCCGCCATCAAGCGCGCCCGCTTCCTGGCTCTGCTGCCGTACACCGACAACCATCAATAAGCGAGGAGACGAAACATGCAAATCATTCTGCTCGAAAAGGTGGTCAACCTCGGTAACCTCGGCGAAGTGGTCAAGGTCAAGGACGGCTATGCCCGCAATTACCTGATTCCGAAGCGCATGGCCAAGCGCGCCACGCCGGCCGCCATGGCCGAGTTCGAAGCGCGCCGCGCCGAACTGGAAAAAATCGCCGCCGAAAAGCTGCTCGCCGCCCAGGGCGTCGCCGAGAAGATGACCGGCCTGTCCGTCACCGTCAGCCGCAAGGCCGGCATGGACGGCCGCCTGTTCGGCTCGGTCGGCAACGCCGACATCGCCGACGCCCTCAAGTTGGCCGGCTTCGACCTCGATAGGTCTACCGTCCGCCTGCCGGAAGGCCCGTTGAAGACGATTGGCGAATTCCCCATCGAGGTTGTGCTGCACACTGACGTGCTGGCCAATATCACCGTGGTCGTCGCCGCCGAGTAATTACGGCTTCGTCCCGAAAAAGCCCCGCAACTCAGGCGGGGCTTTTTTATTGCCGCTCCAGTTGGAGCGATTTGAGTTCATGCTTGCCATTTTGGCGCTGCCGCCCCCATCCCAGCCTTCCCCCGCAAGCGGGGGAAGGAGCCTTGTTCCCTCCTCCGCTTGCGGGGGAGGGTTAGGGTGGGGGCAATGGCGCAGGGAAGGTGCTGCAATGATTCGGATCGAAGCCGCTCCAAGCGGCTGGCGGTGGCGAAGTTGATGGTTGTGGGAGAATGAGCAGCTTCGTCTGCCGCTCCTATCGAGAGGATTCCTCATGACTGCGATCCGTTGTTTGCTGGCTTGCTGTTTCTTGTGGGTTGCGTTGCCTGTTTGGGCGGGTATGGAACCAGAGGGTTACAGCTTGAAGGAGGGGGTGTTCTACGCTCTGCCCAGTGATTTTGCCCGTGAGGGTCAAGACCCTGAGATCAGAGCGATTATTCAATTTGATTCGCCGGAGAAGGTCGTCGCTCTACGGGATCACTGTGAGCGTGGGGGCTTTGTCTTTCCCCACCAAAGCCAGGCTCGGTACAAATGCAAGGTGCACCTTCTTGACTATGACGATATGGCGTCGTATGGACTCATAGAAATAGTTGGCGCAACAATCGACAAATACGATTTGTTCACCACCCGGCCTGCCCGGAGGAGCCAATGGGAAGTCCGGCCACTTTCCGCCGATGAGCTTGCCGGGATTGCGGCGCTCATCCAAGCGTCACCGGAACGGTATGGCAACTTGGGCAAATACGTGGTCTCGGGCAAGGCGTTCGCGGTCCACAAGGCTGAAGGAAAACTGACCGCCTACTTCATTCCGGGAAGATGGGTTCGTGACGAATATTACGAAGCGCAAAGACACCATGTTTTCGTGGGCAGTGAAGGAAGCTATCGCTACCAAGGTCAACTGGTGGACAAGCCCGAGAGGTACTACGACCTTGACGGCGATGGCTTGCCCGAGGTTGAAACCAGCGAATCCTGCGATGGCAGGTGCGTAAAACTGTGGGACATCAGCCGCGCTCCCAAGGAGATTGCCCGCTGGGGTGGCCACTGAGCGCCGGAATTGTCCCCAGGTGCTGTTGGGGCAGGTTAGGCTGAACACAGCAAAATCCAACAACAAGCCTCTGACATCGTCGGGTAGTCTGTGTTCTGGTTTGCCGCATGAGCGGGCGCTTTCAACGCCTGGCCCTCAAGTCGCCGCCTTGAGCCATTGGCCGCTGAGTTAAACTCTCGCAATGAACCAGCGCCCGCAAAAACCTCGCATTCCCGATGCCACCCTCGACCAGTTGCGCGTGCCGCCGCATTCGATCGAGGCCGAACAGTCCATCCTCGGTGGTCTGCTGCTCGACAACCAGGCCTGGGATCGCATGGGCGACCTGGTCACCGAGGCGGATTTCTACCGCGACGAGCATCGCCGCATCTTCCGCCAGATTCGCAGCCTACTCGAACGGGCCAAGCCGGCCGACGTCGTCACCGTTGCCGAGGCGCTCGATGCCGCTGGCGAGAGTGAGCAGACTGGCGGCCTGGCCTATCTCGGCGAGCTGGCGGCCAATACGCCGTCGGCGGCCAACATCAAGCGCTATGCCGAGATCGTCCGCGAGCGCTCGGTGTTGCGCCAACTGGTGGCGACGGCCGACGAAATCGCCGCCGATGCGCTCAATCCGCTCGGCCGCGATGCCGAGACCCTGCTCGACGAAGCCGAGTCGAAGATCTTCAAGATCGCTGAAGCCGGCGCCGGCCACAACGAAGGTTTCGTGCATATCAACCCGCTGCTGACCCAAGTGGTTGAGCGCATCCAGGAACTGCACGACCGCGACAATCCCTCCGACATCACCGGCGTGCCGAGCGGCTTCATCGACCTCGACCAGAAAACTTCCGGCTTCCAGCCGGGCGATCTGATCATCGTCGCCGGCCGGCCGTCGATGGGTAAGACCGCCTTCGCGCTCAACATCGCCGAGAACGTTGCCGTCGATTCCGGCCTACCGGTCGGCGTCTTCTCGATGGAAATGGGCGGCGCCCAATTGGCCACCCGGATGCTGGCCTCGATCGGCCGCCTCAATTCGCAGAGCCTGCGTACCGGGCGGATGAGCGACGAGGAATGGTCGAAGCTGTCCTTCGCGCTGGGCAAGCTGCATGAGGCGCCGATCTATATCGACGAGAGCGGCGGCCTGAGCCCCGCCAACCTGCGCGCCCGTGCCCGCCGCTTGGCACGCCAGTACGGCGGCAAGCTCGGTTTGCTGGTGGTCGACTACATCCAGTTAATGAGCGGCAACCGGCAGGGCGAGAACCGTGCCACCGAGGTTTCGGAAATCTCGCGCTCGATCAAGTCGCTGGCCAAGGAATTGCAGGTGCCCATCGTCGCCCTGTCCCAGTTGTCACGGAAAGTCGAGGAGCGTACCGACAAGCGGCCGATGATGTCTGACCTGCGCGAATCCGGTGCCATCGAGCAGGATGCCGACGTAATCCTGATGATGTACCGTGACGAGTATTACAACAAGGAAAGCCCGGACAACAAGGGCATGGCCGAGGTCATCATTGGCAAGCAGCGTAACGGCCCCACCGGCACTGTCCGCCTCGCCTTCCTCGGCGAATACACCCGCTTTGAAAACCTCGCGTCGGGCGGTTTCCAAGGGGCACGGGACTAAGTTCGAGGTTTCGGCGCAGCCAAAATCTGGCGGCCTCCGATTTTTCTCTATCCACTCAAAGCTCGATCCGCCGCGCACTGATGCTGTACTGGATGGCGGCCGGGTCGCTGCCGTCGAAATGGCCGCGCGGCGTATCCAGGCGCGGTAGCAGCAGGAAGGGGATGGTTTCGGACTGGCCGTCGAGCACGATGTCGGTGCCCACGTTGTAGGCGATCCAGTTCATTTCCCAGACACCGAACAAAATCCGTTTCAACGACAGCAGCCGACTGTCCTGGTCGGAAAGATTTTCGAGCGCGATGGCCCGGCGAACGTCGCTGGGGTCGACCGGAATCCAGCCGTAGCCGGGGACGTAGAACTCGGCGCGAACATGGTGGCCGCGCGTCGCATCCGAGGTGTTGAGGCCGAGGCTGCGGAACAGCCGCGACGGGCCGGTGCGCAGCCCGAACACGCAGCGGGCCGGAATGCCGATGGCCCGGCAGATGGCGACGAAGAGGCCGTTGATGTCGGCCGAGCGGCCGCCGTACCGGCCGTCGATCAACTGCTGGCGGATGTCGCCGCTGCCGGCGCCGGGCAGGGCGGGGTCGTAGGTGCTTTGCTCGACCACCCATTCGTAGATGACCTTGGCTTGCGCCACCGGATCCTTGACGCGGCCGATGATGCGTTCGCCCAGTTGAAAAGCCAGGCCATCGTTGGGGATCAGCCTGGAGGCTTGCAGGTTGCGGCGCAGGATATCTTCGCGTTCCGGCGCGATGGTCCGTTTGGCGACGTCGAAATGGCGGTCGGCGGTGCTTACCTGGGTGGTCAGTTGCAGCTTGCCGGCGCTGCCGTCGAACCATTCGCAGCGGAACACCTCAAGGTTGCCATCCGGCTGGCGGCTCATGCTGGCCCGTGTCGGGTTACCTTCCCAGGCGTGGCTCAAGGTACGCTGGAACAGCGTGTCCTGATTGAGCGGCAGCGGCAGCCACAGTTTGCACGGGCCTTCGTGGCCGTGCAGGTCGATGTGGGTGACAATTTCGTAGGTGGTCCACTCGGCCGGCGCTTCCGGTGCCCGTACTGGCGGCAGGCGGGAGGCGGATGTGCCTTGCGGCGGTTTGTCGATGACCGGGTTGTCGGCCGTATGGACCGGGCTGCGGGCTGCGGCGGGTTTAGCGGGTTTGGCGGCCGGTTTTCGCCGGGCCGCCGGTTTTTTTGCCGCCGGTTTGGCGGGGGCCGCCGAGGCTGGTTCGGCGAGCAGGGCAAGGGTGCCTAATGAGGCGAGAAAGGCTCGGCGTTTCAAGAATTTCCTCCGGCAGCGACAGCCCGTGGCTGAAACGAAAAGGCCGTGTCACTGACACGGCCCCTTGATTGATTGCTGGCGATTATAGCACTTCGGCCGCGTGGTCGGCCAAGCGCGAGCGTTCGCCGCGTTGCAGCGTGATGTGGCCGGAATGCGGCCAACCCTTGAAGCGGTCGACGACGTAGGTCAGGCCGGAACTACCCTCAGTCAGGTAGGGCGTGTCGATCTGCGCGATGTTGCCGAGGCAGATCACCTTGGTGCCGGGACCGGCGCGGGTGATCAGGGTTTTCATCTGCTTCGGCGTCAGGTTCTGCGCCTCGTCAATGATCAGGTATTTCTTCAGGAAGGTGCGGCCGCGCATGAAATTGAGCGACTTGATCTTGATCTTGGCGCGGATGATGTCGTTGGTTGCCGCCTTGCCCCATTCGCCGCCGTAAGGGCCGCTATCGTCGGAATGGGTGAGGACTTCCAGGTTGTCCTCCAAGGCGCCCATCCACGGCGCCATCTTTTCTTCCTCGCTGCCGGGCAGGAAGCCGATGTCCTCGCCGACCGGTACGGTGACGCGGGTCATGATGATTTCGGCGAATTGCTTGCTTTCCAGCGTCTGGTTCAGGCCGGCGGCCAGGGTCAGCAAAGTCTTGCCGGTGCCAGCCTGGCCGAGCAGGGTGACGAAATCGATTTCCGGGTTCATCAACAGGTTAAGCGCGAAGTTCTGTTCGCGGTTGCGCGCCGTGATGCCCCATACGGCATTTTTCGGATGCGTGTAGTCGACCAGGGTTTCCAGTACCGCCGTTTTGCCGGCGGTTTCCTTGACGATGGCGGCGAAGCCGTCGCTTTCCAGCCACACCAGTTCGTTGATCAGCAACTGCGGACAGAGCGGGCCGCTGACCTTGTAGTAGGTCTTCGAGTCCTTCTTCCACGACTCCATGCCCTTGCCGTGCTTGTCCCAGAAGTTTTCAGGTAGGGCGCGGGCGCCGGTGTACAGGAGGTCGGTATCCTCAAGCACCTTGTCGTTGAAGTAATCCTCGGCAAGCAGGTTGAGTGCCCGCGACTTGATGCGCATGTTGATGTCTTTCGACACCAGGATGACGGGCCGCCCGGGGAATTTTTTCTGCAGGTGGATGACTACCGCCAGGATCTGATTGTCGACCTTGGAGGTCGGCAGATCCTGCGGCAGCTTGTTGCTGATGGCCTCGGCCTGGAGGTAGAGGCGACCGCTGGCGAGTTTGGCGGACGGCTCGGAGAGGGCGATGCCCTCATCGATGTCGAGATCCTCGCGGGCCAGCATCTCGTCGAGCGTACGCGAGACCTGGCGGGCGTTACGGGCGATTTCCGACATGCCCCGCTTGTGGTTGTCGAGTTCTTCCAGCGTCATGATGGGCAGGAAGATGTCGTGTTCCTCGAAGCGGAACAGGCTGCTCGGGTCGTGCATCAGCACGTTGGTATCGAGTACGAACAACTTGGTGGCGGCGGGCTTTTTGGCGGCTGCGGGCTGGCGCGGCATGAGGGGGCCTTTGCGGGGTAGGGGAGGAGTTACAGCGTCTTGACGAAATCGAGTACTTCCTGGGCGTGGCCGGGTACCTTGACGCCGCGCCACGCGCGGCGCAAGACGCCGTCACGGTCGATGACGAAGGTGCTGCGCTCGATGCCGCAGCATAGCTTGCCGTACATCATCTTCTCTTTGATGACGGCGAACAGCTTGCAAACCGTTTCGTCGGCATCGGAGCCGAGTTCGAACGGGAAGGACTGTTTGGCCTTGAAGTTCTCGTGCGATTTCAGGCTGTCGCGCGAGATGCCGAGGACGACGGCGCCGGCGGCCACAAACTCGGCGTGCAGGTCACGGAACTGTTGGCCTTCGGTGGTACAGCCAGGGGTGCTGTCCTTGGGGTAAAAATAGATGACGACGGTCTTGCCAGCCTGGCCGGCGAGGGAGAAGGTCTGGCCGCCGGTGGCAGGCAGCATGAAATCGGGAATCTTCGTGTCGAGCACGCAACAACTCCTGGTGGTTGGATGCGAACCATTGTCGACAAATCCCGCCGGCGCGGTCAACTGCCGTTTCCAGGTTCGAGCTTGCTACACTCCGACCCATGCGGAAAATCAGTGCCTGTCTCCTGTTCGTCATCGTGCTGGCCGGTTGTGGTCAGGCGTGGAACGATCCTTACCCAGCCGGCGACGCCGGGCGCGACATCCTCTACGCTGCCTTTACCGACCGACCGAAGCATCTCGATCCGGCCCAGTCCTACACCGAGGACGAGGCCACCTTCATCGCCCAGATTTACCAGCCGCCGCTGCAATACCACTACCTGAAGCGGCCCTATGAGCTGATCCCGGCAACCCTGGAAGCGGTGCCGCAGCCGCGCTACGTCGATGCCGCCGGCCGCGAACTGCCGGCCGACGCGCCGGCCGAGCGGATCGCCGAGAGCATCTACGAACTGAAGCTGCGCCCGGGTATCCGCTACCAGCCGCATCCGGCCTTCGCCGTCGATACCGCTGGCCAGCCGCGTTACCTCGGCCGGGGTATCGCCGATGGGCGGCAAAGCGTTGGTGACTTCCCGGAAAACGGCAGTCGCGAACTCACCGCCGACGACTACATCTATCAGATCAAGCGCCTTGCTCATCCGCGTCTGCATTCGCCGATCTACGGCATGATGGCCGATAAGATCGTCGGACTGAAGGAATTGGGCGATACCCTGCGCGTTGCGGCCAAGGAGTTGCCGGCCGACGACTGGCTCGATCTCGACGCCTACGCGCTGAACGGCGTCGAGCGTCTCGACGCTCGTACCTGGCGCATTCGCATCAAGGGTAAATACCCGCAGTTCCTGTTCTGGCTGGCCATGAACTTCTTCGCACCGATGCCGCGCGAGGCCGACCGCTTTTTCGCCCAGCCGGGCATGGCCGAAAAGAACTTGACGCTGGATTGGTGGCCGGTCGGCACCGGGCCATTCATGCTGACCGAGAACGACCCGAACCGGCGCATGGTGTTGACGCGCAATCCCAATTTTCACGGCGAGACCTATCCCTGCGAGGGTGAGGCGGGCGACCGCGAGGCCGGGCTGCTGGCCGACTGCGGCAAGCCTCTGCCGCTCATCGAGGCGGCGGTGTTTACCCGCGAGAAAGAAGCGATTCCGTACTGGAACAAGTTCCTGCAAGGCTATTACGATGCCTCGGGGATTTCCTCCGACAGCTTCGACCAGGCGGTGCGCGTCAATGTCGGTGGTGACGTGGCGCTGACCGAGGGCATGCAGGGAAAAGGTATCCGCCTGCTGACTTCGGTCAGGCTCTCGACCTTCTACCAGGGTTTCAACATGCTCGACCCGGTGGTCGGCGGCCTGGACGAGAAGGCCGCCAAGCTGCGCCAGGCGATCTCGATTGCCATCGATCAGGAGGAATACATCTCCATTTTCCTCAACGGCCGCGGCATCGCCGCCCAAGGGCCGTTGCCGCCGGGCATTTTCGGTTTCGAGGCCGGTGAAGCCGGCATGAACGGGATGGTGTACGACTGGATCGACGGTAGGGCCCGCCGCAAGTCGGTCGAAACGGCCAGGAAGCTGCTGGCCGAAGCTGGCTACCCGCGCGGCCGCCATGAAAAGACTGGCGAGCCGCTGGTTCTCTATCTCGATACTACTACCGGCGGCATGGGCGAGAAATCGCGTCTCGACTGGTTGACCCGCCAGTTCGCCAAGATCGACGCGCAACTGGTGGTTCGCTCGACCGACTTCAACCGCTTCCAGGACAAGTTGCGCAAAGGCAGCGTGCAGATGTACTACCTCGGCTGGAATGCCGACTACCCGGACCCGGAGAATTTCTTCTTCCTGTTGCACGGTGCCGAAACGCGGGTTGGGCACGGTGGCGAGAATTCGTCCAATTACGCCAATCCGGAATTCGACCGCCTGTTCCTGCGTATGAAGAATATGGACAACACGCCCGAGCGCCTGGACATCATCCGGCACATGAACGGCATCCTGCAGCACGATGCGCCGTGGGTGTTCGGCCTGCATCCCAAGAGCTACACCCTGGTCCATCGCTGGCTGAAGAACCGCAAGCCGAGCGACGTCGGCAACAACATCCTGAAATATCAGCGCATCGACGCCGTCGATCGCGCCGCCGCCCGCCGCGAATGGAATCAGCCGGTGCGCTGGCCGCTTGCCGCCGGTTTGCTGCTGGCGCTGGCCGCCATACTCCCGGCCGTGCTCGGCTATCGTCGCCGCGAACAGCGCTCGGCGCGGCGAGATGAATAATATGAGTCAATCGAAGAGCGGCATTCTGGCTGCTCGTATCTATATCGTGCTGGCGCTTGTTGTCGGGATTTGCACCTTGCCTCTCGTATTCACGGCTGGGATGGGCGCTCTTTTTGGGCTGGCAGTGTTGTTTGCTGGTTTGAATTGGGTCGGGTTTATTTTTCTTGTTTGGCCGCTCGCAGGATTGCTGGGCTATCTGGCGTGGCTTCGGCTGACCATGCTGGTTTCCTTTGATGGAACGCATAACTTGCAAGCAGCGCGGGGTTATTGGTGGTTGTTCTTGCTGCTTGGGGTAGTTGCTGTCCTTCCTTTGACAGTGGGCCTTTTCTCAAGCAAAAAATATTCTATTGGCATTGGTCATGTCTTTTCCCATGCAGTGAGTATTGGGCTGCCCGTCCTGGCGGGGTATCTGGTATTTCTGCGGCTACGCGGGAATAGTGCGGGCGAAAAGGATCAGCGTTGATTTGATTGCCATTGACCCAGCGGGAAAACAAAGTGAAACCGATCCAATCGGTGAGGCGGGATGGCTTGGCAGCGCGCCACCGGCAACTCGATGCCCTGTTGCCGCATTTTCGGGCACTCTGGCATCCGCAGCCGTTCCGCGAAATCCGTCCGGCGTGGTGCCGGCCCTGGCCGGCGTTGGCCGCCGAACTGCTGGCCCTCGACGACGAGCGGGCGGAAGCGCTGAACGCTGATGCGCCGGCGGCGCTGGGCTGGCTGGTCAGGCATCTGCCCGATGTGGCGGCGATCGCACCGCTGGCCGAGCTACCGGTGCGGGCGGCGGTATCGGCCGGTACGGTCAACGATCGCTGGGCCTGGGAAATTCCCGGTCGCAAGCGGGCGCAGATCGAGGCTTTTGCCGCCGTCGCCCGTTGTGGCCGGCGGCCGGTTCTCGACTGGTGCGGCGGCAAGGGCCATCTCGGCCGCTTGCTGGCCGGGTACTGGCAGGTGCCGGTGCAAACCCTGGAGATCGATGCCGCGCTATGCCGGGCCGGCGAACGCCTGGCGCAACGCCTCGGCATCGACCAATCCTGGATTGCCACCGATGCGCTGGGCGCCGATCTACGAGTGCTTGGCGATCGTCATGCGGTGGCATTGCACGCCTGTGGCGAGTTGCACCGCCGGTTGATTCGCGATGGCGCCACGGCCGGCATTGCCTGCTTCGATATCGCCCCATGCTGTTATCACCTGCATCTGAACGATGGCTATCGACCCCTGGCCGCCGCCTCGTCGCTGGCATTGACGCCGGACGACGTACGCCTGGCGGTCACCGAGACAGTCACCGCCGGCGCCCGCGAGCGGCGCCAGCGCGACCGGGCGATCGCCTTCAAGCTGGGTTTCGCCGCCTGGCGCGGCGAAGTCAGCGGTGAGTCCTACCGCAGCTTTAAGCCGGTTCCCGAGGCTTGGCTGCGGGGCGATTTCGCCGCTTTCATGGCCGCCATGTGCCAGCGCGAAGGAGTGGTATCGCCATCGGCCGGCGATTTGGCGCGTTGCGAGCGACGCGGCGGCGAGCGCCAACGCGAAGTGCTGCGCCTGTCTATCGTTCGCCACGCCTTGCGTCGGGCACTGGAAGTCTGGTTGGCCGGCGATCTCGCCGTGTCTCTGGCGGAACACGGCTATGCGGTTGAACTCGGAGTCTTCTGCGCCCGTGCGCTGACGCCGCGCAACCTGCTCATTTCGGCGCGACGTGGGTAGATGGAATATATTCCGAACCTCCTCCACGTTACCGCCCATTCACCCGAATGCGAACCGGCATGAAACGATCCAGTATCAAATCCCCCGTTGATGTCCGCCGAGCGGGCGCAGTAAGTTCCAATTTCAGAAGCATCCGGGTTCAGGGAGATCGCCTGATCCGACATCTGCGCAGCCGCCATGTCCTGTGGTTGCACGGCTGGAGCATGGGGCTGCTGACGCTGGGCATCATGTGGGCCAGCACGACCGCGTTGCGCCATGCTGGAGTCCATTCGCTGGCCGTGCGCTATGCGCTGGCTTTGGGGGCAGGCTACCTGTGCTACCTGCTGCTGTTGCGTATCTGGGCTGGTGCGCTGGTGCGGAAGCAGGAGCGCGAGTCGTTCGACATCTACCTGCCAGACATCAGTACTAGTTCCAGAAGCTCCAGAAGCGGGAGCTGCCATGCCGACGGCGGCACCATCGACCTGCCAGCCGACGCCGGTGATGGCGCAGGCTCCATGCTGGGCGACGCGGTTTCAGGCACGCTGGATGGGATCGGCGCGGCGGACGAAGGCGCTATTGTCATCATTCCCGTGCTGGCCATATTCGCGGTGGTATTGATGGCAGCGCTGGGCGTGGGTTGGCTGCTGCTGGCGTACTTCGGTACCGAGGTGCTGCTCGTTGCCGCTGTGGAACTGGCCTTTGCCTATACCGCCGCGCGTACCGCGGTGCGTGTGGAGCGAGAGGGCTGGCTTTTGGCGGCCATCCGTCTGACCTGGAAGCCGCTGCTCGGCGCTCTGGTCAGCGCCGTGCTGCTGGGTGGGGTGATCGACCACTTCATTCCCCAAGCCGACACCTTGCCCGCTGCCGTACGAACGCTGCGCCGTTGAAGCGGCGCGAGATTAACGAGTACGCAGCGATCTTTGTCGCGTGCAGCCAGATTTATCTCGGCGCTACGTGGGTTACGAGAAAAGCGGCCAGTTCGTCCGGGTGGTCGATGATCTGATCAGCACCCCATTCCTCGATCGGGCCGCTGTCGCCAAGATAGCCCCAGGAGACGGCCACCGTCAGGCAGCCGGCGGCCTTACCGGCGACGATGTCGCGCCGGTCGTCGCCGACGTAGAGGCTGTGCTCCGGCGCACAGTCGAGCAGGGCGCAGGCATGCAGCAAGGGCAGCGGCGACGGCTTCGCGGCGGCCGTGCTGTCGCCACTGACGATGCACGGCGTGCGCGGCGATAGGCCGAGCTGGACGGTCAGCGGTTCGGTGAAGCGGCGGCGTTTGTTGGTGACGACGCCCCAGGCCAGCCGCAGTGCCTCAATCCGGTCGAGCAGTTCGGGAATGTCGGCGAACAGCCGCGTCTCGGCGCACAGCCGGGCGGCGTAGAGATCGAGGAAGCGTTGCGCCAGGCGGTCGTAATCCGGGTGCTCCGGCGCAATGCCGAAACCGGCGTGGAGCAGACCGCGCACGCCTGCCGAAGTGTATGGCCGCAGCTTGGCGAGCGGCTGCTCGGGGCGTGCCTCCTCGCGCAGCAGGGTGTTGACGGCATGGCCGAGATCGGGGGCGGTATCGGCCAGTGTGCCGTCGAGATCGAACAGGATGGCTGCGAACATGCTAGGCACCATTTTTTCTGCGTGTGTGGATAATATGGATTTCTATCGCGGCGTAGAGAAGAAACGCGACGCCCAAGCCAATCACAAAGATGGGAGAGTCCTTGTCCAAGCGGTTTCTCCCTCCGATCAGCCCTTCAAGCGAATTCCAGTGCACTGAGAATCCGATGTCAGCCCAATACGCAATGCCCCAAATGAGCGTCACTACACCGATTGCAACGGCAAAACCAATCCGAATCCATGCCAACATATACGCCTAACCATGTCCCTCAAGTGCCGCGAATCGTATGCATCAGGTAATTGACGCTGCTGTCGCGATTGAGCCAATAGCGCTGGTTGAGCGGGTTATAGCTCATGCCGATCAATTCCTGCGGTTCGAGCCCGGCCATCTTGGCCCAGCGTGCCAGTTCCGACGGTTTGATGAAGCGGGCGTAGTCGTGGGTACCACGCGGCAACAGGCGCAGCAGGTATTCGGCGCCGACCACAGCGAACAGGTAGGCTTTGGGATTGCGGTTCAGCGTCGAGAAGAAGACTTGGCCGCCGGGCTTGACCAAACGGGCACAAGCAGCAACGACACTGGCGGGATTGGGGACATGTTCCAGCATTTCCAGGCAGGTCACGGCATCGAAGGTAGCCGGCATCTCGGCTGCCAGATCCTCGACGGCAATCTTGCGGTAATCAACTTGCCGGCCGCTTTCCAACAGATGCAGGCGGGCCACGCCCAGCGGTTTGTCGGCAAGATCGATGCCGGTGACGTCGGCGCCACGGGCGGCCATGCCCTCGGAGAGCAGGCCGCCGCCGCAGCCGACGTCGAGTACACGCTTGCCGGCCAGGCCGACGATGCCGTCGATCCAGTCGATGCGCAGCGGGTTGATGTCGTGCAGCGGCTTGAACTCGCTGTGCGGATCCCACCAGCGATGGGCGAGATCACCAAATTTTTCCAGTTCGGCGGGGTCGGCGTTAAGCATGGTCGTGATTCAGAAAAGTTCTGGAGTGGCCAAAGAAAAAGCCCTGCCGAGGCAGGGCTTTTGATTGTAGCAGCGGCGTCTTACTTGTTGCCGATGATTTCGATGTCGACGCGACGATCCGGTTGCAGACACTCGATCAGGGCCTTGGTCCGGGCGTTGCCCTTGCACTTGTCGCCCGTCACCGGCTGGGTCCTGCCCTTGCCTTCGGTATAGACGCGGTTGGCTTCGATGCCCTTGCTGACCAGGTATTCCTTGACCGCAGCGGCGCGGCGCTCGGACAGCTTCTGGTTGTAGGCGTCGCCACCAATGCGGTCGGCATGACCAACGGCCAGGATCACTTCGAGATTGATCGCGCCCGCCTTGGATGCCAACTCGTCGAGCGTGGCTTTGCCTTCCGGACGCAGCACGGCTTTGTCGAAGTCGAACAGGGCATCGGCGGCAACGGTGATCTTCTCGCCAGTCGGCTTCGGCGCGGCGGCCGGGGCAGCAGCCGGAGCAGCCGGGGCAGCGGCGGCCTTCGGCTCGCAGGCTTCCTTCGGCAGCAGATCCTTGTCGCACTCGCAGCCAGCCTTGTCGGCGGCGGCGGCGGCCGGCGTCCAGTAGCCGGTACGCCAGCACAGGCCGGTACCGCTCTTGGCGACCACATCGCGAGCATCAATGGCGTAAACGCGTTCCTGAGCCGTGGCGGCAACGCCGATACCGGCCAGCAGGGCAACCAGCAGGGACTTCTTGACGATATTCTGGATCATTGTTTTTCCTCGTTGAAGAAAGTTTACAAAACTTTAGTCCGTGTTAAATCGTTGTATCAAATATTCCAGCAGACTTCCAAACTATTTTGCCATAGCGCAATTGCCGAATCCAAGTGATTCGCCGGGTGTTCGCATAGTTTTTTGTCGTCAACGCAACACTTTCCGGCGACCCACACATGGCTGACCGATTCACGTCCGGCGACATGCACCAGATGCGATACCGGATCAAAGCAGGGGCGGTTCTCCAGGCAGCCGAGATCGACGGCGCACAGATCGGCGGCCTTGCCTGGCGTCAGCGAGCCGATTTCGTGGCCGAGGCCGAGAGCGGTGGCGCCGTTCAGCGTGGCCATGCGCAGTGCCTGTCGTGCCGGCAGCGCGGCGGCATCGCCGCTGGTGCCTTTGGCCAGCAGGGCGGCGAGCCGCATTTCGCCGAACAGGTCAAGACGGTTATTGCTGGCGGCGCCATCAGTGCCGAGGCCGATGTTGATGCCACGGCGTTGCATTTTTGCCACCGGGGCGAAACCGCTGGCCAGCTTCAGGTTCGAGGTCGGGCAATGGGCGATGTGGCTGCCGGTTGCCGCCAACAGGTCGATCTCCTCGTCTGTCAGGTGGACGCCGTGCACGCCGATGAAATTCGGGCCGAGCAAGCCGAGGCGATGCAGCCGGGCGAGGGGGGGGCGGCCGTCGCGCTGCTTGGCCTCGTCGATTTCCTGGCGGGTTTCGTGCACATGGCAATGCACCGGCAGGCCGAGTTGTTCGGACAGGATCAGGATGCGCTCGAAAGTGGCGTCAGAAACGGTGTAGGAGGCGTGCGGCGCCAGGCAGAAGGTGGTCAGCAGCCGGTCGCGCCAGCGTTCGCGGACGGCCAGACCCTTGCTCAAGTAGTCGTCGGCATCGTTGGCGTAGGGATTGGGAAATTCCAACGTGGTGATACCCAGCGCCGCGCGCATGCCGAACTCGCTGGCGGCGGTGGCGGCGGCTTCAGGGAAGAAATACATGTCGTTGAAGCAGGTGATGCCGCCGCGCAGCATCTCGGTACAGGCGAGGCGGGTGCCGTCGAGCACGAACTGGGCCGAGAGGTGGGTCGCCTCGGCCGGCCAAATGCGCTTGTGCAGCCAGTCCATCAGCGGCAGGTCGTCGGCCATGCCGCGCATCAGGGCCATCGCGGCATGGGTGTGCAGGTTGACCAGGCCGGGAATCAGGATGTGCCGGTCGAGCGCAAGCCGCTGGTCGGGCTGGTAACGGTCGCGCGCTTCGCTGATTGGCAGGATGGCGACGATGCGTCCGTCGCGTACTGCCAGGGCGTGGTTTTCCAGCACGCTGTCGGGCTCGACCTGGGCAATCCAGCGGGCCTCGATCAACAGGTCGATTGCTTCGGGTGTGAATGTCATGGAAACAGCGGTCTGTCCGTGGGTTGGGGCGTGTTAAAATAGCAAATTCCGCTCAGTTCAACCAACAAGAGCCGCGCCAGCGGTGCGATTGCGAGACATGGATCAATTCGCCAAAGAAACCTTGCCGATCAGCCTCGAAGACGAGATGCGGCGTTCCTATCTCGATTACGCGATGAGCGTGATTGTCGGCCGGGCGCTGCCGGATGCGCGCGACGGCCTGAAGCCGGTGCATCGCCGCGTGCTGTACGCGATGCACGAGACCAACAACGTCTGGAACCGCCCTTTCGTCAAGTGTGCCCGCGTCGTCGGCGAAGTCATGGGTAAGTACCACCCGCACGGCGATTCGGCCATCTACGACACGCTGGTGCGCATGGCGCAGGATTTTTCGCTGCGCTACACGCTGGTCGATGGCCAGGGCAACTTCGGCTCCATCGATGGCGACAACGCGGCGGCCATGCGTTACACCGAGTGCCGCCTGGATCGCATCGCTTCCGATCTGACCGCAGACATCGACAAGGAAACGGTCGATTTCGAGCCGAATTACGACGGCAAGGAACTCGAACCCTCGGTGCTGCCGGCGCGCATCCCGAATTTGCTGATCAACGGTTCGGCCGGTATCGCGGTCGGCATGGCGACCAATATTCCGCCGCACAACCTCAACGAGGTCGTCGCCGGCTGCCTGGCGCTGTTGGAAAACCCGGCGCTGACCATCGACGACCTGATCGATCTGATCCCGGCCCCGGATTTCCCGACCGCCGGCCTGATCTACGGCGTGCAAGGTGTGCGCGAAGGCTACCGGACCGGCCGTGGCCGCGTCATCATGCGCGCTCGCACGCATTTCGAGGACATCGGCAAGGGCGACCGCCAAGCGCTGATCGTCGACGAAATTCCCTATCAGGTGAACAAGAAGTCGCTGATCGAGAAGATCGCCGAACTGGTCAACGACAAAAAAATCGAGGGCATTTCCGATATCCGTGACGAGTCGGACAAGTCCGGCATGCGCATCGTCATCGAGTTGAAGCGTGGCGAGGTCGGTGAGGTCATCCTCAACAATCTGTACAAGCAGACGCAGTTGCAGGACACCTTCGGCATGAACATGGTGGCGCTGGTCGACGGCCAGCCGCGCCTGCTGAACCTGAAACAGGCGCTGGAGTGCTTCCTGTCGCACCGCCGCGAGGTTGTCACTCGGCGCACGGTGTTCGAGTTGCGCAAGGCGCGCGAGCGCGGCCATATCCTGGAAGGCCTGGCCGTTGCCTTGTCCAACGTCGATGAGATCATCGCCCTGATCAAGGCGGCGCCGACGCCGGCGGATGCCAAGATCGGCCTGATGGGGCGCCAATGGCGCAGCCCGGTGGTCGAGGAAATGCTGCAACGGGCCGCCGCCGATGCCTCACGGCCCGAAGGTTTGGCGCCGGAATTCGGCCTTTCGGCACAGGGTTATCGACTTTCGGAAGCGCAAGCCCAGCGTATCCTCGAAATGCAGTTGCAACGCCTGACCGGCCTGGAGCAAGACAAGATCGTCGGCGAATACAAGGAAGTCATGGACAGGATCGTCGACCTGCTCGACATCCTGGCCAAGCCGGAGCGCATTACCCAGATCATCGTCGACGAGTTGAACGCGGTGCGAGAGCAGTTCGGCGATGCGCGCAAATCCGAAATCGTGCTGCACACCCAGGAACTCGGCATCGAGGACTTGATCACCCCGACCGACATGGTCGTCACCCTGTCGCACGGCGGCTACATCAAGGCCCAGCCGCTGGCCGACTACCGCGCCCAGAGGCGCGGTGGGCGCGGCAAGCAGGCGGCGGCGATCAAAGACGAGGATTTCATCGACCACCTGTTCGTCGCCAATACCCACGACTACATCCTGTGCTTCTCCAACCGCGGCCGTTGCTACTGGCTGAAGGTGTACGAAGCGCCGCAAGGCAGCCGGGTAAGCCGTGGCAAGCCGATCGTCAATCTGTTCCCGCTTGAAGAGGGCGAAAAAATCAACGCCGTGCTGCCGGTCAAGGAATTCGCCGACGACAAGTACGTGTTCATGGCCACCCGTGACGGCACGGTCAAGAAAACGCCGTTGTCCGATTTCTCCAATCCACGCAAGGCCGGCATCATCGCCGTCGATCTGGTCGACGACGACTACCTGATCGGCGTCGAATTGACCACCGGCCAGAGCGACATCGTGCTCGTTTCGGATGCCGGCAAGGCGGTTTGGTTCGATGAAGAGGACGTTCGCCCGATGGGCCGTGGCGCCCGCGGCGTGCGCGGCATGAAGTTACAGCCGGAACAAACGGTGATTTCGCTGCTGGTTGCCGAATCCGATCAGCAGACCGTGCTGGTTGCCACCGAGAACGGCTTTGGCAAGCGCACCGTGCTCGCCGACTTCCGTCATTCCGGCCGCGGCACCCAGGGCGTCAAGGCCATCGCCGACTCCGAGCGCAACGGCGTGGTGATCGGTGCTAAACTGGTCGATGACAGCGACGAGGTGATGCTGATTACCACCGGTGGCGTGCTGATTCGCACGCGCGTTTCGGAAATTCGCGGTATGGGCCGGGCGACCCAGGGCGTGACGCTGATTTCGCTCGACGAGGGCGAAAAGCTGGCCGGCCTGGAGAAAGTGGCCGAGTCGGTTGCCGAGGGCGACGCCACCGATGTTGCCAGCGAGGCGGCTGCCGATAACGCCAACGACAACACCAACGGAGAAGCCTGATGGCCCGCGCCTGGAATTTCAGCGCTGGTCCGGCCGCGCTGCCCGAAGAAGTCCTCCGTCAGGCACAGGAGGAACTGCTCGACTGGCACGGCGCCGGTTGCAGCGTCATGGAGATGAGCCATCGCGGCAAGGAATTCATGTCCATCCTGGCCGAGGCCGAAGCTGACCTACGCGAGCTGATGGGCATTCCCGAACAGTACAAGGTGCTGTTCCTGCAAGGTGGGGCGACGCAGCAGTTCGCGCAGATTCCGATGAACCTGCTGGCCGGCCGCTCGGCCGACTACATCGTGACCGGCTCGTGGTCCAAAAAAGCCTTCAAGGAAGCCCAACGCATCGGTACGGTGCGTTGCGCGGCGAATACCGAGGAGAGCGG
Source organism: Azonexus sp. (assembly GCA_031260295.1). Classification (GTDB taxonomy): domain Bacteria; phylum Pseudomonadota; class Gammaproteobacteria; order Burkholderiales; family Rhodocyclaceae; genus Azonexus. Next base: position 38,764 of record JAIRKE010000003.1, read on the forward strand.
TTTCACCCGCCTGCCGACGGCCGAGGAAATCAAGCTCGACCCCTTCGCCGCCTACCTGCACGTGTGCACCAACGAAACCATCCACGGCGTCGAAATCCCCGCCGAACGCATCGCCGATACCGGCGTGCCGCTGGTCGCCGACATGTCCTCGCACATCCTGTCGCGGCCCGTGCCGGTCGAAAAATTCGGCCTGATCTACGCCGGCGCGCAAAAAAACATCGGCCCCTCGGGCGTCACGCTGGTCATCATCCATCGCGATCTGCTGGGCATGGCGCCGCTGACCATCCCGACGATCATGGATTACGCGGTGATGGCCGAGAACGGCTCGATGCTGAACACGCCGCCGACCTTCGGCATCTATGTCGCTGGTCTGATTTTCCAGTGGCTCAAGTGCCAGGGCGGACTGGCCGGCATGGCCGCCGTCAACGCCGCCAAGGCCGAAACGCTGTATGCCTGCATCGATGGCTCCGGCGGTTTCTACACCAATCCGGTCGATGTCGACTGCCGCTCGCGGATGAACGTCCCCTTCACGCTGGCCGATGCCCGGCTCGACGCGGTGTTCCTGGAGGAAGCCAAGGCCGCCGGGCTGCTCGGGCTGAAGGGTCACAAATCGGTCGGCGGCATGCGCGCCTCGCTTTACAACGCGGTTTCTGTGGAGGCGGTGCAGGTGTTGGTGGAATTTATGAATGAATTTGTTAGGCGGAATGGATAGGCGGGATAGGCGGTATTGGCGCTTACGCTATGGTACAGATCACCATAACTTTCGACCGAGTGTTTGACATCCAGCGCGCCATCAAGCCGAAGCAGACACTGTTTGGATTCCAGAGCAGAAACATCCGGCAGTGTGGCGTCACGGTGCCTGGGTGGCCTGAGATAGAAGCAGGCATGACTGTCACTTGCTTGCTTTCCGAAGCAGACAACTGGCAAACCGTTCAAGGCTGGAAGAATCATGCTACTGGAGAGGTGGTCGGCCCAGATATTTCACGTATGGCAGTCAGCGTGATTACCTGTGTTCTCATATCGCTCTATTCGTTCGTTATTAACCTGGGGGCCACTCTCAATTTCCCTTGGATCGCAAAGGGTGTTCTAGGGGTGTTTCCCATCATTAGTATTTACGGGTGCATCATGATATGGAATGCGCGGAAGGTGTTTCATCGTCTCCGCGCGGTAAGTTGAGGCAGCCAGTAACCGTAGGATGGGTAGAGCGCAGCGAAACCCATCATTGCAAAGGTTATAGTTTTACCAAGTATCTATCTGGACCCAATCACGTTAACTCCCAATGAAACTCTTTCGCGGACAACCGGATCACGACTACTGGCGCAAACCCTTTACTCCTACGGAGAAGGTAAATGTCTGGGCCGGGCTTGGTGCGTTATCTCTGCTCATGGGGGGCATGCACTGGTCTAATCCGCCTGAACCGCCCTTTACAGGCAAGTGGTCTTGGGTATACAGACCTTTGTATGAAGCCTTCGGTTCACAGGGGATTCCGGCAGCAGAACTCTTGGTCGGCGCATTATTTATCGTCGCCGCAGCCTGGACGTGGCTCAGAGAAAAACGCAAGGGTGGACGAAATGGCTAACCTGTCAGCAAGCGTAGGGCGGGTCTTGACCCGCCGGCTTCCCTTGGCGGTCAGAACCAATGTTTGATGTTGGATCGGCGGATTGGAACCCGTCCTACTAAGCACATGATCGAATGAACGACGACCTGCAAAAATCCCTCTCCGGCGTGCGTGCCGACATCGACCGCATCGACGGCGAATTGCTGAAGCTGCTCAACGAGCGTGCCCGTTGTGCGCAACGGGTCGGCGAAATCAAGGCGGCGCACGGCGAGGCCGGGCATATCTATCGGCCGGAGCGCGAGGCGCAGGTGTTGCGCCGGCTGCGGGAGGCGAATCCTGGCCCGTTGCCGGGCGAGAACGTCGTCTTTTTCTTCCGCGAGGTGATGTCGGCCTGCCTGTCGCTCGAACAGCCGCTGGCCATCGCCTTTCTCGGCCCGCTCGGCACCTTTTCGGAATCGGCGGCGACCCGGCATTTCGGCCATGCTGCCAGGCTGCAACCGCAGGCTTCGATCGACGACGTTTTCCGCGAGGTCGAGTCCGGCCATGCCCATTACGCCGTGGTGCCGGTCGAGAATTCGACCGAGGGCGCGGTCGGCCGCACGATGGATTTGCTGCTCGGCACGCCGCTCAAAATCTGCGGCGAAGTCGTGCTGCGCATTCATCACAACCTGCTGTCACATGCGGCCGACCTCGGCGCCATCCAGCGTGTCTATTCGCATGCCCAGTCGCTGGCGCAGTGCCATGAATGGCTGAACCGCATGCTGCCCGACGTCCAGCGCATCTCGGTCGGCAGCAATGCCCAGGCGGCGCAGCGGGCTGCCGAAGAAACCGGCGCGGCGGCCATTGCCGGCGAGGCGGCAGCGGCGCGTTACGAGCTGCCGAAACTGGCCGAGAATATCGAGGACGAGCCGAACAACACCACGCGCTTTCTGGTTCTCGGCCGCCACGATGCTGGTCCATCGGGATGCGACAAGACTTCGCTGATCATGTCGGCCCCCAATCGTACCGGTGCGCTGCACGAACTGCTGCTACCGTTCTCGCACGCTGGCGTTTCGCTGTCGCGGCTGGAGTCGCGGCCGGCGCGCAACGCCTTGTGGGAATACGTCTTCTACGTCGATATCGACGGCCACCGCGAGGAGGAGGCGGTCAAGCGCGCCCTCGATGAACTGGGCCGCCGCGCCGCTTATCTGAAAATTCTCGGCTCCTATCCGGTCGCCGTTTACTGAGGAAGCATCATGAATCTGACCGAACAGGCGCTGCCCTACGTGCGTGCCATCTCGCCCTACCAGCCGGGCAAGCCGATCACCGAACTGGCCCGCGAAATGGGTATTCCGGTCGAGCGTATCGTCAAGCTGGCATCCAACGAGAACCCGCTGGGTATGAGTCCCAAGGCTCGGGTGGCTGTCGAGGCGGCCATCGCCGGTGTCGAGCGCTATCCCGACCAATTCGAGCTGATCGCCAAGCTGGCCGCGCGCTGCGGCGTCGATGCCGGGCAGGTGGTACTCGGCAACGGCTCCAACGACGTGCTCGATCTGGCGGCTCGCGTCTTCCTGGCGCCCGGCCGCTCGGCGGTATTCGCCCAGCATGCCTTCGCCGTCTATCCGTTGGCTACCTTGTCGGCCGGCGCCGAACTGATCGCCACGCCGGCGAAAAATTACGGTCACGATCTCACCGCCATGCGCGCCGCCATCCGGCCCGATACGCGCCTCGTCTGGATCGCCAATCCGAACAATCCCACCGGCAACTTCCTGCCCTATGCCGAAGTACGCGCCTTCCTCGAAGGGGTGCCCAGGAACGTGGCGGTGGTGCTCGACGAGGCTTACAACGAATACCTGCCGCCGGCCGAGCGCGTCGATGTCGCCGGTTGGATCGAGGATTTCCCCAATCTGATCATCTGCCGCACCTTCTCGAAAATCTACGGCCTGGCCGGCTTGCGCGTCGGCTATGCCCTGGCGGCGGCCGGCGTCGCCGACCTGATGAACCGCGTGCGCCAGCCGTTCAACGTCAACAATCTGGCGCTGGCAGCGGCGGCGGCGGCGCTTGATGACGATGAATTTCTCGCTGCCAGCTATGACTCGAACCGGCGCGGCATGGCGCAGATCGTCGCTGGCCTTTCCCGCCTGGGTCTGGAATTCATCGAGCCGCATGGCAATTTCGTCACCTTCAAGGTTGGCGACAGCGCTGCGATCAATCAGAAACTGTTGCGCCAGGGCGTCATCGTCCGCCCGATCGGCGGTTACGGCCTGCCCGAGTGGCTGCGCGTGACCATCGGCTCTGAGCCGGAGAATGCACGCTTCCTGGAAGCCTTGGAGAAGGCGCTGTAAATGGAATCCAGCCAGCCCGAGTTCGGCAAGATCGTCGTCTTCGGCACCGGCCTGATCGGCGGCTCCTTCGCGCTGGCTCTGAAGGAAGCGGGGGCCGTCGAGGAAGTCGTCGGCTTCGGGCGTACGCCGTCCACGCTACGCATCGCCCAGCAACTTGGTGTCATTGACCGGGCTGGCATCAACCCGGCGCACGAGATCGCCGACGCTGACATCGTGCTAGTGGCGACGCCGGTGGCGCAAATGCCGGAAATTTTTGCCCGCATTACGCCCTATCTCGGGCCTAACACACTCGTCACCGACGGCGGATCAACCAAGGGTGACGTGGTGGCCGCCGCCCGCGCCGCTTTCCGCGGCCATATCGGCAAGTTTGTGCCGGCGCATCCGATTGCCGGGGCGGAGAATAGTGGCCCGGCGGCGGCGCAACCGGATCTCTACCGGGGCAAGAAGGTGGTCGTCACGCCCCTGCCGGAGAACAACGACGAGCGCCTTGACCGCATCAAGCGGGCTTGGGCGTATTGCGGCGCCGACATTTACGAACTGACGCCGGAGCAGCACGATCGCGTTTTCGCCGCCGTCAGCCACCTGCCGCACCTGCTGTCCTTCGCCCTGGTTCACGATCTGGCGATGCGTCAGGACGCCGACCTGTTTTTCACCTTCGCCGCTTCCGGCTTCCGCGATTTCACCCGCATCGCCGCCAGCCACCCGGAAATGTGGCGCGACATTTGCCTCGCCAACCGGGAAGCGCTGCTCGGCGAACTGGACGCCTATCGCCTCCAGCTCGACGCCTTGCGCGTGGCCCTGGCCGCCGCCAACGGCGAGCGGATCGAGGAAATCTTCGGCATCGCCCGCCAGGCGCGGCGCGATTGGGCCGGCGGAAACTGAGCCAGGCGCTGGCTGCGCTTGCTGTTCCTCGGGCTGGCCGCCGCCCATCAACAACGGTGATTTTCCGCTACCGCGAAATGACAGCCGGGGAAAAGCCGCGTTTCGCCGTTGGGACTGCGCAAGACGAGCTCCCGTTCGGCGGTGATGACGGGCAGCGTGATGGCTTCGCCGGTTGACCAGGCGTGTTCCAGTTCGCCGCCGCCGGCGCGAAAATCGTTGAGCGCGTTCGAGATCATGATCGGGAACGCCGTTCGGAGTGCCAAATCGCCGCGTTTCAACTCCGCCGAAAGCACAAGCAGTTTTCTACCGGGGCTTTGCCATTGCAGGTAGACCGGAAATTCTTCCGGCGTCGAGGCGAGCAAGTTCAAAGTGCAAAGTTCAGAGTTCAGAGTGTGGTGTTCAGAGTGATTTTCATACTCTGCACTCTGATCTCTGAACTCTGAACTTATTTGTAGCGGCGATATTCTCTTTGCGCCCGGCATGAACACGTTGTTGAGATGCACGAAACGCATCAGCGGCGAGTCTTTCGCCTCGTTGGCCACCAGCGGCGATTCGAGCGGCTCGCCCACGCTGAAAAAGTCGGAATCGTTTTGCGGGTCGATGACCAGCACGTTGCCCGGCGGAATCGTGTCCGGCACAGTCCGATGCACGATCAGCACGGCGTCATGCGGCACGACGGCGGGACATTCGGCGACGACGGTCAGATCAATGTTCTGCTGCGATTGCAAAGCCCATCCGAGAAAGAAATCGCTCTCGCCGTAAAAGAGCACCTTCTGCACAGGCCGGGGCG
>JAIRKE010000004.1 GCA_031260295.1 Azonexus sp.
CGTTCTGGTAGTCGCCCAGGATGTCGCGGATGTTGGCGCGGGTCGAGCCGATGCAGGAGAGGTGCGGCGCGGCGACGTGGCCTTCGGCGGCGATTTCCTTGACGGTGGCGAAGGTGCGCTCGCGGGTCGAGCCGCCAGCGCCAAAGGTGACGGAGAAAAAGCCCGGCTTCAATTGCGCCAGCTCGGCGCGCACGGCGCGCAGTTTGTCGACGCCTTCCGGCGTTTGCGGCGGGAAAAATTCGATGGAGATGTCGGGTTTCATTGATTTAACCAGATGAAGAATTCACGGTTGCCGTCGCCGCCGGTGATCGGGCTGTCCAGCCAGGCGCGGACGGTCAGGCCGAGGCCAGCGGCGTAGGCGCGCAGTTTTTGTTCGACTTGGGCATAAAGCGCCGGGTCGCGGACGATGCCGCCTTTGCCGATGTGGCCGGGGCCGACCTCGAATTGCGGCTTGACGAGGAGCAGCAGGTCGCCATCGGCGGCGAGCAAGGGCGGCAGTTGCGGCAGGATCAGGGTCAGCGAGATGAAGGAGAGGTCGCCGACGATCAACTCGAAGCCTTTTGGTGGCAGCGCATCACCTAAATCAGTAGCGATCAAGGCGCGGCAGTTGATGCCTTCCAGGGCGGTGACGCGGACATCGCCGTGCAGCCGCTGGTGCAACTGGCCGTGGCCGACATCGACGCCGATCACCCGGCGGGCGCCGGCTTGCAGCAGGCAATCGGTGAAGCCGCCGGTGGATTGGCCGACGTCGAGACAGGTTTTGCCGGCAACCACCAGGCCGGTGGCGGCCAGCGCCCCGGCAAGTTTCAAACCGCCGCGTGAGACGTAGCGGTCGTTATCGTCGGCATGGACGGCCAACACGGCATCCGCCGGCAATTCCAGGGAAGGCTTGGCGACCGGCTTGCCGTCGCGGCTGACGCGCCCTTCGCCGATCAGCCGTTGCGCCTGGGTGCGCGACGCGGCCAGCCCGCGTTGGACGAGCAGGGCGTCGACGCGCAAGAGGCCGTGCCGGTCGATCGGCGCTGGCACCGGTTTTCCCTCGGTGGGCCGCCCGCCCTGCCGGGCATGGAAGGAATTCATGCTCATCGCCAGCGGCCCCAACCTTGCTCAGTAGCGGTAGTGCTCGGACTTGTACGGGCCTTCGACCGGCACGCCGATGTATTGGGCCTGCTGCTCGGTCAGGGTCGTCAATTGCACGTTGAGCTTTTTCAGTTGCAGGCGGGCGACCTTTTCGTCGAGATGCTTGGGCAGTGTGTACACGCCAACCGGATAAGCGGCGGTTTTGCTGAATAGCTCAATCTGGGCGATGGTCTGGTTGGCGAATGACGAGGACATCACATAGGACGGGTGGCCGGTGGCGCAGCCGAGGTTCACCAGGCGGCCCTTGGCGAGCAGGATGAGGCGCTTGCCGTCGGGGAAGATGACGTGATCGACCTGCGGTTTGATCTCCTCCCACTGGTATTTTTCCAGGGAAGCGACGTCGATCTCGTTGTCGAAATGGCCGATGTTGCAGACGATGGCGTTGTTCTTCATCCGCACCATATGATCGTGGGTGATGACGTGGAAATTGCCGGTGGTGGTGACGAAGATATCGGCTTGGTCGGCGGCGTATTCCATCGTCACCACGCGGTAGCCTTCCATCGCCGCTTGCAGGGCGCAGATGGGGTCGATTTCAGTGACCCAGACTTGCGCCGACAGCGCCCGCAGGGCCTGCGCCGAGCCTTTGCCGACGTCGCCGTAACCGCAGACGACGGCGATCTTGCCGGCAACCATGACGTCGGTGGCGCGCTTGATGCCATCGACCAGCGATTCGCGGCAGCCGTAGAGGTTGTCGAACTTGGATTTGGTGACCGAGTCATTGACGTTGATGGCCGGGAATTTCAGCTCGCCGCGCGCGTGCATCTGGTACAGGCGATGCACGCCGGTCGTCGTTTCCTCGGTGACGCCCTTGATTTCCGCCAAGCGGGTCGAGTACCAGGCCGGATCGGTCGCCAGCCTGGCCTTGATGGCGGCGTAGAGGATGGTTTCCTCCTCGGAACCCGGCTTGGCCAGCACCGAAATATCCTTCTCGGCCTTGGCCCCAAGGTGCAGCAACAGCGTCGCGTCGCCGCCGTCGTCGAGGATCATGTTGGAGTAAACGCCCGCATTGGCGTCACTTGGCCACTCGAAGATGCGGTGGGTGTAATCCCAGTAATCAACCAGGCTTTCGCCCTTGACGGCAAAAACCGGGACGCCGGCGGCGGCGATGGCGGCGGCGGCGTGATCCTGGGTCGAGAAGATGTTGCACGAGGCCCAGCGGACTTCGGCCCCGAGCGCGGTCAGCGTCTCGATCAGCACGGCGGTCTGGATGGTCATGTGCAGCGAACCGGTGATGCGCGCGCCCTTAAGCGGGCGGGTCTTGGCGAATTCCTCGCGGATCGCCATCAGGCCCGGCATTTCGGTTTCGGCAATGCGGATTTCCTTGCGCCCCCAGTCGGCCAGGGACAAATCGGCAATCACGTAGTCTTTAGGGTCAGCCACAACAAGCTCCTTTGATTGTGGCCGGGGCGGGGCGGTTCAGCTCACCGAACCCCCTGCGCCCGGCAGGATTGGACAGTGAGCGCCGTTTGTGAACCGAGCCTGAGAGAATGTTCTCTTGCAGCGCCCCTCGGTAGGTCGCGGATTATAAACCGAACGGTCATGGCGTGGTTGCGACGAAAGGGACGCCTCATAGGTCGTGGTGAGCGTAGCGACAAGGCCGAACAACCGCGACAAGCGGCGGTTGATCGAGCACCGTCCGTCGCGGTTCGGCTTCGCCTCACCACGATCTATACCGCGCTTCGATTGGTGTTCTTTGACACTGGAGCGTGTTATGCACTTTTTGCTACGCTGGGCTACCTGCTGGCGGCACAAGTCACGCCGGCCAACGAGCAGGAGCGTGCGCAAGTCGGTTCGCTGGCGCAGGAAGTACAACAGGTGACGGGCCAGACGGTGAAGCTGGCCTTTGTCGATCAGGGATATACCGGTCAGGAAACG
>JAIRKE010000037.1 GCA_031260295.1 Azonexus sp.
CCCGCCCGCCCCCTGCCCACCCACGCCCCGATGACCCAATTCGCCGCTGCTGACGGGCAACTGCTGATCGGCGGCCTGCCGCTCGAACACCTGGCCGCGCGCGTCGGGCACACGCCGTGCTACGCCGACGACCGCGCCCTGCTGACGGGCCGCGTGGGCGAGTTGCGGGCGGCCTTGCCGGCGGCGGTGAAGCTGCATTACGCCATGAAGGCCAATCCGATGCCGGCGGTGGTCGGGCTGCTGGCCGGTCTAGTCGATGGTATCGACGTGGCCTCGGCGGGCGAATTGAAAATCGCTCTCGACGCCGGGGCCGATCCGCATGAGATCAGCTTTGCCGGCCCGGGAAAACGCGATGGCGAGTTGCGCCAGGCGGTGGCGGCAGGGGTTCTGGTCAATCTCGAATCTTTCCGCGAAGTCGGCGTTCTGGCGGCGGTTTCGGCAGAACTGGACATGCCGGCGCGGGTGGCCGTGCGGGTCAATCCCGATTTCGAGCTGAAAGGCTCGGGCATGAAAATGGGTGGCGGGGCCAAGCAATTCGGCGTCGATGCCGAGGAGGTGCCGCGCCTGTTGGCCGACATCGGCGCGGCTGGCCTGCAATTCGAGGGCTTCCATCTGTTTGCCGGTTCGCAGAATCTGAAGGCCGAGGCCATTTGCGAGGCGCAGCAGAAATCCTGGGCGCTGGCCCGGCGGCTGGCCGACTGCGCCCCTGCCCCGATACGCTTCCTCAATCTCGGCGGCGGTTTCGGCATTCCTTATTTCCCCGGCGAGCAGCGTCTCGATCTAGCGCCGATCAGCGCCAATCTGGCCGAACTGGCGGCCCGTACCGCCACTGAGATGCCGGCGACCGAACTGGTCATCGAACTGGGCCGCTATTTTGTCGGCGAGGCCGGGGTTTACGTGACGCGGGTCATTGATCGCAAAATCTCGCGCGGCCAAGTGTTTCTTGTCGTCGATGGCGGCCTGAACCATCACCTGTCGGCCTCCGGTAATTTCGGCCAGGTGATCCGCAAGAATTATCCCGTTGCCATCGGCAACCGGATGGAGGCGACGGGGCGGGAAACTGAGCGAGAAAGCGCCTCGGTCGTCGGCCCGCTGTGCACCCCGCTCGATGTGCTGGCCGAACGCATGGATCTGCCGGCGGCGCAGCCCGGCGATCTGGTGGTCATTTTCCAGAGCGGCGCTTACGGCGCCAGCGCCAGCCCGCAAGCCTTTCTCGGACACCCAGCGGTGGTCGAGGTACTGGTGTGAGCCTTGACTTTGGCGCTAAAGCTTTTTCCCTACGCAAGGTATACTCGCCGGCCCGCCGGATCCCATGACAATCACCTCAGTTGAAAAGCCCCAGTCCCACCGATAGCAAACAATAAATTCAACAAAAATGGATTTTTTACCTCTCGCAGCGGACACCCGTTTTTCTCCGCCAATTTCTGCTCCGGCATGCCGCGCTCAACACATCGGCATTCTCTGCGTGAATCCCGAGAAGCCCCCATCACAACATGGCAGCCTTCGTGAAATACTGCACAGGCATGATTCGCAACGCTTCCTAGAATATGTCCAATACGCGGGCGCACCGGATGCGACAGCAGCTTGTCCGGCGACTCCGCTCCGAAACTCCCGGTCATCAGTCCGATTTTCGGAGCTTGACCCCAGGCTGCAAAGGAACCAGAGCTGATCATGTTCAAAGTGTTCAATCACTGGATACGCTGGCGATCGCTGGCGCTGATGCTGTTCGATTTCTCCTTCGTGATCGTCGGCATCGTGATCGCCATGATGTGGGTGCATAACGGGCTGCCGGTCGATAACAAACAGGTTTTTCTGTTCGCCGTATTGCTGGCGGCATCCATGCTGATAATCAATGCCTGGCTTGGCTTCTATCGGCGCCTGAGCAACCGCACGCCGATGGAAACGCGGGCCCGGGCGGTGCTCTCGCTCTACGTTGCCGTTCCGCTTGCCTACGGCATTTATGCCGTGCTGCCGCTGACCGGCGTCAGCCGCGAATTCGCGCTGTTGTCCGCCATGTCGGCGGTGTTCGGCATATTGGTCACTCGCGTCACCGCCGCCCAGGCCTCGGCCGCCGGCATCCTCACCCGCCGCATCATGGTCTTCGGCATCGGCGAACGGGCGCTGGCCGTCAAGCAGGCGCTGAACAAAGCCGATCAATCAGCGGAAATCATCGGCTTTTTCCCCGCCCCCAACGAAGAGCATCCGGCGGTCCCAAGCGATGTGGTGATCACCGCCAACCGCTCGCTGAGCGAAACCGCGCAGGCCCTGAAGGCTGATGAGATCGTTGTGGCGCTGACCGAGCGCCGCGGCGGCGCCATGCCCTTGCACGAACTGCTCGACTGCAAGTTGCAAGGCATCCGTGTCCTCGATCTGGCCAGCCATTTCGAGCAGACGCTCGGCCAGATCCGCCTTGAATCGCTGTATGCCGGTTGGCTGGTCTTCGGCGACGGTTTCGGCCAGGGCACGCTGCGTACCATCGTCAAGCGGCTATTCGATCTCGTCTGCGCGATCATCCTGATTCTCCTGACGCTGCCGATCATGCTGGTTGCCGCCTTGGCCATCGTCGTCGAAAACGGTTTTCCGGTGTTTTATTCCCAGGAGCGCGTCGGTCTCAACGGCCGCCTGTTCAAGGTCATCAAGTTCCGCAGCATGCGCCGCGATGCCGAGAAGGACGGCAAGCCGGTCTGGGCCAGCAAACACGACGATCGGGTAACGCGCGTCGGCAAGGTCATAAGGAAGCTGCGCATCGACGAATTGCCGCAGTTGTTCAGCGTCCTCAAGGGCGACATGAGCCTGGTCGGCCCGCGCCCCGAACGTCCCTTCTTCGTCGATCAGTTGACCCGGGAAATTCCCTTCTACGCGGTGCGCCACAGCGTCAAGCCGGGCGTCACCGGCTGGGCGCAGGTGCGCTACCACTATGGCGCGACGGTCGAAGATTCGGCTGAAAAACTCCAGTACGATCTCTATTATGTGAAGAACCATTCCTTGTTCTTGGACATCCTGGTCCTGTTCGAGACCGTTGGCGTCGTGTTGACCGGCAAGGGCGCCCATTAATTCACCCACCGCCCTCCCTGGGCGGCATCTTTTCCGTCCCGCATGAATATCGACTCGGCATCGCTGATCGTCTGGGGCTTCGGCCTCGCCGCTGGAGCATATATGTTCTTCGCGGCTTATCTCCTGATTTTCGGACCATCCTGGCAAACGGGACGACGGATTCGGATGCTCGGACTAGCCATTACCTGTTCGCTGCTCTGGGCCGGGCTATCGTTGGCAAGTCTCGTCGCCAGCCATCCGGCGCTCCTCGTCGCCTCGTCGCTCAGTGACGTTCTGCGCAACGGCGCCTGGTTCGCCTTCCTGATCCGGCTATTGACGCCCAGAACCCGGAGCGGCAAGGGCACGATACTCCCCGGCTGGCTGATTCCTGCCTGCTGGCTGAGCATCATCGGCGGTCTGGTCTGGCAGCCAGCGATGTTCTCCGGGCTGCTGACCCCCGAGAGCTGGCTGCGCACCGCCCTGTTCCTCGCCTTGGCCATGCCGGTTCTCGGCCTGATCCTGGTCGAGCAACTGTTTCGCGGCATCGCCGACGATGCCATGTGGAACATCAAGCCGCTTTGCCTGGCGCTCGGCGGGCAGTTCATGTACGACATTTACCTGTTCTCCGAAGCCCTGATGTTCAACGGGCTTGACCAGGACGCCTTGGCCGTGCGCGGCATCATCCATGCGATCACGGTCCCACTGTTGCTGTTGGCGACACTGCGCAACCGGAACTGGATGGCGAAAATCCGCCTCTCGCAGCGGGCGGCCTTTCATTCCGCCAGTCTGTTGATCGCCGGTCTGTACCTGATGTTCATGGCCGGCGTCGGCTATTACGTCCGCTATTTCGGCGGCCAGTGGGGCCGGGCGTTACAACTGGCTCTGGTTTTCGCCGCCGTGCTCGGCCTTGGCGTGCTGGCGGTTTCCGGTTCGATGCGGGCGAAGATGCGGGTTCTGGTGGGCAAGCATTTTTTCCGTTATCGCTACGATTATCGCGAGGAATGGCTGCGCTTCACTCGCACCCTGTCCACCCAGGAATCGCCGCAGGTCTTGGGGCAGCAAGTGATCCGCGGCCTGGCGGCGATGGTCGAGAGTCCAGCCGGCGGCCTGTGGTTGCGCGAAGCGGGCACGGGCAATTACCGCCAGATCGCGCGCTGGAATACGCCGTCCTGCGAGGAGCCGGAACCCCCGGAGTCGTCGCTGGCGCAGTTCCTGATCACCAGCGGCTGGGTCGTCAATCTTGCGGAATACCGTAGCCACCCGGGCCGCTATGGCAAGCTGGAAATTCCAGCCTGGCTGTCGGGATTGCCCAATGCCTGGCTGATCGTTCCGCTGATGGTCGGCAGCCAGATGACCGGTTTCGTCATCCTGGCCAGTTCCCGCACGCCGATCGACGTCAACTGGGAGGTCAACGACCTGCTGCGCACCGCCGGCTGCCAGGCGGCCGGCTTCCTGGCCAACATGCAGGCCACCGAAGCCTTGCTCGAAGCACGCAAGTTCGACGCCTTCAACCGGATGTCGGCCTTCGTCGTTCATGACCTGAAGAACATCGTCACCCAGTTGTCGCTAATGCTGAAGAATGCCGAACGCCACCGGGACAATCCTGAGTTCCAGCAGGACATGCTGATGACCGTCGAGCATTCGGTCGAACGCATGCGGCAATTGATGATGCAATTGCGCGAAGGCGCCACGCCCCCGGGAACTGCCTGTGGTGTTAATCTTTCCGACCTCATCGAGCGCATCCGCAGGGAAAAGGCGGGCCAGGGAAGGAGTGTCGACGTGCAATTGCAACAAAAGCTGGCGGCGCGCGGCCACGAAGCCCGCCTGGAAAGAGTCATCGGCCATCTGGTGCAGAATGCGCTGGATGCCACCGATCCCTCCGGCCGCGTGACGGTCAGCCTGGAGCGCCGGGGCGACCGGGTCGCGCTGGAAGTCGGCGACACCGGCCACGGCATGACCAAGGAATTCATCCGCGAGCGTCTGTTCAAGCCGTTCCAAAGCACCAAGCAAGCCGGCATGGGTATCGGCGCCTATGAAAGCGCGCAGTACATCCGCGAACTGGGCGGCGAGATGCTGGTCGCTAGCGAACCCGGACAGGGAACACGGATAACCGTCCTGCTGCCGCTGTTCGAGGTGAGTACCGAATCCGATTTACGTAGAGAAGAACCCGCTTGACTACGGAAAAACCCCGCCCCCTGCTGATCGTCGAGGATGATCCGGCATTGCAGAAGCAATTGCGCTGGTCCTTCGACCAGTACGAGGCCATCACCGCCAGCGACCGCGAAAGCGCGCTCAGCCAGATTCACCGCCACCATCCGGCGGTGGTCACCATGGACCTCGGGCTGCCGCCGGATGCCGACTCCGTCTCCGAAGGCTTCCGCTTGCTCGAACAGATTCTGGCCGCCGCGCCCGACACCAAGGTCATCGTGCTCACCGGCCAGAACGACCGGGCCAATGCCTTGCGCGCCATTGATCTCGGCGCCTACGATTTTTTCGCCAAACCCTTCGAGCCGGAACTGCTCGGCCTGACCATCGACCGCGCTTTCCGTCTCCACGATCTGCAACAGGAAAACCGCCGCCTGCAGGCCGGCCAGCACCCGCCGGCACTGGCCGGCCTGCTGACGCGCAGCCCGGAAATGCTGCGCATCTGCCGTACCGTCGAAAAAGTTGCCGGCAGCAACGCCACGGTCCTGCTGCTCGGCGATAGCGGCACCGGCAAGGAAATCCTCGCCCACGGCCTGCACGATGCTTCGCCGCGCAAGAGCGAGCGCTTCGTGGCCATCAACTGCGCCGCGATCCCGGATAATCTGCTGGAAAGCGAGTTGTTCGGCTATGAGAAAGGTGCCTTTACCGGTGCCGCGAAGACCACACCGGGGAAAATCGAGAGCGCCGACGGCGGCACGCTGATGCTCGATGAAATCGGCGACCTGCCGCACCCGCTACAGGCCAAGCTGCTGCGCTTCCTACAGGAAAGAGTGATTGAGCGCCTTGGCGGCCGCCAGGAAATTCCGGTCGACGTCCGCATCGTCTGCGCCACGCACCAGGATCTCAAGGCGCTGATCAGCGACGGGCGTTTCCGCGAGGATCTCTACTACCGCCTGGCCGAAATCGTCATCAGCATCCCGCCGCTGCGCGAGCGCCAGGGCGACGCCGCCCTGCTCGCCCACGCCTTTATCCGCCGCTTCGCCAGCGAGCACAATTGCGGCAACATGACCCTGAGCGAAGACGCCGTGCGGGCCATCGAAGCCCATGCCTGGCCGGGCAATGTGCGCGAACTGGAGAACTGCATCAAGCGCGCGGTCATCATGGCCGACGGTTCCCAAATCACGCGCGAGGACATCGGGCTTGAACTCGCCCCAGACAGCAAGTCCGAATTCATCGACCTGCGCCGGATTCGCGACGAAGCCGAGCGCAGCGCGGTCATCACCGCACTGGGCCGCGCCAATGGCAATCTGGTCCGCGCCGCCGAGATTCTCGGCATCAGCCGGCCGACTCTGTACGATCTGATGCACCGCCTGGGTCTCAAATAATTCATTCCTCCTTTTCGAGAAAGCCATGAAAAAACCAAGCTCCCTCATCGCCTCCTCCCTCTCGGCCGCCCTGCTCGCCGCGTTTCTCGGTGCCTGCGGCGGTGACAACCCGGAACAATTGATTGCTTCGAGCAAGGAATTCCTGGCCAAGAACGACAACAAGGCCGCCGTCATCCAACTGAAAAACGCCCTGCAAGCCAACCCCAATCTCGGCGAAGCCCGCTTCCTGCTCGGCAAGGCGCTGCTCGACAGCGGCGATGTAGCCGGCGCCGAGGTGGAATTGCGCAAGGCTTTCGATCTGCAATACGCCAGCGACCAGACCGTTCCGTTGCTGGCCAGGGCGCTGCTCGCTTCTGGACAGACCAGAAAGCTGATCAACGAATTCGGCAAAACCGAACTGACCGACAAGGAAGCCCAGGCTAGCCTGAAAACGACTCTGAGCCAGGCTCAGGCGCTCCAGGGCAAGCACGATCTGGCGCACAGCGAATTGGCTGCCGCCCTGGCCGCCAAGCCGGACTATGCCCCCGCCCTATTGGCCACGGCCCGCATCAAGGCTGGCACGGGCGACATCGACGGCGCCAACGCCATCGTCGACCGCGTGCTCACCGCCGATGCCAGAAACCCGGATGCCTTGCTGCTGTCCGGTTCGCTACGCGGCGCCAAGAACGACCCGGACGGCGCGATCGCCCGCTACCGCGAAGCCATTGCCGCCAAACCAGACTTCCTGCTCGCCCACTCGGCGATTATCTCTACCCTGTTCAAACAGAGAAAAAATGACGAGGCGGCGGCACAGATCGACGCGCTGAAGAAGATCGCGCCGAACCATCCGCAAACGCTGTATCTCGCCACCCAGTTGGCCTACCAGCGCAACGACTTCAAGGCTGCCCGCGACATCGTCCAGCAACTGCTGAAAGTCTGGCCCAATAATCCGAATATCGCGCAACTGGCCGGCGCCATCGAATTCCAGTTGCGCTCCTGGACGCTGGCGGAAATGCATCTCAACAAGGCCCTGGCGTTGACGCCGGATTTACCGCTGGCCCGGCGCCTGCTCATTTCCACCTACCTGCGCTCAGGCCAGGCGGCCAAGGCGCAGGAAGCACTGCAACCCGTCCTGGGCAAAATCGACAGCGATCCGGCGATGCTCTCCCTCGCCGGTGAAACCTTCCTGCAGAACGGCGACGCCGCCAGGGCCGAGGCATATTTCGCCCAGGCCGCCAAACTCGAACCGGACAGCGCCGCCAGAAAGATCTCGGTGGCCATCGCCCACCTGGCCCAGGGCAGGAGCAGCGCCATCGACGAACTGGAAGACATCGCCGAGGCGGACCAAGGCACCAGCGCCGATCTGGCGCTGATCGCCAACCATCTGCGCACCGGACAACTGGACAAGGCCCTCAAGGCCATCGACGCGCTGGAAAAGAAGCAACCCGATAACCCAGCCACTTACAGCCTGCGGGCGCGGACACTACTCGCCAAGAAGGACGTAAGCGGCGCCCGCCAGAGTTTCGAGAAAGCCCTCGCTATCAATCCCACCTACTTCTCCGCCGCAGCCAGCCTGGCGGCGCTCGATCTGGCGGACAACAAGCCCGACGCGGCCAAGAAGCGCTTCGATGCGGTGCTCGCCGCCGATCCCCGCAACGTCCAGGCCCTGCTCGCCCTGGCCGAATTGCGCGCGCGCAGCGGCGGCAGCCAGGATGAAGTTGCCGCTCTGATCGCCAAGGCGATCGCGGCCAATCCGCAGAGCAGCACACCGCGCCTGGCCCTGATCCAGTTCCACCTGAATGCCAAGGACAACAAGAAGGCTCTCACCGTGGCCAACGAAGCCGTCGCCGCCCTTCCCGACAGTCCCGAACTGCTCGATGCGCTGGGTCGCTCCCAGCAATTGGCCGGCGAAACCAACCAGGCGCTGGCCACCTTCGGCAAGCTGGCCGGGCTGCAACCCACGTCGCCGCTGGCCGACATGCGCATCGCGGAAATCCAGATAGCGGCGAAAAATCGTCTAGATGCCACCAAGCACTTGAAGAGAGCGCTGGAGATCAAGCCCGATCTGCTGGAGGCCCAGCGCGCCCTGATCCTCTTGGCCATCGATGAAAAAAGAACCAGCGACGCGCTGGCCATCGTTCGCCAGATCCAGCGGCAGCGGCCCCGCGAGGCCGTCGGCCACGTGCTCGAAGGCGACATCCACGCCGTGCAGAAGGCCTGGCCCGAGGCAATCGCCGCCTATCACCGTGGCGTCAAGCTGCAACCTTCGCCCGAACTGGCGATCAAGCTGCACAGCATCCTCAACATTGCCGGCGACAAGGCCGAAGCCGAGCGCTGGGCGGTAACCTGGAACAAGGAGCAACCCAAGGATGTCGGCATGCGCATGCACCTGGGCGACCTTGCCACCGCCAGGAAGGATTACAGCGAAGCCGCGCGTCTCTATCGGATCGCCCTCGACATCCAGCCGAACAATCCGCTGGTGCTCAACAATCTGGCCTGGGTCTCCGGCCAGTTGCAATCGCCGCAGGCCCTTGGTTATGCCGAGAAAGCCAACAGTCTGGCGCCGAACCAGCCGCCGTTCATGGACACGCTGGCCATGCTGCTGGCCGACCGGGGAGAAAACGCCAAGGCCATCGAACTGCTGCGCAAGGCGCTCGAACTGGCGCCGCAAAACGCGCCGATCCAGTTCAACCTGGCCAAGGTGCTGATCAAGAGCGGCCAGAAGGAAGCGGCCCGCAAGGAACTGGACGCCCTCGCCAAGCTGGGGGAAAAATTCCCCCTGCAAGCCGAGGTCGCCCGTCTGCAAAAGGAACTCTAAAAGCCGGCAAGCCCTGCGCCGCCCTTCGTTTAACGCCCCATTCATTTCGTGAAGGAATAACAACATGACAATCATCGCAGTCGTCGGTCTCGGTTACGTCGGCTTGCCGCTGGCCGTCGAATTCGGCAAAAAGTACCGGACCATCGGTTTCGATCTGTCGGCCGAGAAGGTCGCTGCCTACAAGCAACACGTCGACCCCACCGGCGAAGTCAGCAGCGCAGATCTGAAAGCCGCCACCCGGCTGGAGCTGGGCACCGATCCGGCGGCCTTGAAAGAAGCCGATTTTGTCGTCGTCGCCGTCCCGACCCCGGTCGACGACGCCCATCAGCCCGATCTCTCGCCGCTGGTCGGCTCCTCGACCGCGGTCGGACGCAATCTCAAGCAGGGCGCCATCATCGTCTTTGAATCCACGGTTTATCCCGGCGCCACCGAAGAAGTCTGCATTCCAATCATCGAGCGCGAATCGGGCAAGGTCTGGAAGAAGGACTTTTTCGTCGGCTACTCGCCGGAACGCATCAACCCTGGCGACAAGGAACGCACCGTCACCAAGATTCTCAAGGTGGTTTCCGGCGACACCCCGGAAACCCTGGCCACGGTCGAGAAAATCTACGGCAGCGTGATTACCGCCGGCGTCTATCCGGCTTCCAGCATCATGGTCGCCGAAGCCGCCAAGGTCATCGAAAATACCCAGCGCGACCTGAACATCGCGCTGATGAACGAACTGGCGATCATTTTCGACAAGATCGGCATCGACACGCTGGAAGTCCTGCAAGCCGCCGGCACCAAGTGGAATTTCCTCCCCTTCCGTCCCGGCCTGGTTGGCGGCCACTGCATCGGCGTCGACCCCTATTACCTGACGCACAAGGCACAGAAGCTGGGCTATCACCCCGAGGTCATCCTCGCCGGCCGGCGCATCAACGACGGCATGGGCAAGTTCATCGCCGAGCAGACCATCAAGCAGATGGTCAAGAACGGCCACCCGGTCAAGGATTGCCCGATCATCGTGCTCGGCCTGACCTTCAAGGAAGATTGCCCGGATCTGCGCAACTCCCGCGTCATCGACGTCATCCGCGAACTGGAATCCTACGGCGCGCGCGTCGTCGTCCACGACCCGGTCGCCGACCCGGCCGAAGCCCGCCATGAGTACGGCGTGGACCTGATCGCCTGGGACGACCTGCCGAACTCGGCCGCCATCGTCGCCGCCGTCGGCCACCGGGAACTCAAGGCGCGGGCAACGACCGATTTCCTGTCTAAACTTAAAAAGGATGGGGTCGTTATTGACGTCAAGAGCCTGTTCGAGCGCAGTGCGTTCACCGAGGCCGGCATCAATTTCTGGCGCTTGTAAGGAGCAGTCATGTCGCACGGGAACCGTAACGCCATTCCCGCCCTGACCTGGATACTGGCTATCCTGGTCGTGGCGGTGGCTGGCGTGCGCCCGGCCGTGGCCGACCCGGCCAACGCTGGCAAGGCGATGGCCCTGCGCCAGGAAGGGGCGCAATACGAGCATGGCGATGGCGTGCCGCGCGACCCGGACAGGGCCGCCCAGCTCTATTGCGAAGCGGCCCGGCTCGGCGACATGATCGCCCAGTACGAACTCGGCTGGATGCATGCAAACGGCCGCAGCCTGCCCCGCGACGATGCGACCGCCGCCTGGTTCTTCACCATGGCGGCCAGGCAGGGCGACGCGCTGTCCGCCCGGATGTTGCGGCAAGTCGGCGAACCGCTGGAAAAACCGCCGGAATGCCTGTTCGATGCCGACGGCCGGGACATCGTCGCGCGGGCCGAGCCGGAACAGCGCAAGATCATGGATCTGGTGCTCAAGCTGGCCCCGGAATACGGCGTCTATCCGCGCCTGGCGATGGCCATCATCCGCGCCGAATCCAATTTCAATCCGCAGGCCATCTCGGCGAAAAATGCCCAGGGGCTGATGCAGTTGATTCCCGAAACCGCCGAGCGTTTCAACGTGCAGAAGCCCTTCGATCCCGAGCAGAATATTCGCGGCGGACTGTCCTACCTGCGCTGGCTGCTGGCCTATTTCGAAGGCGACGTGGCGCTGGTCGCGGCGGCCTACAATGCCGGCGAAAGGACCGTCGATCGCTACGGCGGCATTCCGCCCTACCCGGAAACCCGGGGCTACGTGCAACGCATCCGCGAAATCTTCAAGCGCGAGGAGCATCCCTTCAATCCGGCCATCACCGAACCCTCGCCGGAATTGCCCAAGCTCAGCGCTCGGCGGGTAATGTGAGAGGCGTGCCGCGCATTGCCGCTACCGCGCTGCTGGCGCTGGTCGTCGCGCTGCCGGCCGTGGCCGCCGACATGAGCGCCAGCATTGCCCGCGTCAAGCCATCCGTCGTCGTCGTCGGCACCTACCAGAAAACAGCTAGCCCGCAATTCGCCATGCGCGGCACCGGTTTTATCGTCGCCAGCGGCAATCTCGCCGCCACCAACGCCCATGTCATTCCCGAGGACACTGGACCGGATGCTCCGGCCCTGGTCATCCGCACTCGCGACGCCAGCGGCCAGCCGCAGTTGCGTCCAGCCCGCGTGGTCGGCCGCGACCCAGACCGCGACCTGGCCGTCCTGCGCTTTGACGGCCCGCCCCTGCCGGCGGTCGAATTGAGCGACTCGGATACCGCGCGCGAAGGCCAGATGATCGGCTTCACCGGTTTTCCCATCGGCGGCGCGCTCGGTTTCTCGCCGGTCACCCATCGCGGCATGATCGCCTCGATCACCCCGATCACGCTGCCCGGCAGCGCCGCCCGGCAGCTGAACGAAAAGGCCATCCGCCAGATCAAGCGCGGCGCTTTCGATATTTTTCAACTCGATGCCACCGCCTATCCAGGCAACAGCGGCAGCCCGGTCTTCGATGCCGCCAGCGGCGAAGTGATCGGCATCGTCAACATGGTTTTCATCAAGGGCAGCAAGGAATCGGCCCTGAGCCAGCCGTCTGGCATCAGCTACGCGATTCCGGCCAACTACTTGAAGCGGCTGCTCGATACTCTCTAGATAGTTCGGCTGGTATTGCGGAACAGGCGCATGAACAGCTTGCGGCTCAGATGCGCCGTCAGCAGCCCAATCGGCATGCGCAGATAATGGCCGCGCAGGTAGACGGCCAGACGGGCAATCGCCGTGGCGGCATCGCTGCTCAAAGGATGATCCGGCATCAGGGCCCACAGGTAGATCGCATCGAGCACTCGTAGCGGCACAGCGCCGAGACCGGCGGCCTGCTCCAGCGCCGCCAGCGTCTGCTTCGGAACGGCCGTGCCGAGCAAGCACCGGCAATAGCGGCAGGCCAGATAGAGCGGCGACGCTAGTCCCAGAACACTGGCGCGGGCAACCAAATCCTGCCAGAAATCGCTTTCCCCGGCGGCAAACTGGCCCAGCAAGGCATCGAGATCGAACAAGTCGCGCAGACCGTTCTGCAACTCGCTCTCATAAAACAGATGCGTCGCGCTGTGGATCACCATGTCGGCCGGACACAGCACCCGAAAGCGCGTCCCCGGCAAAGGCCGGCTGACGGCCAGCAGCAACCCGGCATCCGGGGAGTTATGTGCCGTCGACGGCAGAATGTTGTGGTGCACATCGACCACAGTCCCGCGCCCGCGATGCGTCATCGGCGGAATCTCATGCATCCATTGCCGATAATAGCGTTCGTCATAAGGATCGCTGTCGCCGCCTGCCCACCCCTGCACCATCAATGCCGCTTCGGCCCGCACCAGGTCGGCACGCGGCACCAGAATATCGACGTCGCCGAACAGTCGCCCCTCGGCGGCAGCCAGGCCGGCGCAGGCGTAAGCGGCCCCCTTCAGCAGGATGACCGAAAAATCCTCGCTGGCGAATGCCTTGGCCAGATGGCCGCTCTCCCATCCGATGGCGGCTCGCTGATGCGCCACCAGCACCTCCGTCGATTCCAGATGCGTTCGGACCTGGAGCGGCAATTCATGAAAAATGCCGGCTTGGCGCGCCCCCAGGGCCAGTCGGCCAATCAGGTTGGCCCGCCTGGCCACGCGCAGCAGGCTGTCCCAACGGCGTAGCGGTAGGGCGCGCAGGCGCTCCGGGCAGCGCAGGCTGTCGATCAGTTCCCGACCGGAAAAAAAACGCCCCGAATCAGGATTCATCGCCCGCCACCCTGCCGCCACCGGCCAGCCAATCGAAAACCTCAAGTGCATCCTCCAGGCGGCTATAGGTAAAGTCGTAGCAGTCGCACTGGCTGACCAGACGCCCGGTAATGTCAAAACCGGCGCTGCCGAGCGTGCAGTAATTGAAGGCGTTCTCGGCGAAATGGATAAAAGTCATCGCCTTGCCGCGCGGCGCAAGCAAGGGTTCGGCCTCGGCCACGTAGCGCGGGAAAACAATCCAGCGCGGCTGCGCCGGCTCCAACATGCGCTGAACGCTGTCGGCCGGCGGACGCAGATGCGTCACCCGGCCTTTGGCTGTGTCGTAGGTTTCCGGCCCCCAAACGCTTTCTGGGGCGAAGCCGCGAATCAGGTCGATCGACGCATTCTTCAGATTGATTGGCCGCGCCAGCGCATGTGCCTGCACCGTCTTCGGATCAATCAAGCTCATTTCATCAGTCAGAAGACGCCAACCGCGCAAGGCCAGCGCCGCGCACAGGGTACTCTTGCCGGAACCCGGTGGCGCCGGAAGAATGACGGCGCCGCCATTGCGCTCAAGGGAGGCGGCATGGATGGTCAACCATTGCTGGCAGCTCGCGGCAATCGACCAGTTGAGACCCCATTCGAGAAAAGCCGGGGCCTGATCGCGTGGCAAAGGCTCGAATGGCCGCTCGCCGTCGACCACGAATTCCGCCTGACGCCGGAACCAACGCCGAAAATTACGCGGCCGGCCGATCTGAACATGAAAATCGGCGAAATCCGGCTCGACCGAATAGGGATGATGGGCATACAGAACGTGGATCGAGCGCGCCACGTCGGGCAGCGCTGCCTGAATGCGCGACACCAGACTGCCGGTTTGCAAAGCGAAGCGCCCGTTATCGAGAAGCTCGGCCAAGCCGCTCAGGGATAAATCGCCGACCCGGCGCGCAGGATGGTTCAATTCGCCGTTCCTGCCTGGATCAAGCCACAGGCTTCAAGCCGCTCCAGGCAACTCTGTACCAGTGCGGCGACCGCTTCGCCTTCTTTTTCCGGCCACTGGCGGCGGATTGCGCCTTCTATCGCCGCGCTGGCCGATTCGTTATTCCGGATGGCATCAAACCCGGCGCAGGACGCGACATCCAGTGCATGCGTGTTGCCCGAATCCTGGTCGAATACAGCGCAGCCATCGGCCCAGCGGTGAATGAGAAAACGCTCGTTTACCCGCATACAAACGCAAACACCGACAACGGCGCCCTACCTGACGATGCCGTTGGTTTTCAGGTAATCGACAATTTCCTCGGCATGCCACTTGATCCCGGCCATCGGTTCGAAGTAGCCCCGGGAAGCATATTCCTGCCACACTCCCAGGATCTCCCGAGCCGTCAGAACCGTATCGGGGATCACCGCGCCATTACCTCCCCACTTGTTCAGGTAGGCGCCAATCAGATGGAAATGCACCTGGCCTGGCGCGTTCACGTTGAGCGCTTCGCCCAGGGTCATGCTGACCCACTGACCATCCACTTGCTTGATGAAGTTGGTCTTCAGATACTCCCCGCCCTGGTAGAATAGTGGGTGCATCGGGGTGCTCGGCGGCACCGCGGCTGGCCAGTGGTAAGCCCCCTGACCAGCTTGCTGCTGAGCCTTGTAATTGCCCGGCGACTCCGCATTCAGGCATTCCCCGTACTTGCCTTGCTGCGACACGCTGGTATTGCGCGACAGCGAGCGCGACGGGGTAAAGCAGGTATCGCCCAGCGCCGGCCGGCTGACCAGAGTCAGAAGAAACGGGGTCGCGGCAACGCCGGCGCCGAGAAAGCGGCGACGGTCATGACGTTTCCCATTCGCGCTGTCCTGCTTCAAATCGGGATTGGTATTTTGCTCAGTCATGTTGTCCACCATCAGAAAATTTCAGCCATCCAGATACACGCAATATTCACACCATCCTCAACATCAAATACAACCTATTGATTGTAAATGAAATTCACCATCGGGCACAAGCCAAACAGACAGATGGGGGAAAGGCTGTAAAAAAATCCGACACTTGCTGATGTACAGGATTAGGCGATACCAGTTGATTGAAGCAAAAAAAACAGACAAGACACCGGAAAAACTGAGGCACGCAATCCTCAAAGCATGTTCTGCGGGCAAGTATGCCTTTGCATCAATCGACAAGACAAGTCGCAGCTACCGTGGTTCATGAAAAAAGTCACACCAAAGATCAATCCGCTGGATCGGTCACGAGTAAAAAAGCAGCAGACAAAATTTCATTGTCCCCGCGTCAGCCATCGAAGCCGAGTGGATTCATCGACTGCCAGCGCCAGGAATCGACGCACATCGCGGCCAGATCCTGTTCCGCCTCCCAACCGAGGAGTTCACGCGCCCGCCGCGGATCGGCGTAGCAAGCCGCAATGTCGCCGGGACGCCGGTCGCCCACGCGATAGGGCACCGGCCGGCCACTGGCCTGTTCAAAGGCAGCCACCACCTCAAGCACGCTGTAGCCGCGCCCCGTACCGAGGTTGAGTGGCAGTACGCCGGCCCATTGGTCGAGCCGGTTCAATGCCGCCAAATGTCCACGCGCCAAATCGACAACATGGATGTAGTCGCGAACGCCGGTCCCATCCGGTGTCGGGTAATCGCCGCCGAAAATGCCAAGCTCGCCGCGCCGCCCGACTGCAACTTGCGACACGTAGGGCATCAGGTTGTTCGGGGTACCGCGCGGATCCTCGCCGATCAGGCCGCTGACGTGGGCGCCAACCGGATTGAAATAGCGCAGCAAGGCCACCCGCCAGCGCGGATCGGCCCGGCCGATATCACGCAGCATATCCTCGATGATCAGCTTGCTGCGGCCGTAGGGATTGGTCACCTGTAGCGGGAAGCTCTCGTCGATCGGCACGGCGTGAGGATCGCCATAGACCGTCGCCGACGAACTGAAAACCAGATTGAAGACCCCGACGGCGGCCATCGCCTCGAACAAATGCAGCGAGCCGACCACATTGTTGTCGTAATAGCGCAACGGCTGCTCGACGGATTCGCCAACCGCCTTCAGCCCGGCGAAATGAATGACCGCCTGCAACGAATGCTCGGCGAACAGGCGGGCCAGTAATTGCCGGTCACGAATGTCGCCCTCGACCAACAGCGGCCGCCGGCCGCTGATTCTCTCGATGCGATCGAGCACTTTCGGCGAACTGTTGGAGAAATTGTCGAGAATCAGCAGCTCATGTCCCGCTGCCAGCAACTCGACAACGGTATGCGAACCGACATAGCCCGCGCCTCCGGTGACCAGAATCATTCATTCCCCGCAAGATTGTCACGCCACCCTGCCAGCGGCAACGCCCCTGATGGCGCGCCCGGAGGGATCGGAAAATTGAACCTAACCTTTTGATTTACAAAAATTTTCCACAACGGCGAACGATTGTTGTACCGCATTATGTACCACCCCCACCCTACAGGCAAAGAACCTTTGCCCGCCAAGGTCCGAGGAACACCAGCGACTCCCCATGAAATACCGCTCTGAAAAGATAGGCCGCGCCCACCCGCTTCCATGTTGACTACTTGCCGATGGAATGATGCAATCAGTGCTTTCTGGCTATTGGGACCGCCCCATGCCTCCTTCACCCGCGCTATTCGACAATCTTTTCACCCAGCACGCCCGGCTTCTTGAACTCAAGACGGCGCTGCCCGATGCGGCCTTGCTAGTCGAAACCTTCTCGGGGTACGAAGCCATATCGGAAGGCTTTCGTTTTCGCATCGACTGCCTGTCGCCGCATGCCCACTTCGACCCGAGAACGCTGCTCGGCGAAGAAATCACTCTACGCCTCCTGCTCGCCGACGGCAGCAAGCGTTCCTGGCACGGCTATGTCACTGGAGCACTGCACTTGGGCGCCGACGGCGGCTTGGCCCGCTACCGGCTCATCATGGAACCCTGGCTCGCCTTCCTCGACCGGCGCCGTAACAACATCCTCTTCCAGGACAAGACCGTCCTCGACATCCTCGGCCAAGTCTTCGCCGACTACCCAGAAGCGAACTGGAGTAGCCAAGTCACCCAGCCGCTGCGCACTCACAGCCTCGCCACCCAATACCGCGAAACCGATCTCGCCTTCGTTTCCCGGCTGTTGGCCGAGGAAGGGTTATCCTTCCGCTTTGCCCACGACCAGTCGGCCGAAGCCGGCGATGAGTCCTCGCACGCCCGCCACCAACTGATCATCTTCGACCGCGAAGCCGAACTGCCAGAAGCCGCACAACCCACCATCCGCTTCCACCGCAACCACGCCACCGAAGATTCCGATACCCTGCAAATCTGGCAAGACAGCCGCACCGTCCAGACAAATGCCGCCGCCCTTTCCGGTTGGGACTACAAAGGTCTTGCCGCCACCGGTGCGACCGCGGCAAGCCGCTTCGACAACGGCCAACTGCCAGCGCTGGAAGTGCACGATGCGAGCCTTCCCTATCGCTTTGAAGACAGCAACGCCGCCCAGTTGCGCACCGATCTGCGGCTTGCCGCCCATGAATCGCGCATGCAACGCTTTTCCGGCACCAGCACCGCGCGCCAACTCGCGGAAGGCACTGTCTTCACGATCAGCCAGCACGAAGACTACACGGGCGATGCCGCCCGCTTCACCGTGCTGGCTGTCAATCACTTGGGCGCCAACAACCTTGGCGGGGAGGTCGCCCAACTGCTCGGTCAGGACAGTATTGAAGCCGGCACCTACCGTAATGAGCTACTGGCGCAAGCGGCGCAACAACCCATTGTGCCGCCGTTGCTGAAGAAACCTGTCATCGAACCGCAAACCGCGCGGGTCGTCGGCCTGCCCGATCAGGCGCTGACGACCGAGCGCGATCATCGCATCAAGATCCAATTCCCCTGGCAGCGCGGGGAATCCCCCAACCCCGGTGGCCTGACTGCTGAAGTGGGCCATGCCCCCGGCAACGACCAATCCGGCACCTGGGTCCGCGTCGGCGAATGGCTCGGTGGCCCCAACTGGGGCAGCCACTTTCTGCCGCGCCTGGACACGGAAGTCCTGGTCGACTTCCTCGATGGCGATATCGACCGTCCCATCATCGCCGGCCAGGCCCACAACGGTGCCGACCTGCCGCCCTTCAGTGCCGGCCATGAAGCTCAGGCCAACCATCCTGGCGTCCTCTCCGGCTGGATGAGCCACAACTTTGAAGCCGGCAGCAATCAATGGGTGCTCGACGACGCCCCCGGCCAACTGCGTACCCGGCTTGCCAATAGCGAGAACGCCAGCCAGATAGCCCTCGGCCACCTCATCCACCAGTCTCCCGACAGCGCCAGCCGCGGCGCCTGGCGCGGTAGCGGCTTTGAACTCAGAACCGACGGCTGGCTGGCCGTGCGCGCGGGTGAAGGCATGCTCATCAGCGCCAGCGCCCGGCAAAACAGCCAGAGCACCCAGCTCGACATAACAGAGGCCATCAGCCAACTGAAAGCCGCCGAACAAGCCGCGCAAAGTCTCTCGGACACCGCCAGAGCACAGAATGCCGCCGCGCTCAAGGCCAACGAATCTCAAACCAAGCTGATCCAGAACATCGACCCGCAACAGGACGGAAAATACCAAGGCGACATCAGCGGCCAGAGTACCCACAAGGCCCAACCCGGCAGCCGCGAATTGGGCGAGCCGGTCGAGCGCTTCGCCCAGCCCCTGATCCTCATCGAAACCCCGACCGACATCGGACATGCCAGCCCGGCCAGTTTCCTGGCACATGCCGGCGGCCACCTGCACACCACCGTCCAGCAAGACCTGCACCTGGCCAGCGCCCACACCGTCGCTGCCATCACCGGCCAGGATGCCAGTTGGTACAACCACCAAAGCGGCATCAGGAGCATCGCCCAGGCGGGTAGCCACACCTTGCAGGCGCATACCGCTCCGCTGGAAATTCTGGCGGACGAAAGCATAACCGTCACCAGCAGCAACGATGAGATTCACATTCTCGCCAAGCAGAAGATCGTCTTCCAGGCCGGGCAGTCTTCCATCACCCTCCAGGGGCAAAACATCACTTTCGCCTGCCCCGGTAAGTTCTCGGTCAAGGGAGCCGGGCACGCGTTTACAGGGCCAGGGAGCGCACCGGCGGTGCTGGGAGCGTTGCCGGTCGGAACTATCCAGGCCAGCCCCCTACCAGCGGTCGGGGATTACTCTCACCGCTTCATCGCAACATGGGAGGGAACAGATATTCCGGCTACCAATACACGCTATCAAATCCGGAATGCTTCGGGGCAAATTGTTATGGAAGGCAAAACCAACGACAAAGGCGAAACAGGAACCCTCGCTAGCTTGGTGCCAGATGGTTTGAGTATTCAACTCTTTGGAAGCTAGGAAAATGACTGATACCGATACTATTGGGCAGGCTTCGGCCAAACATCAACCACGTCCGGCCCACTCGAGCTCTGATGTGCCCGTAACCTGCTGTGACCCGCAGGTCCCGCCAGCCGCTGAAAGCATCGTGGGGCGCTGCGAATATTACTATCGGCCCTTGCACGACGAATACGTCAAGAAAACGGGAGTTTCAACTTGGGAGGCAGTCAAGGCATGGGCAACCAAATGGAACCCATGGGACGATGCAGAAGTTGCCAGACGTTTGCTAATGAATCGAGACAAATTAATTCAGGCAGACAGTTCTGATGGAGACTGGTCGCGGCACGCCAATTTCATGGTTCGCCATCGCGGCTGCACCCACGTGCCGCCTGCCTATTATGTCAGCTATGGCTATTATTATTGCTCCACGTATGGAACTAAACTCATGCCCAGGCTGCGCCCCCTGGGGCAAAAATGGCTAAGTGATGCGCGGAAACTACTCCAGAGAAATATGGAGAAGGGACTTAAAGACAACATGGATGGAGATATAATAAACGTTCCTTGCAAAACCGCCCCTAACCGAGGCATGAATAACATTCCATGCGCTCATTTAAAACTAGAGATTGACGAAGACAAAAAAATCACATTCAAGGAATTTGCCTTCAAGACCCATGCTCCGGCCTATCTCGACGCGGGGCTGGCGGATTTGCATATGACAGATTTAAGAAAAATTGGTATGCAACCGAATATTGAAGAATGGGGGGATATAGACACTTGGGAACAAGCCATAGACAGTGGCGCGGAAGTGGTAAAACGAAAAATAATGACCCCCGGTCAAACAGCCAAGGAAACCCTTGAGGCAGTGGCGGATGTAGTGGATGATCTAGTGGGGAATGCTCTTAGGTCTCTTACCAAGGTCTTCCGATGAAGACCCTTCGTCTTCTTTTATATTTTGGAATGCTGTCCTTGACAGCCTGTATGGCAGGATTCGATATGGAATGGGAAAAAGCCAGCTCAACGTTCATGAAAGAGGATAAGCCCTATGGTCCGGGGGATTTCCGTATTCAGGGCGATCAATTCATCACGTTGAAAATCGCCGATCCTGAAACACCCTTCAAGCCCATGACCAAGGAACAATTGGAGAACCCCGCCCTATACGTCTCTGAATTCACGGAACCCTGGATGAATGATCTGGGTGAAACACTCAACCGCAGAGCAGTTCGCCTCATTCGTGGCCAAGTCAATGGCCCCATACAACAACTTTTTTCTGAGTACGCCAAAGAGGCCGCTTGGTGGCTGGCCAAAGACTGGAAAACCATCTACGTAGCCACCGGATGGATGGATCGTCGTGGTGAACTTAAACCAGGAGTACGTTACAGGCCACAAGCCGGCAAACTATTCAAATCCCTGGACTCCGGTCAAAACTGGAAACAACTGAACTGGCCAGAAAATCAGAACATTTCATTCTTGCGTTTCCTGGATGCCCGGCGGGGTTATGCGATTGGCTGGGGGCCGCGCATCTGGCGCACCTCGAATGGCGGCCTTGACTGGACGGAAATTCGGGTGCCTTTGGAAGCGCGTGATCCGGCAGACGAGCGCAAACAATTCGATGCCGTGCTTATGGGCAAGGACGGCGCGTTGCGCGTAACCTATTTCGCCAAAACACCAAGCCATCCAGACGGCGTAGGAAAAGCCTACATCCTGCGCTGGGAAGATGATGCCCCTCGGGAATTGTTTCGTATGCCGGGTCATACCATCATCGAATTCGTTGACCATCAGGAGCATACCTACATTCTTTCCTGGCAAGGCTACGACCGCGCCATGTACCCCACCGTCGTGTCTTGGCTAGACAATGAGCGCGTTGTCAGGCCATTGCACGAATTCGACTCCCGATTCAACGGCTATGCCCTGTACATCACCCCGCAAGGCAATCTGCTCGTTGATGGCAGCAACCGGCCCGGCAATTCAGCGGGCGACGTAAGCATGCTCAGCCATGACGGCGGAAAAACCTGGACAGAGAGAAATGAAGGCGGCTTTGCCCAAAGCGGCTACTACGACGACACGACGGGTACCGCTTGGCAAGTCAAGGGCTATTCCCTTTACAAGCGCAGCATTCCGTGAGTTGCGCAAAGCACCACTGATTGCGAACTGTTGCGGGCGTGGCGATGGACGGCGGTGACGAGGAAGTGATCGTCGTCGCCCTGACCGTTCGGATGCTCGGGGTGGTCGGCCAGGTGAAAGGTGGTGCCAGGGGCGGTGCTGCGTACCGTACCTTCGCCTTCGGTTTGTTTCAGACGGGCGTCGATGGCTTGGCGCTGGTTCAATAGCATGCGTTCGCCCTGGGCGTTGTCTTGCCAGCCGTATTGGCCGGGGTCGTGCCAGGCGGCGGCGGGGAGTGCTGTGCCGTTGTC
>JAIRKE010000048.1 GCA_031260295.1 Azonexus sp.
CTAGAGCATGTTCTGAACCATGCTGCTGGCCTGTTTTAGGTGTGGCAACATGAGGCATACAAAGGCGAAGTAATGCAATCCAGCCAAGGTTTCTGGCAGCCGCTCGTAATCACGAGCCAAGCGTCGAAAACGAGCAGCCCAACCGAAACTGCGCTCAACGACCCAGCGACGCGGCAATAGCACGAAGCCGCGCTTGGCCTCAGGTAACTTGACCACTTCAAGGGCAAGGCCATACTCGCCCGCCGCATCGGCCGCTTTTTGACCGGTATAGCCTTGATCGACATAAGCCAGCGTGACCTTCTGGTTGCTGACCTCCTGTACTGCCTGGGCCAATTGGGCGACTTGATCCCGGTCTTGTTCGTTGGCAGGCGTCACATGTAATGCCAGTAGATGACCCAAAGTATCGACCGCCATATGGACTTTCGAACCCTTTTTACGTTTAGCCCCGTCATAGCCGGCACGACCACCACTGCTAGGAGTCGATTGCAGAGTACGGCTATCGATGACCGTCGCCGATGGGTGGGGAGCACGGCCTTCGGCCAGACGGAGCAGCATGCGCAAATCGCGCACGATGGCCTCAAAGCAGCCGGCTTTGAACCACCGTTGCATTTGCTGATGTACCCGCGACCATGGCGGTAGATCGTTGGGTAGCATTCGCCATGGGCAACCCGTGCGTACAATGTAGCGCAATGCATTGAATACCTCGCGCAGATCGTGACGGCGCTGTCGGGCATCCAGCGGGAAAAGAATCAGGTACGGAACAACAAAGACCCATTCTTCGTCGCTCACATCGGTCGGGTACGGTTTGCGCTCTGCCATAACCAACCCATTTTATGAGAAAGAAATGGTTCAGAACATCCTCTAGATACACTGAGATAAAAGTACCTCACTCATTATTCTCAGCAGGAACCTATGAAAATAGATTTGGCTCATGGTCAAAATCTCTTGGCAAATTTGTTGAATGGGTTAATTCAGAATCACCGAATCTGCCTCAAGAAATCATAGAAGGGCAAGGCTCTGCGGATATAAGCGAAAAACCTGCTTTGCTGAAGCATCGCACCAAACGGGAGATATCAGATCGGCAAAGATTCAGAATCTTAGTAAGAGATGGTTTTCGGTGCAAATCTTGTGGCGCAAGTCCAATAACGCAACCGGGTGTTGAACTGCATGTTGATCATATTTTACCGTGGTCAAAAGGTGGCGAAACAACCGATGACAACCTTGAAAGCAAATGCAAACAATGCAATCTCGGCAAAGGAAATGCGTTCGATGCCTAATATGCGGTTCAACCCGGACGGCTTCGCCGCTGGTTAGCTTGGGCGTTCGACCAGCACGATAAGGAGTCATTCGGTATGGCTATACCGTTCCTCCGATACATCGCTACATCCCGCCAAGGATGAATGACCCAGGATGGGCTACGGAAGCGGGTGACAGCTTTTTGGCCGGGGAGCGGTGATAGTGTTGGGTTCGTTGGTCTGTTTGGCCGGCTTGGTCTGGCCCGGCCTGTAGCCCAGATCAATGATCCAGCAATGCGGCTGGCAACTCAGGCAGTGACCCGAGGACCGCTGCCTGAGTTGCGGCGGTACGTTTCTTCTTCATCGGCATATCCATGACCATGGTATGCCTCGCACACAAAATTCCGGATAGGCCCCCGGGGACCAAATTGCAGCCCCCGGAAGTAATAAGCGAATG
This sequence comes from Azonexus sp., assembly GCA_031260295.1. Taxonomy (GTDB): domain Bacteria; phylum Pseudomonadota; class Gammaproteobacteria; order Burkholderiales; family Rhodocyclaceae; genus Azonexus. Next base: position 1,693 of record JAIRKE010000048.1, read on the forward strand.
CTCGCTTGGTAAATCAAGTCGGGGAAGAATCAGACACCGCCGCCTCAACGTTGGCCAGTGCCGCGCGCAATGCCGCCTCCTTGGTATGGTCGAACGAGGTCTTCATCACCGTGCCCCCCTCACCCTGGAGCCTCTCCAGCACCTTGTCTGTCGTCAGCTTGCGGATCAGCAGAAATAGCGCCGCCGAGCCCGGTTGAATGCTGGCCGCAGTCTCTTTCATCCATTCATCATTGATACCGACGTCCGCCAAAGCGCCGCCTATGGCACCGGAAGCGGCACCCACGGCGGCGCCGACAAGCGGCATCAGAAAGATCAGGCCGATCAATGCCCCCCAGAAGGTCCCTGAAACCGCGCCAGCAGCGGTGGTATTGATGAGCTGGTTCAGCTTGATAGTGCCTTTGTCATCCTTCACGGCGATCACCGCATCGCCAAGTTCGAGCAGATACTCCTTCTGCATTGACAGCAGCTTCTGGCGAACTTCTTCCGCCTTCGCTTCGGAGGGAAACGCAATCACAACGAGGTCACTCATTTGCAGCTCTCCTATAAAGGGTGGATTCCGACGATCGCGCGCGGCGGGTATTCCAATCCGATGCTGCATGGTGCTTCGATTTGATCGCGCGCAGGTGAAGCACCGGCCACAAATAGCATTCTCATTAGTTCTTGGTCAAGCCTCTGCTCAGCCCAAGCAATCGGATTCAGGCCGAGAGCGGGAACTCGGCCAGCGGGCTGTAGATTGAACCAGCCGCTGACGGGCGCGAAGCGACCAGCACGAAGCGCGAGCACGACCATTCCGGCAGGCTGGTACAGGGAAAGTCGCCGACCTCGGCGATCGAGGTCGCCGCCGGCAGCTTGCGCGCCAGGGTCAGATGCGGCGCGAAGGTGCGCTGACGTTCGGGCAGCGGCTGGCCGGCTGCGGCCAGGGCGGCGACCAACTCGCCGGCCAGCGCCTGGAGGCCGGGTACCGGGGCACAGCCCGCCCACAGCAGGCGGTTGTGGCGCCAGAAGCCGAGCCGGTCGATCTGTAAATGGAAAGGCGCGGCGACAACTTGGCGGCCGGCGGCGAGCAGTGCCGGTATGGCCTCGCCTGGCACGTCGCCGAGAAAAGCCAGGGTCAGGTGCAGAGACTCGCGGCGGCTGACTTGGCCGCCAAAACGTCGGGCCGCGGCAGCGGCGATGTCGGCAAGGCCGGCCGACAGTTCGGCCGACGGCCACAGGGCGAAGAACAACCGCTGTGTGGCCGCCGCGCCGTCGTTCTCAAGCACGGCGTTCGACCAGCACCACCGCCTGCGCCTCGATGGCTTCCTCACGGCCCAGGTAACCGAGTTGCTCGTTGGTCTTGCCCTTGATGTTGACGCAGTCCTCGGCGATGCCGAGGTCGGCGGCGACATTGGCCACCATCGCCGCCGCGTGCGGCGCCAGTTTCGGTTTCTGCGCAATCAGCGTGGCATCGACGTTGACTGGACGCCAGCCGCGCTCGGCCAGCAAGGCAACGGCGGCGCGCAACAGCACGCGGCTGTCGGCGCCGGCGTAACGCGGGTCGGTGTCGGGGAAGTGCCGGCCGATGTCGCCCAGGGCCACTGCGCCGAGCAGTGCATCGGTGATCGCGTGCAGCAACGCGTCAGCGTCGGAGTGGCCGAGCAGCCCGGTCGGATGCGGAATCTCGACGCCGCCGAGAATCAGTTTGCGGCCCTCGACCAGCCTGTGCACATCGTAGCCCTGCCCCACCCGAATTATCATTTGCGTGCCCTCAGGATCATCGCGGCCAGTGCCAAGTCGGCCGGCCAGGTGACTTTCAGATTGGTGACATCGCCGCGCACCAGTTTCGGCGCCAAGCCCATGGCCTCGACGGCGCCGGCTTCGTCAGTAACGGCACGGCTGCTAGCCAGCGCCGCGCGCAGCAAGCCGTGGCGGAACATCTGCGGCGTCTGCGCCTGCCACAGGCCGTCGCGCGGTTCGGTGGCGGCCACCCGCTGCGCCGCGTCGGCACGCTTCACGGTATCAGCCACCGGCACAGCCAGGATGCCACCGACCGGGTCGTCGGCCAGTTCCGCAAACAGCCTCGTCAGCATGGCCTGGTCGAGGCAGGGCCGGGCAGCGTCGTGCACCAGAATCCAGTCATCGTCGGCAGCGACCATGGCCGCCGCGCCGAGGCCGTTGCCAACGCTCTCGGCCCGCGTGGCACCGCCGCAGGCCACGGTTTCCAGCTTGGCGCCGAGTTCCGACCAGTCATAACGGTGCCACCACGGGTCGTCCGGTACCAGCACTACCCAGACCCGCTCGATGTCGGGACAGGCGACCAGCGCGGCGAGGGTGTGGAAGATCAGCGGCCGACCGAGCAGGTCAAGGTATTGTTTCGGCTTTTCCGCGCCGAAGCGCGAACCGCTGCCGGCGGCGGGGACGATTGCGAAATGGCGTGGCATCGCTTAATTTTAACGAAGAACGAATAGACGAGAGGAAAGGCATGCATTTCGTCGTCCCCGAACTGGCCGTCCCGGTCGAAGCCTTTGCGGCGATGCTCGGCCTGCCGCCGGTCTGACGCCATGAATTCCGTTTCCGCCCGCCCACCTGCCGTCGCCGGCATGTTCTACCCAGCCGCCGCGAGTACGTTGCGCGCTGCCGTCGACGTCCTGTTGGCCGCCGCACCGGCCCTGCCGATAGCACAGCCGAAGGCAATCATCGTTCCGCACGCCGGCTACATCTATTCCGGCCCGACCGCTGCCCGCGCCTACGCCGCGCTGGCACCGTGGCGGCAGCACATCCGCCGTATCGTGCTACTCGGCCCGACCCACCGCGTCGCCGTTCGCGGCCTGGCTTTGCCCACCGTCCAGGCTTTCGCTACGCCGCTCGGCGACGTCCGCCTCGACGGCCCGGCCATGGCCGCGCTCGATGAACTGCCGCAGGTCAGCCGCAACGATGCGGTACACGCGCTGGAACATTCGCTGGAAGTGCAACTGCCTTTCCTGCAGCGCTGCTTCGACGATTTCACGCTGATCCCGCTGGCAGTCGGCGACGCCGAGCCGGAGGAAGTGGCAGAGGCGCTCGAACGGCTGTGGGGCGACGACGAGACGCTGCTGGTGATCAGTTCCGACCTGTCGCACTACCTGCCCTACGCCACCGCGCAGCAGGTCGACAGCGACACCTGCCGCCACATCCTGGACTTCGATGCCCGCGTCCACCCGCGACAAGCCTGCGGTGCCTACCCGATCAACGGCCTGCTGCTAGCCGCCCAACGCCAAGGACTGCAAGCGCAACTGATCGAATGCTGCAATTCCGGCGACACGGCTGGCGACCGCGAACGGGTCGTCGGCTATGCGGCGTTTGCTTTTTCGTTCGCTCATTAGGGGCACAACATGCGACATCACGCAATTGCCATACTCATAGCAGCCGTGCTGGTGGCAGGGTGCGAAACGTGGGGAACTCACGGTGAACTACAATTCATCGGTAGTGGCGGGGAGTTTTCGCCTGCACTAAATCCACCAGAGCTACATCCTAAGCAAGGCGCTCGCATTCCACCTGACTTCACAATCTCCCCTGAAGAAGTTAATCGCTTATACCGTCGCTATTGCAATGGGCACTATATCTGTGACTTCTTTGTCGATGATCGCCACTATTACTTAGTCATGAACTGGAATATCGGAATCAGGGCTCCTTGGGACTCCATTCCATCTTCTGCATCGGTTATCGTTGATGGCAGGTCTGGCAAGCTGCTGAAGCCAGAGGGGAAAGATGCCTTCTAACATTGCGAACGACCACAAGTCTGCGACGTGTTGATATACAACGGTTTTGGATTGTTTTTGGTGTTAGTGTCCCACTTATGGACACCACCCATGACCATCAAAACCCCACGCCTGCGCCAGAACCGGCACGGCGTTTTTGTTTTCCGCCTCATCTATGCCAACGCTGACGGGCAGCACCGCGAGACTGTCCGAAGCCTCAACACGAAAGACCCCACGCAACACTGTTGATGACGTATAGGAAAATTTGAATCATTTTCATCTTTATGAATAAATCTCATCAAATTAAAGAACATATTGGCATATGCGCACTTTGCAATCAGGAAAATATCGTCCTTAAAGAGTCGCACAGCATTCCGAAGTTTGTATACCAATGGGTCAAGGGCACCAGCGCAACACCTTACCTGAGAAGCAGCGACAATGTGAATGTGCGCGAACAGGATGGCCCCAAAGAATACCTGCTATGCGGAGCGTGCGAAGGCAACCTCTCAGTCATGGAAACGGAGTTAGCTGAGGGAGTGTTCAAGAAAATTGCCAACTATCGCAGTCAATCGCAGGAAATCGTCGTCACGGAAGCCATGCGTGTGGGCGTACTTTCGATATTTTGGAGAACCTTGCTGACCTTGCTCAATCGACACAATAGTCGTACAGAAGAAGATAATGTAGTCATGGGCAATTTCTTGGCATCGGCCAAGCAGCAGATTAAGCAGGGGGTTGTGACGACTCCAATCTACATCGCACCGTTTCATGGAGAACCGCCGTTCTATGGGCTGCCAGTTTCGATGACATATCTGCTAGATCGGCAGGTGGGTGGGCCTGATATACGGTTTTTTGATGACCCGTATCGGTACTATGCAGTTTTTAAGTTGCCATTCATGTTTTTCTACGTTCCAAGCGAAGGATGGGCAGAGGAAATAGACCCTAATGGCAAGTTCTCCGGTACAGTCAAGTTAAGTCAAATCCAGCGCATCCCAACTTTTCTTCAATATTATATTTTGTGGTTAGCGGAGAACTTTGAGATATCGAAACAAAGTATGGGGCACGAGAGTTTGGAGCGGATCATGCGCGACACAAGCACGAGTGCGCACCTAACTGGGGCACACAAGTCAATGGCGAGATCGCAGATTGATAAGCCGTAGCGTGGATAAGTTGCCCGCCTCCACCACAAAGGCGGGGATGGCCTACAGTGCGCAACTTAGCCACCGCCAACCCCCTGACGCCTTCCATGATGAACAACCCCAAGGGGTTGCCTACATTCCAGCTGCCCCAATTTTTTATATCAGAAAAGCCGAAAACCCCAACGCCAAACCCCGCCGACAGGGTACGATCACAGGCAGGTACCCTACAAAGGGGCAGCATTTTTTCAGGCTAAATGCCACCCAAAAACAAAGCGTTGCATGATCTCACGGTCTAACACTGCGTTCAACCCGAACTGCTTCTCCGCCGGTCAACTTGGCGGTGGATGAACCCGGCATCAGCCTCCTGCGGCTCGCCCGCAACGCCATCAGCGAGCACTTCGGCCTGGCTCCGCAGCCGGTCGCTGAACAGCCCGAGTGGCGTCAACCGGGCGCCAGCTTCGTCACTCTGACCCGGCACGGCGAATTGCGCGGCTGCATCGGCAGTCTGGAAGCCTGGCGGCCGCTGGCCGAAGACGTGGCCGCCAATGCCCGCACCGCTGCCTTCCGCGATCCGCGTTTCGCGCCGCTGGCGGCCGGCGAGTTGGCCGATATCCGCGTCGAGGTTTCGCTGCTGACGCCGGCCCAGCCGCTCTCCTTTCGCGATGAGGCCGACGCGCTGACGCAATTGCGGCCGCATATCGACGGCGTGATCCTCAGCGCCGGCCGCCACCGCGCCACTTTCCTGCCACAGGTCTGGGAACAGTTGCCCGACCCCGCCGCTTTCCTCGCCCACCTCAAGCGCAAGGCCGGTCTGGCCGCCGATTACTGGGGTTCCGATCTGCGCCTGGAGCGCTACACGGTGGAGAAATGGCGGGAAGACAGGCCATGAATCACCCCGATTCGGACTATCCCGGCCGCTGGTGGCACCCCCTCGGCGACGGCCGCATCCAGTGCGATCTTTGCCCGCGCGACTGCCAGTTGCACGAGGGCCAGCGCGGCGCCTGCTTCGTCCGCCGGATGGTCGACGGCGCGATGCGGTTGACCACGTATGGCCGCTCTTCCGGCTTCTGCGTCGACCCGATCGAGAAGAAGCCGCTCAACCACTTCTACCCAGGCAGCAGCATCCTTTCCTTCGGCACCGCCGGCTGCAACCTGACCTGCCGCTTCTGCCAGAACTGGGACATTTCCAAGGCCAAGGACATGGACCGCCTGATGGATAGCGCCAGCCCACAGGCTATCGCCGCCGCCGCCCGGCACCACGGAGCCGACGCCGTGGCCTACACCTACAACGATCCAGTGGTGTTCGCCGAGTACGCCATTGACACCGCCCAAGCCTGCCGCGCAGCGGGCGTGCGCAACGTCGCCGTGACCGCCGCCTACATCCACCGCGAGCCGGCGCGCGAATTCTTCGCCGCGATGGACGCGGCTAACGTCGACCTCAAGGCTTTCACCGAGGATTTCTACAAGAAGCTGTGCAGTGCCAGCCTGGCGCCGGTACTCGATACGCTGGCCTGGATCCGGCAAGAAACCGAGTGCTGGCTGGAGATCACCACGCTACTGCTGCCTGGTCACAACGACAGCCCGGCGGAAATCACCGAACTGTCCACCTGGATAGTCCGCGAACTGGGACCGGAGGTGCCGCTGCACTTCACCGCCTTCCACCCCGACTGGAAAATGACCGACCTTCCTCCGACGCCGCCGGCCACGCTGCGCCAAGCCCGGCACATCGCTCTCGATGCCGGCCTGCGCCATGTCTACACCGGCAATGTGCGCGACAGCGAGGGCGGTACCACCTACTGCCCGCATTGCCGGGCGGCGTTGATCGTCCGCGACGGCTACGACATCCGGCATTACGAGCTGACCGCCGCCGGCCACTGCCGGCATTGCCAGACACCGCTGGCCGGCCACTTCGGCCGACAACTCGGGCATGATGGCCAAGCCTTCGGCGCCCGCCGCATTCCCATCCGCCTCGCCATATGAACCGTCATTTCACCTTGAGCACGCCGCAAGGCACCCTGCACGGCTATCTCGAACGGCCGGAACAGCCGCGCGGACTGGTGCTGATCGCCCACATCGAACGTACCGACCGCGATGACCTGATCGCCACCGGCCTCGTCGCCCAAGGCTACGCGACCCTGAACATGGAACTGCTGACCGCCAGGGAACTGCAATTCGCCGATACGGCGCAAAACGTCCCGCGTCTGAGCCAGCGCCTGCTTGATCTCCTCGATCTGCTGCGCGACGACGGCGACACCGAGGATTTGCCGCTGGCCCTGTTCGCCGCTGGCGACGTCACACCGGCGGCCATCCGCGTCGCCGCCCAGCGCGACATGCAGGTACGCGTGCTGGCCTGCCACGGCGGCCTGATCGACCGTGCCGGCCGGCAGGCACTGGAGCTGATGAACGCGCCGCTGCTGATGCTGTTCGATGCCGACGACAATCTCAACCAGGCCGCTTTCCGCCGCGCCCGCGCTCATCTGCATGGCCCTTACAGCGAGCTGGAGCTGGCGGCGGACGAGGATGCGGCACCGTACATCAGCGCCTGGCTGGCCCGCCACCTGCCCGCCGTGGCCGATGGCAACGGAAGCGCGGAACTTGGACTACGCGGCTAACCCGGCAACGGTAGCGCCCGATCACCGGGCACTCCGGCTATAATGCGGCCCGCATGTTCCGCAAATTTCGCATCTTCCTGCTACTGCTCGTTCTCGCCACCGTCGCCCTCGGCGCCTGGCGCGCCAGTAGCCGCCTGACGGCCTGGGAACATACCGTCCACGTCGCCCTCTACCCGATCGCCGCCGACGATTCGCCGGCCACCGCCCGCTATATCGCGCAACTCGACGCCGACAGCTTTGCCGAAATCGGCCAGTGGCTGGAAGGCGAAATCCGTGGCTATGGCAAGACGGTGTTGCAACCGCTCGTGATCCGCGTCGCGCCGCCGCTCGCCGCCACCCCGCCCCTGCCGCCGCCACGGCCGAGCGCCCTCGACGCCATCCTGTGGAGCCTCAAGCTGCGCTGGTGGGCCTCCAGCCACGACGACATCACCGGCCCCAAGCCGCAGGTGCGCCTGTTCGTTCTCTATCACGATCCCGAACGGCTGGCGGCGCTGCCCCATTCGACCGGCCTCAGCAAGGGCCAGCTCGGACTGATCCACGCCTTCGCCAGCCGTCCGCAGCATCGCCAGAACGCCGTCGTCATCACCCACGAACTGCTGCACGTCTTTGGCGCCAGCGACAAATACGACCTGGCCAGCGGCCAGCCGATCCACCCGCAGGGCTACGCCGAACCCGAGCGTTCGCCGCTGCTGCCGCAGAAACTGGCCGAGATCATGGGCGGCCGGATTCCGCTCGCTGTTGACCGCAGCGACATCCCGCCCGGTCTGGCGGCCACCGTGATCGGGCCGCAGACAGCCCGCGAGATCGGTCTGGCGGATCGCTGACTGGCGTGCACGCTGGAGGGTGTACGCCATACACCGACCATCGCCTGCCGTTCGGATCAAAGCCGCGTGTTTCCCTACTTTCTCAAAATTTAGCCGACATCAAAGCCCCTCCCCGGCGCGCAAAAATAACATCGCCCGGCCAAACAAATTTCCGAAAGGGGGAAAACGATGAGCGGCGCGTTCACCAAGTCGATGGCGCGGAACATTTTCTACGGGGGGACGGTGTTCTTCTTCCTGTTGTTCCTGGCGTTGTCATTCGATACCCATTCGCAACTGCCGAAGCGGGACATGCGGGCCAACATCACGCCGCAGATTGCCGAGGGCAAAAAACTGTGGGAAGTCAATAACTGCATCGGCTGCCACACCCTGATGGGCGAAGGCGCCTATTTCGCGCCGGAGCTGATGAACGTGGTCGTCCGCTATGGCGACGAAGGCACCAAGGCCTTCATCCAGGCCCGTCCGAAGGAGGGCATCCCGGGGCGCCGCAGCATGCCGCAGTTCAACTTCACCGACGAGCAACTGGATGCCATCGTGGCTTTCCTGAAGCACGTCAATTCGATCAACGCCGCCAACTGGCCGCCCAACGATCAGGGCTGATCGAGAAGAGGAAAACGACATGCAATATCAATCGCAAGCGGTTGCAAAACCCTACTTCATTGCCGCCATCGGTCTTTTTGTCGGCCAGATCCTGTTCGGCCTGATCCTCGGTGCGCAATACGTGCTCGGCGACTTCCTGTTCCCCGAGATTCCCTTTAACGTCGCCCGCATGGTCCATACCAACCTGCTGATCGTCTGGCTGCTGTTCGGCTTCATGGGTGGTGCCTATTACATGATCCCGGAAGAAGCCGAGACCGAACTGGCCAGCCCGAAGCTGGCGCTGGCCATGTTCTGGATCTTCCTGGTCGCCGGTGCCGCCACCATCGTCGGCTATCTGGCCGTGCCGTATGCCACCCTGGCTGAATTGACCGGCAACAACTTGGTCGAAACGATGGGCCGCGAGTTCTTGGAACAGCCGCTGCCAACCAAGGTTGGCATCGTCGTCGTCGCCCTGGCCTTCCTGTTCAACATCACCTTGACGGTGCTGAAGGGCAAGAAGACGGCCATCGCCACGGTGCTGCTGATCGGCCTGTGGGGTCTGGCGGTGTTCTTCCTGTTCGCCTTCTACAATCCGGTCAATATCGTCATCGACAAGTTCTTCTGGTGGTGGACGGTACACCTGTGGGTAGAAGGCGTCTGGGAACTGATCCTCGGTTCCTTCCTGGCCTTCGTGCTGATCAAGACCACCGGCGTCGACCGTGAAGTGATCGAGAAGTGGCTGTACGTGATCGTCACCCTGACCCTGATCACCGGCATCATCGGTACCGGTCACCACTACTACTGGATCGGCACGCCGGAATACTGGCAGTGGTGGGGTTCCATCTTCTCCGCGCTGGAACCGATCCCGTTCTTCGCCATGACCGTCTTCGCCTTCGCCATGGTCAACCGTCGCCGCCGCGAGCATCCCAACAAGGTTGCCGTGCTGTGGGCGCTGGGCACCGGCGTGATGGCCTTCCTCGGCGCCGGCGTGTGGGGCTTCCTGCACACCCTGGCACCGGTGAACTTCTACACACATGGTACGCAGATCACCGCCGCCCACGGCCACATGGCGTTCTACGGCGCCTACGTCATGGTCGTGCTGATGATGATCTCCTACGCCATGCCGATCCTGCGCGGCCGCGCCGCCAACAGCAACAAGTCGCAAGTGCTGGAAATGTGGGCGTTCTGGCTGATGACCGTGGCCATGGTCTTCATCACGCTGTTCCTGACCGCCGCCGGCATCCTGCAAGTGTGGCTGCAACGCGCCTCGGACGCCCCGCTGCCGTTCATGGTCGCGCAGGACAAGATCGCCCTGTTCTACTGGATGCGTGAATGGTCCGGCGTCGTCTTCCTGATCGGCCTGATCCTCTACATCCTCAGCTTCTTCGTCGAGGACAAGGAAGAAAAGGCCGCCTAAGCCTGCTTCCTTCGGCTCACAGCAAAAGCGCGAATCATCCGGTTCGCGCTTTTTTTGTGACCGGCGCTCAACGCGCCTCGTCGATCACCTGTCGCAGTTTTTCCTCGAACTCACCGGCCAGCCGCGCCACCTCCGGCCGCGCCGATAGCGCGGCCAGCAAGATCGACGGCCGCAGCAGGCCGAGCCGCGTCGCCCCATCCTCGGTGAACACGGCAATCCGCCACGGCAACGCCAAGCCCAGACGCATGTCGCAAGCCAGCAGACTGGCGCTCAGGCGTGGACTGGCGATGTCAAAAATGCGCAATTCCTCGTCGCATTCCAACCCGCGACGGCGCAGCATCTCGCCGTGGTCATGCACCTGTTGCAGCGACAGGCCGAGGCGCAACACGACCTCTTCCAGATCGACAGCGACCTCAAAGCACGACTTGTCACTTTCGACGGTGTAGATCATCGCCCCTCTCTTTCCTGGTTGGACAGCGCGGCAAAGGGTCAAACCCCAGCCGGAAGTTTTTCCGCCATCGCTTCCCGTCGATCAAGCTTGCGGCCGTCGACGACGAAGCTGCCGTCACCCACCGCATGCACCGTGCGCCGTTCCCGGCGCGCGTCATCGACATAGGCAGCGATAGCATCAAGCACCACGATATTGTGCCGGTCGATGATGTCGACGACCGTGCACTCGATGTTGGCCAGGCACTCCTGGATCAGCGGCGCCTTGACGAAATTGCCCGGCATCGGCGTCAGCCCGAAACGGGTGAACTTGTCCGTATCGGCGCCGGAACAGGCTCCGATCCCGAGCACCCGGTCGAGGAGATCGACAGTGGGTATGGCAATGACGCATTCCCGTGTCTGGCGCAGTGCCGTAAAGGAGTGGTTCCAGGCCCCGGTGGCGATAGCCAGTCGCGGCGAGAAATCCAGCACCATGGTCCAGGAGATGGTCATGATGTTGTTTTTCCCACCATCGCACGTCGTCACCAGAACGACCGGCCCTGGTTCGATCAGGGTGAAGATTTTGCTCGATTCGAGCTGGTGGATGACTGGCGGCGGCATGGTACGGATTCCAGAATCTCGCTGCATATTGCCCGAGTCGGCCGCCGGCAGGCAATGGCTATTCCCCCCAACGACGACTCCCGCGGTCGCGGGTAGTCCAGCTTCATCCGGCTTCTTAGGGCATATCAAGTTCGTGCCCGTACAGCGTCGCTATCATCGCCGTCATGACCGAATCGACCACCTCCACCGCTCCCGCCCTGGACCAAGCGCGCCTACCCGGTGACCTGGCGATCTGGGTCTTCATCCTGGCCGAGATGCTGGTCTTCGCGGTGTTCTTCGCCGCCTACGCCTTTGCCCGGGCGCACGACTCGGAGATGTTCAACCTCTACCAGCAAACGCTGAATCGCCATGCCGGCGCGATCAACACGCTGCTGCTGATAACCGGCTCATGGTTCGTGGTGCTAGCCGTGCAGGCGGCGCACCGCGACGACAAGGCGGCGATACCGCGCCATATCGCGCTCGGCCTGTTGTGCGGTGCGGGTTTTCTGGTGGTCAAGGTGTTCGAGTACGCCGAGAAATTCGGCGCCGGCATTTCGTTGTCGACCAACACTTTCTACATGTTCTACATTTCGCTGACCTTCTTTCATTTCATGCACGTGATCCTCGGCATGGTGATCCTGGCGGTGATCTGGACGCAGGCCCGCAAGGGCGCTTACGGGCCGGGCAACTGCAACGGGCTGGAAAGCGGCGCGGCCTACTGGCACATGGTCGATTTGCTGTGGATCATCCTCTTCCCCCTCGTTTATGTGATGCGCTAATCATGAACGCCCTGAAAAATCCCGCCCACCGCGCCTGGCTGGTGCTCGTCGCCGCCACCGGCATCACCTGGTACCTCGGCGAAATCGGCGCCGCCGGTACCGCCGCCATCGTCGCCATGCTGGTCATCGCCTTCATCAAGGGCCGACTGGTGATTCTCGATTTCATGGAACTGCGGGGGGCGCCGTGGTTCTGGCGCATCCTGCTCGAAGGCTGGCTGATCGTCGTCGGCGGCCTGATCCTGCTGGCTTACTGGATATCCCTCAAATGACCGACCTGCCCTTCTACGAAGCTTCCGGCAACGAAATCGCGCTGTTCGAGCATGCCTACCGCCAGCGCCTGCCCTTGCTGATCAAGGGGCCGACCGGTTGTGGCAAGACGCGCTTCGTCTCGCACATGGCGGCGCGTCTCGGCTTGCCGCTATACACCGTGGCCTGCCACGACGACCTGACCGCCGCCGATCTGGTCGGCCGCCACCTGATTTCCGACCAGGGCACCTGGTGGTGCGACGGCCCGCTGACCCGCGCCGTGCGCGGCGGCGGCATCTGCTATCTCGACGAGGTGGTCGAGGCGCGCAAGGACACCACGGTGGTGCTGCACCCACTGGCCGACGACCGCCGCATCCTGCCCATCGACCGCACCGGCGAAACGCTGGAAGCGCCGGATAATTTCATGCTGGTCGTCTCCTACAACCCCGGCTACCAGAATCTGATGAAGGGCCTGAAGCCGTCGACCCGCCAGCGCTTCGTCTCGATGCGCTTCGACTTTCCGACAGCCGAGCGGGAAATCTCGATCCTGATCGGCGAAACCGGCTGCGACGCCGATCTGGCCAAGCGCCTGGTCGGCATCGCCAAAGCTTTCCGCGCCCTCAAGGACCGCGATCTGGAAGAAGTCGCCAGCACCCGCCTGCTGGTCTATGCCGCCAGCCTGATTCAGGCTGGCCTCGATGTCTCTGCCGCCTGCCGCGCCGCCCTGGTCGAAAGCCTGACCGACGAGGAAGAAACGGCAGTGGCTCTGATGGAGATCGTCAATGCCACGTTCGGACGATAATTTTGGCGTCACTGAGGAGCAGGCGGGCCAGGGGCTCGCCGTACTGGCCGAAGCGCTGTTCCTGATCAACCTGCTGTTGCTGCCAGGGATCGCCTTCGCCGTTCTCGCCAGGCTGTGGCTCAAACACCGTCACAGCGCCCCGCCGCTGGCTCACCAGCATCTCTACCAGGCAACCCTGGTCAGCCTGTGGGGCGGTTTGCTGATCGTCGTGCTCAGCGGCCTGATCCTCCTCGCCGGTGGCCTCAACGAGGGGTGGACCTGGGTGATACTGATTCTCTACTTCACCTGCATCCACTCGACCTTGATCTTGTTCGGCGTGGTTGCGCTGACCAAGGCCATGAGCGGCCAGCGCTGGCGCTTCCCGCTGATCGGCCCGCGCCTGGAATGAAAAACCCACCGACGCACAGCAGCCGGATCGTCCACCCCCGTAATGGCGAGACTGACCATTCCGCAGGCTCTGGAAGCACCGGGACGAAAACCTAATCATGGAAGAATTCGTCGGCAAGCTCTGGCACAACTGGGTCACCAAGGCTGCCGGCGGCCATTACCCGGCCGCCGCGGTCAAGCTGGCCGAAGTCGAGAAGACCGCCGGCATCCTATTCCGTGCCTTCGGCGGCGATCCCGGCCTGAAGATCGGCGCCGCTACGGCCGACGCGCACGGCGCACGGCGCCGCTGGCTGGAACGCCTGGCCGGCAGCAACGAGAAACAGGCGCTGGCCCGGCGCGATGCGGAAACCCTGCGCCTGCCCCCGGAAATCGCCGCCTTCCCCGAAACCGCGCTGAACCGCGACCTCTACCTATGGCTGGCCGCCCAAGCGGCCTGCGACGTGGCGCCGCGGCAACCGTGGTTCATCCGTAACCAGCGGGCCAGCGCCGCCGCGCTGGCTCGCTTCCCCGGCCTGGCATCACGCTACCAGCAGCTGGTCGCCGCCCATCTGGCCGCCCGCCTCACCCCGGAACAACTACAGCCCGATGAGGCGGCTCAGGAAGCCGCGATCCGCCAAGCATTGCTCCAGCCCGGTTCTGCCGAGGGGCTACCGCCGCTGGTTTCGCGCAAATCACGCCCGCCGCAACCGGTGCTGCTGTGGTTGATCGCCGCCGAGGAAAACTTGGCCGCCGGCCAGGTCGCCGATCCCGATGCCGACTTGCCGCCGGAAGGCGGTGCCCGCGCCGAGGCGGCGCCGGACGCGCATAAGGCCGAACAGGTCGAGGCGCCGGACAACAAGAATCCGACCCTGATCATGTTCCGCGCCGAGAGCGTGCCGACCTGGGCGGAATACGTGCGCGTCAATCGCGCCTACGACGATGACGACGATCCGAATGCGCGCAACACCGCCCGCGATCTCGACAAGCTGTCGCTAACTCGCGATGGCGAAACCGCCGTCTCGCGCGTCCGCTTCGATCTCGACCTGCCCTCGGCGGCCGAGGACGATACGCCGATCGGCCCTGGCATCGCCCTGCCCGAGTGGGACTATCGCAAGGGGCTGCTGCTGGAACACCACTGCCTGCTACAGCCGATGATCGCCCGCGATGCGGGTCGCCAGCCGCTGCCGCCAGAACTGGCCGCCACCGCCCGCAAGCTGCGCGGCCAGTTTGCCGCGCTGGCCCCACAGCGGCGCTGGCTGAAGGCGCAGCCGGACGGCGCCGAACTCGACGTCGATGCCTGCGTACGCAATCATACCGACCGCGCCTGCGGCCACACGCCGGAAACCGGCGGCTATCTCGCCCAGGCGCGCTGCGAGCGCGATCTGGCCTGTCTGCTGCTGGCCGACCTGTCGATGTCGACCGACGCCTGGATTTCCGACACCCATCGCATCGTCGATGTGATCCGCGATTCGCTGCTGCTGTTTGCCGAAGCCTTGACCGCCACCGGCGACCGCTTCGGCATCTACGGCTTTTCCTCGCTACGCCGGCAGAACATCCGTTTCCATCTGCTCAAGGATTTCGCTGGCGCCTACGATGCCGCCGCCCGCGCCCGCATCATCGCCATCAAGCCCGGCTTCTACACCCGCATGGGCGCCGCCATCCGCCAGTCGGCCAGCATTCTCGGCGAACAAGCGGCAGCCCGGCGGCTATTGCTGATCCTCACCGACGGCAAGCCGAACGACCTCGATCTCTACGACTCGCGCTACGGCATCGAAGACACCCGGATGGCGGTGCACGAGGCGCGGCGCCTGGGCCTGACCCCCTTCTGCGTGACCATCGACCGCGAAGCCGGCGCCTACCTGCCATGGCTATTCGGCCCGGCCGGCTTCTGCGTCATCCGCAAGCCGGAAGAACTGCCGCGCCGCCTGCCCTTGCTCTACGCCCAATTAACAAGAGATTAATCCGATTGGTCTATTGCTGGAGAACTAGGCCGATGGGAGCATGAGAGCGTTTCCATCCGGCCACGAATTCATGCAGTCACATCCTCCCATCAATATCGAAGCCTTGCTTACTCACGTGCCGCTGTTCAACGGCTTGGCGACCGAGGAAATTGGCCGGATCGCCAAGGCCACGCGGGAGATTTATGCCGGCAAAGGCGACATCCTGTTCCACAAGGGCGACCCCTGCAACGGCTTCCATCTGCTGGTCTACGGCCAGATCAAGCTGGCCTTCACCTCGGCCCAGGGCTCCGAAAAAGTGGTCCAGATCCTCGGCCAGGGCCAGAGCTTCGGCGAAGCCTTGATGCTCATGGACAAGCCCTACATCGTCTTTGCCCAGGCGCTGACCGACTCGCTGCTGCTGCATGTGTCGAAGGCGGCGATCTACGAGGAACTGCAACGCGACCACAAGCTGTGCCACCGAATGCTGGCCGGCATGGCCATGCGCCTGCACGAGTTGATGAGCGACGTCGAATCCTACTCGCTGCACTCCGGCAAGCAGCGCATCATCGGCTATCTGCTGCGCGAACTGCCCGACGGCAGCGGCGACACCAGGGTCACCATCACCCTGCCGACCAACAAGGGCATCATCGCTTCGCGCCTGAACCTGACCCAGGAACATTTCTCGCGCATCCTGCACGAACTGATCAACCTCGATCTGATCGCCGTCGAAGGACGAAAAATCCACATCCCGTCGGTGGCCAAGCTGCGTTTGCACGAAGGCTAAGCAGAACCGGACACAGTCAACGAAAAAAGGGCGGGGAAATCCCCGCCCTTTGGCATGGCGCTGCGAGCGCTCAGACGTCGGTCACCAGCTTGCCATTGGTCAGCAAATTCTGAATGATCGCCTGATCGTCGAGACCCGTGAGCGTGGTGTTTTGCAGGATGATCTGCTGATCCACCAAGGCCGCATTGTAACCGCCGCTGAAACCGCCGCTGGTGCTGATATGGATGGTCGTGTGGCCGCCGGATTCCGTGAAATGCAGGTAGTCGGTCAAGTTCCCCGTGCCGCCCGCTTGGTTTTCACCCTGCAACAGATCTTTCAGGTCGAGCCTGTCGCCACCGCCGGCGAAAGGCGCCGCATTGAAATCCATTACCTTATCGACCATCGGCGCGCCAGGCACTCCTTGGTCGCCCAGGTTCCAGACGAAGGTATCGGCTCCCGTGCCACCGGTCATGATGTCATTGCCGGGGCTGCCAACCAAGGTATCGTCGCCATCGGTGCCGATCAGAACCGAGGCGTAACCGTTTACATAGTCGGTCACCGTTGCGCCATCGATCGTGGCGCTATCGGTCACGGTCGCCGTTACCTTGATCGTCACCGGGTCGCTGAACCCCGGCGGAATCCACATTTCCAGACCGGTAATGCTCACATTGCCGATGCCATCAAGCGCGTAGACATAGTTGCCTTCATTGGCCGCAGGCAGCTTCCAGAGGCCGCCGCCCAAATCTTCGCCCACCGACAACAGGATGCCATCCGGAACGGCAACCACGATGCCGCTCACATGTTCCGAACCATCGGTATCTTGCAGCGCCACGGTGATGGAGTCGATCGGCATGACGTCCATTTTCTGGTACGTGATCGATTTAATATAGTAATCATCGCTTGCGGAGACAGAGCCATTCGGGTTAAAGCTTGCGATGCCAGGCGTGGTGAACTCGATGCGGTGAATCGCCTTTCCATCCGTCGCTGCGACTGTAAAGATCGTGTCTATGCTGTCGCCCAGGCCCTTAAGTGCGCCCGTTGTGAAAACCTCATTACCATCCTTGTCATACGCCGTGACAAGCGCATGCTCGCTTGTGTGGAGCATAGTGAGGGCGACCGTCGCACTGGCTACGGGGACGTTAAAGGTCACGGTCAACTTATCGGATGCATCCAGCACCGGGTCATAACCGATTTCCATTCGGTCTCCATCACCTCCCCATAGGTTGCCGGCGTCCCTGTTGTCGTTGTACCAACCCACGCCAAAACCACCGAAGCCGGTCCCGAAGTGACCCTCGGTGCCATCCGCGTTTCTGGCAGTCATCTCGAAGTCCGGATTCAGAATGGGCACAATTTTGCGCGTACTAAGGTCGCCGGGATTCGTGAAGCTGTTGGCAGCGTCGATGACCAAAGGCGCCGATGGCACTGGGGTACCCAGTTCAATCGCCACCAACGGCGTATCGGCTACTGGCGTCACCGAGATGGTCAGCGTGCTGCTCAATCCAGCGTCGGTGGTGTACGTCACCTGCGGCACCGGGCCAGAATAATCCGGGTATGGATCGAAGGTGTACCCGCCGAGGCCATCGACATCGAAGGTCAGCGAGCCAACGCCCGCGATCACCGCAGTCTCGCCGACAAGGTAGGGAGTACCTTCAACCTCGAAGCTCACCACCTTGCCCGGATTGGTGTCGTTGGTCAGCACGTTGCCGGTAAAGATCGTGTCTTCCGGGGTCGTTACGGTGTCCGGAGTCAATGCACTCGGCACCGCGTTCAGCGTGATGGTCACCCACGCCGTCGAGGTATCGCCATCGCCATCCGTGATCTGGTACTGGAACTTGACTTCATCCGCGTCGGTAGCATCCGGCGTGTAGGTGAAGGTGCCGTCCGCATTGAAGGTCAGGCGGGTTTCGTCGCCGCCAGTCAGCGAGCCAGTCACCAGCGTGACATCCCCACCCTTGCCGTCCGCGCCAAACACGTCCGCTTGGCCGCCGATGCTGCCGCTTCCATCCAGCACGTTGCCGGACACATCCGCGATCTTGTTTCCCGTGAAGAAGTCATCCTGCGCCACCGGCATATCATCGAAAATGGCGATGCTCAAGGTGGCCTGGGCTGAATCGCCGTCGTTGTCGGTCACCGTCACCGTGAAGTCGTTCTTCACGTTGTCAGAGGCTTTGCTATCTACCGTCGTGTGATCGGTCGAGTTGACCGTCAGCTCATAGCTGTAGTGGTACTTGCCACCCACAAACGTGATCGTCAGCGTGCCATTCTCCCCGAGCACGGTCACCGGCACAGCAGCCGTGGCACCCTTGACATCTATCGAGTTCCCATCCTTGTCCACGATGACAAGCGAAGCAATGCCATCGCCGCTGGTGATGTTCAAAACGCCACTCGACGTCCGGCTGGCCAGATCCGGGTTGGAGCCAATGATGTTCAGACCGGCCTCGTCCACGATACCGCCAGCCGACCCAGTCACAGGATTGCGCGGATCGTTCGGGTCGTTCGGAACAATCTTGATGATCGGCTGATGGTCGACCGGCGGCGGCGGAGGAGGAGGCGGCGGCGGCGGCGGCGGAGGAGGCGGCTCAGGCGGCTCAGGCGGCTCGGGAGGAGGCGGCGGAGGAGGCGGCGGAGGCGGAGGCGGAGGCGGAGGCGGAGGCGGAGGCGGGGGAGGAGGAGGCGGCGGCGGCGGGGGAGGAGCCGGCGGCTCAATGGGCGGCTCTGGCGGCGGGGGAGGATTATCCGGGACCTCGCCAGCGGCTACGATATAGCCGCCCTCAAAGGGCTGCAACTCCTGGCCGCGTTCAGTATCGTACTCGTAGGCCAAGGGGGTGACGCCTTCGACGATGCGCGCCAGTTCTACGAAGGTGTGTCCTTGATTGCCCGGCCCGACATTGCCGGCTGCCGGTGCTTCCATCAGTTCGTCGAGATTTTCGCCGCGGGCCAGGGCTTCGCTGACGCCGCGGAAAACCTGCGGATCATTGGCGACGGCGCTATCGGTCGCATCCGGCTTGAAGTCGGCGGCCACTTCGGCGTCGAGGCGCACGACGTCGCCCGGCACCACGGCAAGCTGCCGGCCATCGGCAAGTTGCAGCATGACTTGCGCGCCGTCGGTGGCGATGACGGATTCGCCTTCGCGGATGACGTCGCCGACTTTCAACAAGCGCAGTTGCCCTTCGGCATTGCGGGCATAGGCTTCGCCACTGAGGGATGAGACTGTGGCGTAAATCTGAGCTTGGGCCATGATGCTACTCCAGAGTGTGGTTGTGATGTTGTCAGTCTAGGCAGGGCGCGACGCCCTGACCATTGCACCAAAGTACAGTCCCGGATGCGTTGCGGGACTGCACCCAATCAGAGTGACAAGCCGTTGATCCGCAAGGACAACTGCAAACGGTCGCGCAGGCCGAGTTTCTCGAAGATGGAGGTCAGGTGGGCCTTGACCGTGCGTTCGGAAATATCCAGTTGGCGGGCGATTTCCTTGTTGCTGGCAGCGCCGGCGACCAGCCGGGCGACCTCGATTTCGCGCTCGCTCAGATGCGCCGACCAGTCGTCGACCGGAGCGGCCTGGCGCTGCTGTTCGAGAATCCGGGCGCTGCCGCTCATGACCCGGTTCAACAGGCTCTGGCCGACCCACAGGCCGCCGTTGCCGACGACCAGCGCCACGTGTTGCAGCACGTCGGGCGCGGCATAGCTGTTGCAACAGCCGGCGGCGCCGGCGGCCAGGGCAGCAAGCACGGTTTCTTCGTCCGGCTCGTCGCTGAGCAGCACCCAATGCTGCCCGGCGGCCGGCTGGCCGGCGGGCAGAACGGCGGCGACCGCTTCGCCGGAACGCTGGCGAAACCACAGAATGCCGGAGCCGATGGCGGTGGCGCCTTGGGCGCGAGCGAGAAGGCGTGCCGCCGGCATGGCTTCGAGCCAGTTGGGCAGGGCGAGTGGCTGTCTGTCAATAAACCAGTGTTGCATATCAACGCTCCGAAAGGGCTACGCTCTTGGCTCGCAGGACGGGTTTCAGCAGATAGGCGAGAACGCTTTTCTTGCCGGTTAGGATGTCGACTTCGGCCACCATGCCGGGAATGATCGGCAGGTTAGCATCGCCAAAGCCGGGGCGGTTGGTACGCACGCGGACGATGTAAAAGGCATTGCCTTTTTCGTCGGTGACGGTATCGGCACCAATGTGTTCCAGCGTGCCTTCCAGGCCGCCATAGACTGCGAAATCGTAGGCGGTGAACTTGACCGTGGCCGGCTGGCCAGGCCGCAGGAAGGCGATGTCGCGCGGCTGAACACGGGCTTCGAGCAGCAACGTATCTTCCAGCGGCACGATCTCGATCATGTCCTTGCCGGGCTGGACGACGCCGCCGACAGTATTGACCAGCAGCCGCTTGACCGTGCCCTTGACCGGCGAGCGAATCGACGATTGCGTGACCCGATCGGACAGGGCGACGCTGCCTTCGGTCAGGCTGTTGAGCTTGCCGACGGCTTCGGATAGTTCGCGACCAGCCTCGTTGCGGAAGTTGAGCTCGACCTCCTCGATCTTGCGCTGTGCCTCGCCGATCGCCGCCTGGGCGCGGGTGATCTGGGCCGAGGCCATGTCTCGCTCGCCACGGTAGCGCGAGACATCGCGTTCGAGACGCAGCAACTCGACTTCGGAAACGGCGCCGGAATTGATCAGGGGTTTGGTCACCGCCAATTCGCGCGAGGTCAGATCATAGCCTTGCGCCGCCTGCGCCCGCCGCGCTTGCGCCTCGTTCAGTTCCTGCTGGCGCTGGGCCAGTTGCTGCCGGGCGATCGACACGGCGGCATTCATCTGGTCGCGTTTGGCGGCATAAATCTGGCGTTCCTGCTCGACGATTTCCGGTTCCTCTTGCAGCACTTCCGGCGGCGGCACGAACTCCTTGCCATCGGACAGTGCTCGCAAGCGCGCCACCCGCGCCTTCAGCGCCAACGCCTGCGACTGGTTTTCCTTGACCGAGGAGACGAAACGCGTTTCGTCAATCTTGATCAGCAACTGATTGGGCTGCACCACGTCGCCTTCGCGGACCAGAATTTCGGCCACCAGGCCACCGTCGATGCTCTGCAACACTTGCAGCTGGCGCGAGGGAATGACCTTGCCTTCGCCGCGCGTCACTTCGTCGAGTTGGGCGACCGCGGCCCAGAGCAGGAATACGACGATGACGATACCGATGGAACGCAGCAACACCCGGGCCCGCAGCGGTTCCTGGCGGAACATGGCGAGATCGGCGTCGGTGGCAAAATCGACGACCTCGATTTCCTCCCGGCTCGGCAGGCGGCCGAGTATTTTTTCGACGACGGGCGTCAGCAGGCGGGCGATCCCTTCCAGTAGCAGTTGGAAGGGACGGAACAGGAAGTAGAGAATTTTCATGATGCCCTTCCGATGCGCCCGCTTTGCAGCGCCTGGATTACCTGGTCGCGCGGACCGTCGGCGACGACGCGGCCGTCATCGACGACGATGATGCGGGTAGCGAGATCGAGCAGGCTGTTGCGGTGGGTGACGATGAGCATGGTCTTGTGCCCAGCCAGTTGCCTCAGGCGCTCCTTGAACTGCTGCTCCGAGGAAAAATCCATGGCGCTGGTCGGCTCGTCGAGCAGCAGGATCGGCGGATCGAGCAGCATCGCCCGGGCAATGGCGATGCCCTGGCGCTGGCCGCCGGACACGGAATCGCCGCGCTCGCCGATCATCATGTCGAAACCATCCGGGTGGCGGTTGACGAACTCGGCCAGCCC
The DNA here is from genome assembly GCA_031260295.1 of Azonexus sp. Classification (GTDB taxonomy): domain Bacteria; phylum Pseudomonadota; class Gammaproteobacteria; order Burkholderiales; family Rhodocyclaceae; genus Azonexus. The sequence goes on from JAIRKE010000048.1 coordinate 23,632, forward strand.
CGCCGCCTCGGCGGCGGCGACGATGCTGGCGTCGTCGGCGTAGGGCGCGCCGATGGCGATGTTGTCGCGCAGCGTGCCATAGAACAGCGTCACGTCCTGGGCGACATAGCCGATATTGCGCCGCAGGTCGGCCGGGTCGAGCTGGCGCAGATCGACGCCGTCGACCAGCACCGCGCCGGCGGTCGGCTGGTAGAGGCCGAGCAGCAACTTTTGCAAAGTTGTCTTGCCGGAGCCGATGCGGCCGATGACCACGACCTTCTCGCCGGCGGCGATACGGCAGTTGAAGCCCTTGAGGGCGGTCACCGGGCTGTTGGGATAGCTGAAATCGACATCGCGAAACTCGATGTTGCCGCGCAGGTCCGGGCGATGCACGAAGGCCGCGTCGCCCGGCCGCTCGACCGGCTTGGTCATGACCTCTTCAAGCGAGGTCAGCGCCACCTTGGCGTTGTGAAACTGCATCAGCAAGCCGACGATCTGGCCGAGCGGCGCCACCGCCCGCGAAGACAGCATGGTGCAGGCGATCAGTCCGCCCATGCTGAGCTTGCCGTCGCCGATCAGGTACACGCCGCCGATGACGACAACAACGTAAACTAGTTGCTGAACTTCCATCGCCCCGCTGGTGGCCGCCGCCGACAGGAAGCGCATCTGGTTGCCGACGCGCGAGGCAAAGGCCACCGACTTCTCCCACTTCGATTGCATGACGCCCTCGGCGCCCTGCGTTTTGATCGTCTCCAGGGCCGTCAGGCTTTCGATCAGCGTCGCGTTGCGCAGGGCGCTGGCCCGGTAGGTGGTCTCCGACAGCGCATGCATCTTGTGTTGCAGGACGTAGGCGTAGATGACGACAAAGACCATCGCCAGCAGCACCGGAATGATCAATGGCCAGGCGATCAAAGCGATGACCAGCACGAACAGCAGCGCAAACGGCAGGTCGACCAGTGCCGTGACCGAGGCCGAGGTAATGAAGTCGCGCACCGTCTCGAACGAGCGCAGGTTGGAGGCGAACGAGCCGACCGCCTGCGGCTTGGATTCGAGGCGGATACCCAGCACGCGCTCCATGATGCTGGCCGACAATTGCAGGTCGATACGGCTGCTCGCCAGGTCGATGAAATGGCTGCGCAACAGGCGTAGCGTCAAATCCACGCCGATCACCAGAAACACGCCGAGGGCCAGTACCCAGAGGGTTTCATAGGCCCGGTTGGGCACCACCCGGTCATAGACATTCATGACGAACAGCGGCATGGTCACGGCCATGACGTTGATCAGCAGGGCCGCCGCCAGCACGTCGCGGTAGACCGGCAACTGCCCGGCCAGCGCCCCCCAGAACCAGTGCCGCAGCTTGACCCGGCCAACCTGCGGGGTGCGCCGGTCGAAGCGGAAATGCGGCCGGGCAAAGATGGCGACGCCGGTGTAGCGGGCAAGCAATTCGGCGCGACCGAGCTGCACCGAACCCTGGCCGGTTTCCGGGAACAGCAGCCGGGCCTTCTCGCCGCTGTCGTCCCAGCCGAGCAGCACGCAGGCTTCCCCGTTCTTGAGCAGCAGCACGGCCGGCAGCAGCACCTCATCAA
>JAIRKE010000055.1 GCA_031260295.1 Azonexus sp.
GACACCACCGCTGCCGGCTACACCTGGTACCTCGATCCCACCCCGTTCGACAACACCGACGACTTCCTCCCCACGGCTGACCCCAACATCTGGAAAGCCAAGCCGGGCAGTGAAGCCGAAGGCAAGATGGACCTGCTCTCCGTCCTCCTCCACGAATACGGTCACGTCCTCGGCCTCGAACACAGCGCCAACCCCCGCAACTTCATGGCCACCACCCTGCAACCGGGCGAACGCCGCCTGCCGAGCGCCGCCGAACTGCAACTCATGAGTGAGTTGGTCGCGCAGGTCAAGGCCGAACAAAATGCCCCCCAACCTGGCCTTCCCGCCAGCGGAGGAAACGAGGGCCTGCCCGCCAACCAACGCACCCCCAACCAACCCGTGGCCCGCCGCCGCTCGGGAACGCCACTCCCGCAAATGGGCGAGGGCAGCCATGCCCTCTACCAAGCCGCCATCAACCCGACATTGCTCAACGGCGATTTCGGCCCGGACGGTACCGACAACTGGGTAGCCGAAGGCGACATCCAGGTCACCGGCGACACCGTGACGCTCAACGAGTCGCCCACGATGCAAACCCACCTGGCCCAAGGCTTCATGGTAGGGGAGGGCGACCACACCCTCAGCTTCACGATCAGCGCCCAGAATCTAACCACCAACGGCAAAGGCCCCAGCGACGCCTTCGAAGTCGCGCTACTGGATGCCAACACTGGCCTGCCGGTCGTGGGCACCATCGACCTCACCCGCACCGACGCACTCCTCAACCTCCAGACCGACGGCACTGAACGCCTGGCCCCAGGCGTCAGCAAAGTCATCAACCCCGACGGCAGCACTACCTATACCGTTGCCCTGCCTGATTCCCTGGCCGGCACCCCGGTCCTCCTCAGCTTCGACCTCTTGGGCTTCGGCGCCACCCAAAGCAGCATCACCCTGCGCGACATCCATCTGAACGAAGGCAATGGCCCAAGCTACGCCCCCATCGCCCGCGACGATGAAGCAACGCTAGACGAAGACACCCAAGCCACCGGCAACATCCTCGCCAACGACCTCACCGACGGCACCGCCATCACCCACATCGAAACCTTGTCCGAACCCACCCACGGCACCCTGACCCTGGAAGACGACGGCAGCTTCACCTACACCCCCGAAGCCGACTACCACGGCACGGATAGCTTCACCTACCAACTGGTAGACGAGCAGGGCAGGGTATCCAACACCGCCACCGTCACCTTCACCATCAACCCCATCAACGACGCCCCCATCGCCCCGCCCGACCACAGCGCCACCGTAGTCGCGGGCGAGTCCCACACCTTCGACCCGCTGGCCGGTGCGACGGACATAGACGGCGACCCCCTGACCGTGCAATGGGTTACGCAGCCCGAGCATGGCACGCTGACAGACAACGGCGACGGCACCTGGACCTACACCGCCGATGCCGACTACACCGGCGCCGACACCATCACTTGGCGTGTCAGCGATGGCCAAGCCGAATCGGCCAACACCTGCACGCTCACCCTGACGGTGACCCTGGACGCCGTGAACACCGCCCCGGCAGCCAACGACGCCAGCGTCTCACTCGACGAAGACAGTGAACTGCTGATCGACCTCATCGCCTGGGCCAGCGACGCCGACGGCGACGCCTTGCAAACCGTCATCATCACGCAGCCCGAACACGGCACGCTGGTGCAACAGCACGACGGCTGCTGGCTATACACGCCGGAACCCGACTTCTTTGGTCCCGACAGCTTCACCTACCGCGTCAATGACGGCCAAGCCGACTCCAACATCGCCACGGTCACACTCACGGTGCACCCGGTGAACGACGCACCGGTAGCAGCCGATATGGCGTTGGCGCTGGACGAAGACGAGGAACTGCACATCGACCTGCTGGCGAATGCCACGGACGTGGACGGCGACACCCTCACGGCCCAGATCGTCACTGGCCCGATGCACGGCACGCTGACCGAGAATGCCGACGGCAGCTTCACCTACACGCCGGAACCCGACTTCAACGGCAACGACAGCTTCACCTGGCGCGCAAACGACGGCCAAGCCGATTCCAACATCGCCACCGTCAGCCTCACGGTACACCCGGTCAACGACGCCCCCGTCGCCCCGGCCGACCGCAGCGCCACCGTGATTGCCGGCGAGTCCGTTACCTTCGACCCGCTGGCCGGCGCCAGCGATGTAGACGGCGATCCCCTGACCGTGCAATGGGTTACGCAGCCCGAGCACGGCACGCTGACCGACAACGGCGACGGCACCTGGACCTACACCGCCGATGCCGACTATGCCGGCACCGACACCCTCAGTTGGCGTGTCAGCGACGGCCAAGCCGAATCGGCCAACACCTGCACCTTCACCCTGACGGTGACCCTGGACGCCGTGAACACCGCCCCGGTCGCCAATGACGCCAGCGTCTCGCTCGACAAGGACAGTTCGCTGCTGATCGACCTCACCGCCTGGGCCTCTGATGCCGACGGCGACGCCTTGCAATCCGTCATCATCACGCAGCCCGAACGCGGCACGCTGGTGCAACAGCCCGATGGCCGCTGGCTATATACCCCGGTACCCGGCTTCTTGGGTCCCGACAGCTTCACCTACCGCGTAAACGATGGCCAGGCCGACTCCAACATCGCCACCATCCGCCTCACGGTCCTCCCGGAAAACCACCCCCCGTTCGCCCGCGGTTTGTGGGTGGTGCTGGACGAAGACACGGAACTGCGCATCAACCTGCCGGACTGCGCCACCGATATGGATGGAGATAGCCTCAGCCTCCACATCATCGACGGCCCGACGCACGGCACGCTGACCGCCAACGCCGACGGCAGCTACACCTACACGCCGGACCCCGACTTCTTTGGTTCCGACAGCTTCACCTGGTATGCAAACGATGGCCGGGCCGACTCCAACATCGGCACCGTCAGCATCACGGTGCGCCCGGTCAACGACGCCCCAATCGCAGTCGACCTGAGCGGCGAACTGGACGAAGACAGCAACCTCCTCATCGACCTCCTGGCCGAAGCCAGCGATGTGGAAGGCGACGTACTCAACGCTCGAATCATCGATGGCCCGACGCACGGTACGCTGACCGTGAATGCCGACGGCAGCTTCACCTACACCCCGGAGCCCGACTACTTCGGTAACGACCACTTCACCTACCGTGTCAATGACGGCCAGGACGATTCCAACATCGCCACCGTCAGCCTCACGGTCCACCCCATCAACGACGCCCCAACCGCCACCGGTAGTCTCATCACCGGCCAGGAAGACACGGCGCTGATCCTCAATTGGCGCGACTTCGCGGTACACGACATCGACGATGACGACAGCGAACTGACCATCACCATCACCGCGCTGCCCGCCGACGGCCGCCTCGAACTACGCGATGCACGGGGCGTCTGGCAGGCCGTAACCATCGGCACACAACTGGTACAAGCGCAACTCGATGCCGGTCTCCTGCGCTTCGTGCCCGCCGCCAACGCCTCCGGCGGGCCGGGCTACACGCAGAGCGGCTACGGCAACCGTCTGGCCCACTACGCGCGTCTGGCCTACACGGTCAGCGACGGCAAACTGACCAGCGCCGAAACCGTGCTGGACATCGACATCACCCCCGTTGCCGATGCGCCCACCCTCCAATGGGAGCACCCGGCAGTCGCCCTGCGCGAAATCTTCCGCACCGACTGGGACAAGCTTCCCACCGGCCAATCAACCAACGCCACGATCCTCGACGGCTGGACCCTGCTCAAAGCCGACGACTCGCCCAAAGGCGGGAACAACAAGGATTTCAGCCTCATCAACCGTAACGGCGATACTTGGCTCGAACTCAAAGTCGCCGGCAACAGCGGGCATCAAACGGTGGGCATCGAACGCACGGTCAACACCGAAGCCGGGGCAACCTACACCCTGAGCTTCGACCTCGCCGGTTCGCCCGCTACTGCGGCTGATTACCTCTTTGTTTACGTGGATGGCGTGAGGCTGGAAGTGTCAGCCCGTACCAGCTTGGGCAAGGCGCAAGACGGGCAAACCGTGAGCTACCAATACACAGGCACCGGCCAGCCACAAAGTATCCGCATCGTCTACGAACCCACGCCTGACCACCTGAACGGCCACAGCGTGATGCTCGACGACATCGTTCTCGCCAAAGCCGTGCCGCCCAACCCGGATGGTTGGGTATCCCTACCCAGCATCCACGCGGCACTCAACGATACGGATGGATCGGAGACCCTGACGCTCACCCTGGCCGGCCTGCCCACCGGCTGCATCCTGACCGATGGCGACCACAGCATCACGGTAACGGACACCAACCCGCTGAACCTCACCGGCTGGAACACGGCCGCCCTGATGCTGCAACCGCCCTCCAGCTTCAACGGTCCGTTGAGCCTGGAAATCCGAGCCACGGCCACGGAGTCGGCCACGGGTGAAGAAGCCACGGTGGCACGAGCGCTGAATGTCGATGTGATCGCCACAACCTTGGCCAGCAACCCCGCCCTGAATCCTTACGTCACCCTGACCACGTCCATGGGCAGCGCCGAAACCCTGACGATGCCCGCCGAAATCATTGTTGGCCCGCTGACACCCCAGCCCGGCGGTGCCGGACAATTCAGCGTGGCAGCGCAGCCGACGAAGGAGGAGAACACTGCGGACGACTCATGGATGCAGAAACTGGAACAGACAGCCAAGGATCAGTGGGTGAAATTGATGGGGAAGTGAGATCGGAGCTGCCAACCGCAGGCTGACTCGACGGCGGGCCGGGTCGACAGACCCGGCATGGCGCCTGGAGCCAGGCTTTTACTGTCTGAGATGAGATCGACAAACGGTAAAATGCCCGCTCCAGCGGTAAGGCATGCCCATAATGGGTACCCTGAGCCGTCAGGTACCAGCAACATTCGCCGAGAAAACAGCACTCCCATGAGCCATCCCGAACTGTCGCTTCCCTTGCTTGACAATTTGCGTAGCCTGATTCTTCAGGCCCGGCAACAGGCAGTGCGTAGCGTCAACGCAGTTCAGGTGCAAACCTACTGGCAGATTGGTCGCCATATTGTCGAGTTTGAGCAGGCAGGGCAGACACGGGCGGGCTATGGTCAGCGCCTGCTGCCGCAGTTGGGACAGTCCCTGGTGCAGGAATTTGGCAAGGGGTTCGACGAACGTAATCTGCGCAACATGCGGGCATTTTTCCAAAGCTTTCCAATTTGGAACGCAGTGCGTTCCGAATTGAGCTGGACCCACTACCGTCTGCTGCTGCGGGTGGATGCGCCACAGGCGCGCGAGTGGTACATGTGCGAAGCGGCGGCACAGAACTGGAGCACCCGCGTGTTGGAACGGCAGATCGGCAGCCTGTACTACGAGCGTCTGCTGTCCAGTCGTGACAAGGCGGGCATGCCGGCCGAAAGTGTTCAGGTTTCTGGGCAGTCGCCGCGCGATTTCGTGCGTGATCCGGTGTTGCTGGAGTTCCTTGGCTTGCCGGATACCGGGCGTTTACTGGAAGCCGACCTGGAGCGGGCGTTGATGGATCGCTTGCAGCAATTCCTGCTCGAACTGGGCAAGGGTTTCGCTTTTGTCGCACGCCAGCAGCGCATCAGCACGGAAACCCAGGATTTTTATATTGACTTGGTGTTCTACAACTACCTGCTCAAGTGCTTCGTGCTGATCGACCTGAAAACCGGACATTTGACGCATCAGGACATTGGCCAGATGGATATGTACGTGCGTCTTTATGATGACCAGCGCCGTAGCGCGGACGACAATCCAAGCGTTGGCATCCTGCTGTGCGGCAGCAAAGACCAATCGGTGGCGCGTTACTCCGTGCTGCATGAAAGCCAGCAATTGTTCGCCAGCAGATACCGTCTGGTGCTGCCGAGCGAGGAAGAATTGCGCCGTGAGATCGAACGCGAACGGGCGGCAATCGACGAGCACCGGATGCTTCAGAACATTCAACGCCAGTCACCACCATGACCGGCTTGAGAAAAATATTGAATAGTGGGAGACGCCTCTGTCTGTGCGCGTGCCTGACCGGCAGCCTGACTGCGGGAACGGCTGCTGCCCAGTCACTGCCCGAGCTTTATATGCAAGCCCTGGCGAAAGATCCCGCCGTCATTGGCGCCGAAGCGCAGTTGCGGGCTGCCGAACAGCGCCGGGTGCAGGCTCTGGCGGCCTTCGGTCCCAGCGCGGCGGTGACGGGCAACTACAACGATACCCGTTACCGGGAGGCGCCGGCATACGAGAAGCGCGATTTCAGCGACAAACAACTGAACTTCCGGGTCACCCAGCCGCTGCTGCGTAGCGAGCTGTTCCCGGCTTTCGACTCAGCCGAGGCGCAGGTGCAGCAGGCCCAGGCAAAAGTGGACCAGGCCCGTGCCGAGACGGCGCAGCGTTTGGTCGAAGCCTGCTTCGAGGCGCTCAAGGCCCGCGATGCTTTGGAGTTGGTCCGCGCGCAGCGCGTGTCCACGGTTGAACAGTTGGCGCTGGCGCAAAAGAGCTTCAAGACTGGCATGGCCCCCATCGTCGACGTGCGCGAGGCCGAGGCCAAGGCCGATGCCGTGGCGGCGCAAGTGTCGGCGGCGGAATTCGATCTGGATCTGAAACTGCAGATCGTGACGGAACTCACGGGCCAGAGTGCGGCAGCTCTGCTCCGGCGCGGGCTGGACGGCAAGCAACTGCCCTCGTTGCAGGCCGCCGATGGCGCGTCGCAGTGGCTCACGGCCGCGCAGGGCAACAGCGCGCAGTTGCGACAGGCGCAGCAGGCGCTTGCCTCGGCCGAGGCCGAGGTACGCAAGGCCTGGCAGGGGCATGCGCCGACGCTGGACCTCACCTACACCTACGGCCACAGCAGCGATACCGGTACCTACCTCACCAGCATGCCGCGGCGCGGCAACAGTTCGGCGGTGGGCGTGAGCCTCAACATCCCGCTATTTGCGAGCGGGGCCACCCAGGCCAAGGTAAATGAGGCGCGCGCCATGCGTGACAAAGCGCAAAGCGACGTGAATGCGGCGTTGCGTACCGTGAACCTCGACGTGCGTCAGAACGTGTCGGCCACCCTGTCGGCCATCAGTCAGGCGCATGGGCTTGAAACGGCCGTGCGCTCGCAGGAACTGGCATTGCGCGCGAACCGTCGCGGCTACGAGGTCGGCATGAAGGTGAACGCCGAAGTACTGGATTCGCAAAGCCGCCTGTTCGAGGCTCGGCGCGATCTGTCTCGCGCTCGTTACGACGCCTGGGTGGGCTACATCAAACTGAAGGCGCTGACCGGTCGTGTGGACGACAGCGACATCCAGTCGCTGGATACCATGCTGGTGCCTGTGACGCAGGTCGAATTGCTACCCGCCAGGCAAACGCGGTAGGCGCGCATGAAGACAGATGAACCTTTCTCCAACACGGATGTGCCGCCGCATGAGGACGCGGAGCCGCCAGCGCAGCCATCGATGACGGTACAGGCCCAACCTGCGGGTATTGATCGTAAAACCTCTGCCGCCGCTGGCGAACAACTGCATGCGGCGGTAAACGGTTGGCGCGCCCGCCTTGCCGGTGCGGGCGTATCCTGCCGACAGGTCGCCATACACAGCGCCGATGCAGGCTGGAACCTGGACTTCCCGCCGGACGACCAGGCCCTGGATCGGTGTTGGGTCGAGTTGCGTACACGCATATCCGCCGACAACCCCGTAGCCCTGGGCAAGGTGAGTGCGGCCGCCGGCGCCGACATGCTGATGGCCACGGCTGTGCAATTGCCCACCGGCCAGATGGGCGTGCTGGGCATATTACTGGTCCCACCTCACGACGAGCGCACGATCCAGTTGGTGCTGCTGTCGCTGGGCTGGCTGCAACTGGCGCTCTCGGCCGCCAGCCTGACGCACAACCAGCGCGCCGCGCGTCTGCTGGAACTGATGGGACATGTGGATTCCCAAACCAGCGCGCGTGCGGCGGCGCAGGAGTGGATCAACCGCACGGCGGCCTGGGCGCGGGCCGAGTCGCCCGAACTTGATGCGGGCTTTACCCTGTTCGAAATCCGGCGCGACCTGCCTCACTGGTGGGTGGCGGCCGACACGGCTTGGGCGGAAAAGGCCTCGCCGGCGGTCCATGAGGCGGCCGATGTGGCCATGCGGGCCATGGTGGAGATGCAGGAGATCCACCAGCAGCCTTGGTGGGCGCTGCCCATCCTGGGGGGCGGCGAGCCTGTGGCGGTGCTGGTGGTGCGCGGACGGGACGGCCGTAATACGCTTCTTTCGCAGGAGGTACTAACCGTTTTACGCGCCAGTGCCGGATTGGGCGAGCCGCTGTTGCGACAGTGGCGTGAGGCCGAGCGTAGCCTCTTCAGGCATTCGGCCGATGCTTTGCGTAGCGGCTGGCGCAAACTCCGCGGCCCGGGCCACCTGACCTGGAAAGTGGGCGCGGGAGCGCTGGCCCTGGCCTTGTTCGTGCTGCTGATCTGGCCGGTGACAGATCGAGTGACCGCCCATACCGTGATCGAGGGCCGCGTGCGGCAGGTACTGACTGCACCCTTCGAGGGTTTTATTGCGGAAGTTCTGGTACGCCCAGGAGAAACCGTCGCCAAGGGGCAATTGCTGGCCCGTCTGGATGATCGCGAACTCAGGCTCGAACAGCACAAGTTCAGCAGCGAGCGCGACCAGGCGGCCGGCAAGGCGCGCCAGGCCATGGCCGAGCACGATGCGCCGGCACTGATCCTGGCCCAGACCGATGTGCAGCAGGCGGAGGCCCAAATGGCCCTGGTCGAGGCCAAGCTGGCGCGGGCGGGTCTGGTGGCTCCCATGGATGGACTGGTGGTCACGGGTGACTGGGCGCAGCAGATCGGCAGCCCGGTCGAGGTCGGCAAGGAGATGTTCGAGATCGCGACCACAGGTGGCTATCGGGTGGTCTTGCACGTGGCGGACCGCGACATCTCGCGGGTTCACGTGGGGCAGCCCGGCATGTTGCGCCTGACCGGACAGCCGCAGACCACCTACGCTTTTGAAGTGGTCCGCGTTACAGCCACGGCCAAGGTGGAGGAAGGCGTCAACGGCTTCCGGGTCGAGGCCGAGTGGCGCGGTGAGGTGCCGGCGCTCAGCCCCGGCATGCAGGGCGTGGGCAAGGTCGAGGTGGGGCGCAGCAATCTGCTGACGGTGTGGACACGCTCCTCCATCGACTGGCTGCGGCTCAAACTGTGGGGCTGGTGGTGGTAGCCCGCACCGAAGGCTGAGCGAGGAAATTCGCCCGCCATGCACACTCTGCTTTCCGAACACTGGTATGCGGTGCGCTTTCTGCGCCCGCGTTTGCGCGAGGGTGTCCGGCCACTGCACCGGATGTTGCGCGGCAAACCCTGGATCCTGCTGCAGGACCCGGTGACGCAGCGCTTTCATCGCATGACGCCGCAGGTGTGGCAGGTGCTGCAATTGCTCGATGGCCGGCGCACCCTGGACGAGGTCTGGGATGCAGCCTGCGAGCTCGCCACCCAGGCGCCTGCGAATACGGCGCTCCAGGATGGAGGGCAGGCGATTTCGCAGCATGAACTGGTGCAGCTCATGTCTTCGCTGTATTCGAACGACCTGTTGCAAACCCAGGTTTCACCCGATGCGGAGGAGGTGTTTCAGCGGCATCGCAAGCAGCAGCGTGCCAAGCTCAAGCAGAGCCTGTTCAACCCCATGAGCATCAAGCTGCCGCTATGGCATCCCGACCCCTGGTTCGAGCGTCAAGCCAGCTTGGCGCGCATGCTCTTCACTTGGCCGGTGCTGTTGCTGTGGCTCCTGATCGTGACGCCGGCGATGGCGCTGGCCTGGCAGCACTGGGGGGAGTTGACCAACAACCTGTCAGACCGCGTGCTGGCCGGCAGCAATGTGGTGCTGTTGTGGTTTACCTATCCGCTGGTCAAGGCGGTACACGAATGGGCGCACGGGATGGCCGTCAAGGCCTGGGGCGGCCAGGTGCGCGAGATCGGCCTGATGTTCATCGTCTTCACGCCCGTGCCCTATGTCGATGCCACCTCATCGTACCGGTTCCCGTCGAAGTGGTCGCGGGCCATCGTGGCGGCGGCGGGCATTCTGGCGGAATTGGTGTTGGGCGCCTTGGCGGTCTACGTGTGGAGCATGGCCGAATCGGGGCTGGTGCGGGCAGTGGCCTTCAACGTGATCCTGATCGCCTGTGTATCCACCGTTCTGGTGAACGGCAACCCGCTGATGCGCTACGACGGCTACTTCATCGCCTCCGACCTGCTGGAGATGCCCAACCTCGCGCAGCGCGCCACGCAATACTGGGCCTACCTCTTCGACCGCTACGCCTTTGACGCGCGTGATGCGCAACCGCCCATGGAAGCCCGTGGCGAACGGATCATCCTGTTCGTGTACGGCGCCATTGCGCCGGTGTACCGAGTATTGATCGTCATCGGCATCATCTGGTTCGTGGCTTCCGAATATCTGTTCGTCGGCGCGCTGATGGCCTTGGCTGCCGCCTGGTCCTCCCTGGTCATGCCGGTGTGGAAAGGATGGAAGCACCTGCGCGAGGCGCCGGGTCTGGTGCGCCGCCGCGACGTGGCCATGCGTCGCACGGTATTGGCGCTTCTCGTGGCCGTTGTATTTCTTGGCCTGGTACCGCTGCCTTTCAACGCCGTGGTGCAGGGCGTGGTCTGGTTGCCGGACGAGGCGATCGTGCGCGCGGAGGTGGCCGGGCACATCGTGCAGGTGCAGAGCGAGGCCGGCCAGCCGGTCACACGCGGCACACCCCTGCTGCGGCTGGAGAGCCTGACGCTGACCGCGGAGGCAGCGACGGCCATGGCTGCCGTGGCGCAAACCGAAGCCCAGTTGCGCAAGGCCGAGGTGGACGACGTGGTGCGCGCTGCATCGTTCCGCCACGAACTGGCGGCGCGCCAGGCGCGCCAGGCCGAAGCCTTGCGGCGTACCACCGCGCTGGACGTGAAGGCGGGCGTTGCCGGCCGCTGGGTACCCGCCGCGCCCACCGAATTGGCTGGCCGCTATGTCAAGCGTGGCGAGGTGCTGGGCGTCGTGGTCAACGGGCCTTCCGATCTGGTTCGCGTCGCCGTGAGCCAGGAGGACCGGGATCTGATCGGCTCGCGTCTACGGGCTGTTTCGGTGCGGCTGGCCCATTCTCCGGAAGAGGTTCTCGACGCAGAGGTGCGTCGCCACGTACCCGGTGGCGAGTTCGATCTTGTTTCGCCCGCACTCGGAACCAGCGGTGGCGGGGACATTGCGGTCGACCCGTCGCAGCAGGGCGGCACACGCAGCCTGACGCGGGCCTTCGACATCGAAGTGCGGTTGGTGCGAGCTTCGCCCAGCGCGGTGTTTGGCGATCGCGCCTATGTCCGTTTCAACCTTGGCGCCACGCCGCTGGCTTGGCAATGGTTCCTGCGGCTGCGGCAGGTGTTTCTCGCGCAATTGAGTGTCTGATGGACGCCACGTTCAATCTCGACCCGACGCTGGCGCGTACCCTCGCGGGCAGCGCCTTTCGCCGTGCCGACACCTTGCGCGATGAACGTGGCGCGGAGCGTGGCCATCGTGTCGAGCAATTCCTGCGCAGCCTCCAGGGTTGGCTTCCGCCGGGGCTTGAGCGACTGGCGGATATCTCCGCCTTCAACGCCGCGATTGCGAAAGAGGCCGAGGCGATGCGCGAATCTCCGGATGCGGCGGTCGCAGCGCGTTTTCATGAGGAACTTGGGGCGCTGAAGAAGTCCGGTGTCGGCCTCAAGGATTCCCAGCGTGTGGCAGCCGTCTTCGCCTGTATCGGCGAGGCTAGCCGCCGTACCCTGGGCATGTGGCCGCACCCGGTGCAATTCACCGGTGCGCGCGTGCTGCTGAGTGGCCGCCTGGCCGAGATGCAGACCGGCGAGGGCAAGAGCCTGGTGGCCGCGCTGGCTGCCACGGCGATGGCCGGCTCGGGCGCTGTCGTTCACATCATCAGCACCAACGATTACCTGGCCCGGCGCGACTCTGAGGAGATGCAGCCGCTGTTTGCTTTCTTCGGTCTCAATAGTGCCTTCATTGAGGGCGAGATGGAGCCCGATGAGCGACGCATCAGCTATCGCCATGCCATCTGCTACGTCAGCGGCAAGGAACTGGTCTTCGACTACCTGAAGGATCAACTCGCGGGCCACGGTACCCTGCCCATGCGCGTGACCCAGGTGCGCCAGCTCTGGGCCTCGGGTGCGGCTGGCGTGGGCCCCTCGGAGCCGCTGATCCCCGCCTTGCATTTCGCCATTGTCGACGAGGCGGACAGCGTCCTCATCGACGAGGCGCGCACGCCCATGATCATCTCGCGTGAAAGCCCGGGGCTGTACGAGACTGAACTATTGAAATGGGCCATCACGGCTGCTGGTACTCTCGAACGAGGGCGCCATTTTAAAATCACGGGCGCGCGCGATATTGAGCTGTTGCCCGGTGCCCTCGATGCTTGTCCGTCGCTGCCTGCCGAGGTGCGGGCCGTCTGGCGCTCGCCCCCCTGGCGCAGCTTGGTATTGCGCCAGGCGCTGACGGCATGGCATCTGTTCATCAAGGACCAGCACTACATCCTGGCCGAAGGCAAGGTACAGATCGTGGATGAATCTACGGGTCGTGTCATGGCCGACCGCTCCTGGGAACAGGGCCTGCACCAGCTCATTGAAGCAAAGGAAGGTCTGGAGATCACGCAGGGGCGCGAAACGTTGGCGCGCATGACCTTTCAGCGTTTCTTTCGCCGCTACTTCCTGCTGGCGGGTCTCACGGGCACGGCGGCGGAGGCTTCACGCGAGCTGTGGTCGGTGTACCGGTTGCAGATACGGCGCGTGCCACCCAACCGCGTTGTCCAGCGCAGACGGCTGCCGGACCGATGCACTGTCACGACCGAGGAGAAGTGGCAAGCCGTGGCGCAAGACGCGTATGCTGCGGCAGCGCGCGGCCAGCCCGTGCTCATCGGAACGCGCAGCGTCGAGGCATCGGAACAGATCGGGGCCGAACTGGCGCAGCGGGGTATCGCGCACGTGGTACTCAATGCGCGCCAGGATAGCGACGAGGCGCGGATCGTCAGCGAGGCCGGGCGTGCGGGTTGCATCACCGTCGCCACCAATATGGCGGGGCGCGGTACCGATATCAAACTCTCCCCTGAGGCGCGTGCCGCCGGTGGTTTGCATGTCATCCTGACCGAATTCCATGAATCGCCGCGCGTGGATCGGCAACTGTTCGGCCGTAGCGGCCGCCAGGGCGATGCGGGTTCCGTCTGCGCGCTGGTCTGTGCCCAGGATACGCTTTTCAAACCCTTGCCTGGCTGGTGGCGCTGGGCCATGGTGCTGAAACCCCATGTGCTGCGTTCTGCCGTACGCTGGACGCAATGGCGGGCCGAGCGCCGCGCCTACCAGGGCCGGATGCAGACCCTGCGCCAGGATCGCGAATTGAGCCGACTGATTGGATTTGCCGGAAACGTGAAATGAAATATGAAATGAAATCCTTGCTGAGTTCACTCGGCTTTCTTATTTTGGTGGGCGCGATGGCCCCGGCGCTTGCTGCGGGCGAGTTTGACTGCATGATCGAACCGGCCCAAATGGTTGAGTTGCGCAGCCCCGTTTCGGGCATCCTGCAGCAGGTGCATGCACGCCGCGGTCAGTTGGTGCGTAAGGGCGATGTGCTGGCCACCATCGAGTCCAGCGTGGAGCGCAGCGCGGCCGAGGCGGCGCGTTATCGGGCGCAGGCCCAGGGGGCTCTGCTGACGGCGCGTAACAAGGTGGCGGCAGCACGCGAAAAGGCCCGCCGTATGGACGAGTTGCTGGAGGAGGAGTTTGTTTCGGCCCAGGCGCGTGATGATGCGCAGGCCGAGTTGCTCTTGGCCGAGTCCGAACTCGTGAGTGCGCAGGAGAATAGCCAGATCGCCAAAATGGAACACCGCCAGTCCGTGGACCAACTCAACCGCCGCGTGCTGCGCAGCCCGTTCGATGGCGCCGTTGTCGATCAATACCTGCATCCGGGCTCGCTGGTGGACGGGGGGGAGGGCAAGAAGCCCATCCTGAAGATTGCCCAGACCAACCCACTGGTGGTCCTGGCGATTCTGCCTTTTGCGCTGTTCCCCGAGCTTCACATTGGAGATGTGGTCGTGGTGGTGCCGGAAAAGCCTTTTACCCGGAATATCGATGCGCGCATCAAAACCATCGATCGGGTCATCGACTCGGCGGCTGGAACCTTTGGCGTTCAGGTCGAACTGGACAACGCAAAACAGGATCTGCCGGCGGGGATTCGTTGCAAGCTGCGTCTGGGGCAGTGAGTTGGAGCGGTTTCAATTTTCAACGCGCATAACCCGCGTTTGATGATTAATTTTCAGTGAGCAACAACA